>CANIHR010000257.1 GCA_947467185.1 Bryobacterales bacterium
CCACGGGGACAACCGGAGCTACTGGTGCAACCGGAGCCACCGGTGCTGCGGGAACGACGGGTTCCACCGGCGCCACTGGCGTAACCGGGGCCACGGGTGACACAGGAGCGACAGGGGCGCAGGGTGTTACAGGAGCGACAGGTGCCACCGGAGCCACCGGTGCGCAGGGTGCTGCGGGAACGACGGGTGCAACCGGTGCTGTTGGTTCAACCGGGGCCACCGGGGCCACCGGAGCGACCGGCATCGTCTATCGCAACAGCTGGTCCGACGCCACAACGTACGAGATCTCAGACGTTGTGACCTACAACGGGGCAACCTACATCAGCCTGACGAGTTCCAATTTTAACCATCCGCCGGATACAAGCAAACCCAACTGGGATGTCCTTGCGGCACAGGGCGCGACCGGCGCAACCGGCCTCACTGGTGCCACTGGCCCCACGGGAGCGGATGGCCCAACCGGCCCCACCGGAAGCAACGGCCTCAACGGAGCCACCGGCCCCACTGGTCCCGCCGGCGTCCTGGCTGACCCGAATGCCAATACTTCTGCCGGCAATCTGGCATTCAGCTCGGCCACCACGGCAGCCACCGATACGGCTTTCGGCCACCTGAGCCTGCA
The DNA here is from genome assembly GCA_947467185.1 of Bryobacterales bacterium. GTDB lineage: Bacteria > Acidobacteriota > Terriglobia > Bryobacterales > Bryobacteraceae > BOG-234. The sequence goes on from CANIHR010000257.1 coordinate 617, forward strand.
GTACACCACCACGGGGTCTCAAAATACCGCCGTCGGTGCCTTCAGTCTGGTTTCCAACACGACCGGAGGCGATAATACCGCCGTCGGCTACCAGGCGCTGGATCTAACTACCGGGGATCGCAACGTTGCCGTTGGGTCCCAGGCGCTGCCGATTAATTCCTCAGGCTCCGAAAATACCGCCGTTGGTGTCCTCACTCTCGCAAATAATACGACCGGTGTGCGCAACGTCGCGCTGGGCAAGGGCGCACTACAAGGCCTGACGACGGGCGACGACAATGTCGCAGTGGGATTCGTTGCGGGTGCTTCCCTTATCGAAGGCAGTCAGAACCTCATTCTCGGCAGCAACGCCGGCAGCAACTTCAATGCCGGAAGCAATAACATCTACCTCACCCACCCGGGGTTCGAGGGTGAAAGCAACGTGATCAGAATCGGAAACGACAACCACACCGAGGCCCACCTGAAGGGGGTTTACGGCGTGACGATCGGAAGCCAGAATCTCCTCCCCGTCGTCATCGATACCAACGGGCAACTCGGTACCTCCTCGGCACTCTCCGGAGCCACCGGTCCCACTGGCCCCGCTGGTGAACCCGGCGCCCCCGGCGGTGCAGGCCCCGCCGGCGCAACCGGAGCCACCGGCCCCACCGGCGTTGCGTCTGACGCAAACGGCAACATCGCAATCGGCGACTTAGCACTGGCGTCGAATACCACCGGCAGCGGAAACCTGGCGTTGGGCATCGATGCCCTCAATGCGAATACGACCGGCATTGGCAACGCAGCTATCGGCTACAACGCGTTGTTTTTCAGCACCACCGGCGATGCAAATATCGCTATCGGGAACTCTGCTTTGCAGTCAAACAGCAGCGGACACGACAACATCGCATTCGGCACCAATACTCTGGGTTCAAATGGTTCGGGCGCCTACAATATTGCCATCGGTTTTGGTGCCGGGTCCGCGACCGCAAACGGGTTTATGAACACCATGATCGGGTTCGATGCCGGCGTAAACCTCAACTCAGGAACCCGAAACACTTATATAGGCAATCTCGGCGTTGACGGTGACAACTACACCATACGGATCGGCCGGGATGACGGAGTCGATGATACGGTGGCTACTTATATCCACGGTATTTACAGCAAGTCCACCACCACAGCAGGGACGGCTGTTCTCATCGACTCGAGCGGCAAACTCGGCACCGTCTCCTCTTCCCGTCGTTACAAAGAGGACATCCAGCCCATGGCGGCCGCCAGCGAACGCCTCTACAATCTCCGCCCCGTCACCTTCCGCTACAAAAAGCCCCAGGCCGATGGCACCAAACCCATCCAGCACGGTCTCATCGCCGAAGAAGTCGCCGATGCGTTCCCCGAACTGGTTGTCCGCAACAAAAACGGCCAGCCCGAAACCGTCGCGTACCACCTCCTCCCCGGACTCCTCCTGAACGAAACGCAAAAGCTTCGCCAGCGGATTCTCGATCAGGAAGCGCAACTCGCGGAAATGAAGCGGCAACTCGCCCAGCTCAAAACCGAGGTCTCCAGCTCCGAAACCATCAAGACCGAACGCTCCGAAGTCGAAGCGCTCCGTGCCGAAGTGGCGGAACTGAAGAACCTTGCCGCCCAGCTCATCGCCCGCCAGGCACCCGGCAAGGCACCCATCCGGGCCGTCTCGCAGCCCGCCGTCCGCAAGTAACCGGAACCCGGCTCCAGCCCCTTAAAGGTTGGAGCCGAGCCACTCCACCAGCCGGCCCGTGTACTCGGTGTTTACCCGCGCCGGCGACTTCGGATCCACCTTCGCCAGCCCCGCAATCTGCCCCTTCAGGGGGGCGGCCTTCTTGCCCAGCGCATCAATCGCATTCAGTGCCTGGATGGCAATATAGCTGTTGTTCTTCGCCGAATCCGCCAGCCCGATCAGCACGGGCAGGGAAGTCTTCAGCTCCTCCTCGCTCCCGTATCTTCCCAGCGCCTCCGCCGCCGCGATTCTGACATATGGCGAGGTATCGCTCAGCGCCTTCCGCAAAGAGTTCTGCATTTTCTGTACCTCCGCCGCCCCTCGAATCAAAGCGCCCATTGCGCCCCAGTATCGAACCCCGGAGTCCGCATCCCGCAGCTCTGCTTCCAGTTGCTTCGTCGCGTCTGCCTTCCCCGAACTGGCCAGCTCCGCCGCCGCCAGAATTCGCTCCACCGGGAACTTCTTCGGGTCATGCCCCATCTCGTAAGGCGTCGATCCCGCCGCCCGCGCATGCATCTCGCCTTCCGGCAGCAGTCCGATATCTTTCACTTCCAGCTCATACGCCCGGTGCGCTTTTCGGAACCTCTCCAGTGTCGCTTTGTGCGCGGCCGACCCCGCCAGATTCCGCACCTCGCTCCGGTCCGTCTGCAAGTCGTACAACTCTTCCGCCGGCTTCGTTTCCCAGAACCTGGCCTGCGCCGGCGTCACCTTCCCCGCCCGGTGCAGCTTCTCCCAAACCGGTGTCGACGGCAGCGACCACGCGTACGTCACATGCTGCCCGTAAATCTTGTGCGGATGGTAATTCCGGATATAGACATACCGCTTATCCCGCGTTGACCGTATCAGGTCAATTCGCTCATCCATCCGCCCCCGCATCCCGTGGATGTACTGCCGCGGTGCCGCCTCGTATTTCCCTGCAAACGCCTTCCCGTGCTGGAACGCCGGAGGCTGAATTCCTGCCAGGCTCAGCGTCGTCGGGCCCAGATCCATCGTTCCGATCAGCCGATCGCTGTGCCCACCCGGAACATAATCCTTCGGCGCCAGATGCCGGAACTTCTCCGGGAAGTACACCACCAGCGGCACATGGAGCCCGGAGTCATACGGCATCCTTTTATAGCGAGCCACGCCCGTCCCGTGATCGCTGCTCACAATGATAATCGTGTTCTCCAGCAGCCCGTCCTGCTTCAGTTCCTCCATCCGAACCTGGTGCCGCGCGTCCAGTTCCGTCATCAGGTCGTGATACTGGGCCCAGTCCCGTCGCATTTCCGGAGTATCGGGCTGAAACTCCGCCAGCCACGCCTTCGCCGGATCATGCTTTAGAGTTTTGTTCGTCGCACTCAGGAAAATCTGGCTCTCATGCGTCCGCATCTCATTAAAGACCGCGAAGAACGGCTGCCCCGCTTTCCGGTCCCGCCAGTGACCTTTTTTCGGGTCCAGCGGCTGCGCCGGCGAACCAGCCGACGAGATATCCCACGTCCCCTCCGGCTTCTCCAGGTTGTAATCTTCCTTGCCGTTGTTGACGCAGTAATATCCAGCCTCGCGCAGATACGCCGGGAACATCTTCCACCCCGCCGGCATCGGACTCATGGACCGCATGTGGTCCGCCCCGCACGAAGTCGGACAAACGCCCGTGATAATCGCACTTCGCGACGGCGCACACACCGGCGCGCTTCCCCAGACGTTGTCGTAGACGCAGCCTATCTTCGCCAGCTGGTCAACGAAGGGAGTTACGGCATACGGATTCCCGCAGCACCCAAAGTGAGGCCCCGTATCTTCCCAGAAAAGCCAAAGGATATTCGGCCGCTCCGGCTCCGCTCCCGAAAGTAACGTAGCGGCAGCCGCTCCAGCGGCCCCTTTTACGAAATGGCGTCGATTCAGGGCGGTGGTAGGCGTGACAGGCATTGGGGTATCCCGGATACTATCACGGCGCGGCAAATCCGATTTCTCTTCTCCCGTTGCAAACCGGCACTTCATGTCATATACTGAACCATATGGCTCAGTGTTGCCAGCCCCACTTCGATTCCTCGTTCGGCGCGCTCTCTGACGCCACCCGGCGCGGTGTCCTGGAGCAGCTCGGACGTGCGGACACTTCGATCACTGCTCTCGCCGAGAGGTTCCAGATGACCCTCACCGGTATGAAGAAACATGTAGGCGTCCTGGAGCGAGCCGGACTCGTCACCACCGAGAAGGTGGGGCGGGTGAGGACCTGCAGGCTCGGTCTGCGCGGACTCCAGGAAGAGGCGGCATGGATCGAGGCGTACCGCCAGCTCTGGAGCGCACGTTTCGACGAGTTGGACAACGTTGTTGAGGAATTGAAACTGAAGGAGAATATCGATGGACGAAAGTAGACAACGTGAGGCCACCCTCACGAAGAACCCCACGGCGGTGGAACGGAAGTCCGGACGCGAACTCGTGGTCACACGCACCGTCAACGGTCCCGCGCACCTCGTGTTCGAGGCGTGGACCAGGGCAGAACTATTCAGGAAGTGGTGGGTACCAAAGTCGTTCGGTCTGACCCTGCTTTCCTGCGAGATGGATGTTCGTGTGGGAGGCGGGTACCGGCTGACATTCAGCCACCAGGGCTCGACAATGGAGTTCTTCGGCACCTACCTGGAAGTTACGCCCAACTCGCGCCTCGTGTGGACCAACGAGGAAGGGGAGGGAGGTACCACTGTCACCACGGTCACCTTCGAGGAAAACGACGGCAGGACGCTGGTGGTCGTGCACGATCTCTATCCCTCAACCGAAGCGCTGGACGCCGCCGTCGCCTCCGGATCAACGGGCGGGCTGCCGGAACAGCTGGATGCACTCGAGGAACTCCTCCTCAGTCTGGGATCAGGCCCACAGGCAGAATGACGCGGCCAGGCGATCAGCCCGCCGCGCCGCTGCTGGTGGCCATGACCGGCAAGGCAAGCCCGGCGAAGGCCGCAACCGGAGACAAACCCGTGTTCGCGTACATCGCCGCCTTGCCGGAACCCCAGCGCGCCATTGCTGAGGGCATCGATGCGCTGGCGGCCCAGAGTTTACCGGGTCTCCGTCGCGCGGTGAAGTGGGGGATGGCGTATTACGGGGTCGACGGGGGCTGGTGCTTCTCTTCCGGCGCATTCGTCGGCCACGTAAAGCTGATGTTCATACGGGGTACGGAGATCCAGCCGGAACCGCCTGTGACTCCGATCGGAATGGGCAAATCGACCCGCGGAATCGAGTTAGCTTCACTGGACGATTTCGACGCAAGCCAGGTGGCGTCCTGGATGAAACAGGCCGCCACGATCCCCTTCGTCGGGGGAAAGAAGCGATGATCTTCTGGTACTTCCGCCGGTGTTCGGAGGGTCTTTGTCAGTGTCGCAGTGCTTACAAAGCGAAGATCAGTGAGCAATCGGAAACCCGTCGAATGGTTTCCACCTGCTGTGCCTGTTTCATTTGACCGCAGGGTGTCGTTGACCACGTAACGTCACCCCGCTTTCACCCGCGCCCCCTCTTTACTCTCTTCTCTGCCATTCAATGACTCGCCCGGTTCAATTACAGGGCATCCCCCGGAGAGATTCCATTGCGACCGCCCTGGTATCGCACGTGCACAGAGTCAGGTTAGCCGCTCGGTCTTCCGCGCGACACAGCACCAAAAGGAATAAGGGGAAAAGTCATGCGGCGTATACTCACAGGCCTTGTCATCTTTGTCATCGGGTCAGCAGCGCTTTTGACGGCGCAGACGGATCCTCCGGGCAGAATTGGTCGCCTGAACTATATGGACGGTCCGGTATCTTTTCAGCCGGCGGGGATGAATGATTGGGTGGACGCAAGCCTGAACCGGCCTCTGATCGCCGGTGACAATATCTGGACCGGTGCTCAGTCGCGAACTGAATTGCACGTCGGCTCGACCGCCTTACGTTTGGGCGCAAATACCGCATTCCAGTTTCTGGACCTCGATGACCGAAATGTTCAGATCCGGCTCTCCGAAGGTACGCTGGCGTTCCACATCCGCAATTTCGGAACGAACCAGATGTTTGAGATCGATACCCCCAACCTCGCATTCCGACCCTTGCGACCGGGCGATTACCGCCTCGACGTTGATCCGGACTCCCAAACCACCACCGTTTCGGTTCGGGAGGGTGAAGGCGACGTGACGGGCGGGGGGCAGGCGTTTTCGGTTTATGCGCGCCAAAGAGTGGTCGTCCGGGGGGATGATCAAATCGACTACAGCCTGGCTGTGGCTCCCGCGGCCGATCAGTGGGACGCGTGGTGCTCCGCGCGCGATCGCCGGGAAGACCGGTCCTCCTCTGCTCGTTATGTATCCCGTGAAGTCCCAGGCTACGATGACCTCGACCAGTTCGGCCGGTGGGGTAATCAGCCCGGTTACGGCCAGGTCTGGATGCCGACTACGGTCTCAGCAGGCTGGGCGCCCTATCACGACGGGCATTGGGCCTGGATCTCGCCCTGGGGATGGACCTGGGTGGACGACGCACCGTGGGGCTTTGCGCCCTACCACTATGGACGGTGGGCTTCTTTCGGAAACCGTTGGGGCTGGATACCGGGTCCGTTCGGCAGCGCTCCCGTCTATGCGCCGGCGCTGGTGGCATGGCTTGGGGGCGGCGGTGGTGGCTTCAGCCTGAGTTTTTCAATCGGCAATGCCGCGGCAATTGGCTGGTTCCCGCTTGGCCCACGGGAACCATATTTCCCCTCTCAACCTGTGAGCCAGGACTATTTCAGGCGGGTAAACATAAGTAACACGGTAATAAACAATACAACCATAAATAGCTATTACGGCTACAGCCGGGATGCGAGTAACAGCGCAATTACGAACATCCGGTATTCGAACCGGAACGTTCAGAATGGCGTCACCGCAGTACCGAGGGACACTTTCGCCCGTGGGCGGAGGGTGACTCAGGATGCGCGGGGAGTTCCTGCGGGCCAGCTCGCGTCGGTGCAGGTCTTCGGCGCGCCGGCGATTGCCCCGCAACGTGAAAGCGTTCTGGGTGATCGAGGTAATTCTGCGCCCAGGTCAGTGCGTCCGCCACCCAACGTCTTGAGCCGCCCCGTAGTGGCGCGCACCCCTCCTCCTTCGGCCCCGGTGCCATTTGACCTCCAGCAGCCCGGACTGGTGAAGAACCCCGGGCGGCCTCTTGGACCGGCCGAGGTTCGAGCCATACGCCAGAGGGTGCCGACTCCGGGCGAGTCCATTCGCGTTGTCGATATGGGTCGTGTTAAGCGGGTTCAGCCGACGGTGACCACAGGACAGCAACAACAGAAACAGCAGCAGGACGTTCAGCGGCAGCAGCAGCAACAGAGACAGCAGCAGGATGCCCAACGGCAGCAGCAACAGAAACAACAGCAGGACGTCCAACAGCAGCAGCAACAGAGACAGCAGCAGGACGTCCAGCGGCAGAAACAACAGAAAGAACAGCAGGACGTCCAACAGCAGCAGCAACAGAGACAGCAGCAGGATGCCCAACGGCAGCAGCAACAGAA
>CANIHR010000258.1 GCA_947467185.1 Bryobacterales bacterium
GACCTCGTCTGGATCTGGGGCTACGTGATCGGCATCAAGGCCTGCCTCATCGGCGTTGCTTTCCTGGTCCGCGGTTTTGCCGGGTGGCACGAAACCCGTCCCGGTTACGAGCCACCCGGTCGCTAGCGCGCAGCGCTCTTATTTCGGACGCCGGAACGTACCCCAGTAAACCGCTTTGCCCAGAATGTGGCCCTGGATCGCCTTCATCACCAGAGCCCGCGATTCAAACGCATCGGCTCCCGGCTTCACATCCAGCTTCGTATCCAGCGCGTACAGTTCAAACACATAGTGGTGAATCGGTCCCGTCGCCGCGGCGCCCGGGCCACGATACATCGGCCCTGTCGCCGACTGCTGGTAGCTTCCATCCGGCAGTTGCAGCCCCTTCGCCACGCCTTCGGGCAGTCCCTTGGCAGATGCCGGAATATTCCAAAGTACCCAATGCGCCTGATCGTCCGTCGTCTTGTTCCGCGCCAGATCCAGATCGTGGAAATGCAGGAAGAAGCTCTGCGTCCCCGCCGGAACATTCGTCCAGCTCATCGCGGGCGATTTGCCTTCGCCCGGAGCCACTCCCGCGGCCGCCTGGCTGAACTCCACCGGAATCGTGCCGGAATCGGCAAAGCCGGGTATCGTCAGCGTCAGGGGCGGAGCAGGGGCCGGAGGCGTTTGGGCGTTCATCATGGCAGTCACTGTAAGTGTAGTCGTCAAAAGAGAAAGGAGCCGCATAGGGCTATCCTATACGGCTCCATCCCCAAAGTGAAACCCAACTACGGCAGTCTGTACGCAATCATCGTGTCGGCCCGGCTGCGGTCACCCAAAAATCCGCCCCCGGTCGCCGTCACCACAACATACTGCTTCCCGTCTTTGCCCTGGAAGGTGATCGGGGCCGAGTGCGCGCCCGCATCAATCTTCGTCACCCAGACTTCCTTCCCCGTCTTCGATTCAAACGCGCGGAACCGGCTGTCATCGGTCGCGCCGATAAACACCAGGCCCCCCGCCGTGGCCAGCGACCCGCCCAGGTTCGGACGCCCCGTATTTTGCTTGCCCTCCGGCAGGGAGTCGGTCACCCCCAGCGTGGACTGCCACGCAATGTCGCCCGTATTCACATTGATCGCAAAGATCCGACCCCAGGGCGGCTGGTTGCACGGCATATTCGTCTCGCCATTCCAGAAACGATTCACCCCATTCACGCCCTGCCGGCTGTAAGTCCCGCTCTCGTTCTTCACCATCACGTTCAGGCTGCCGAAGTCCATCGTGTTCACGAACAGGTACCCCAGCCAGGGATCAAACGACGGAGGATTCCAGTTCCCGCCACCAATCGAACTCGGGAAGATTACGCTCGGCGTCGTGTTGTAGTGCGTGAAAGGTCCACCAGCATGCAGCCCGCCCGGAATGCTGTCGAACAGTTCCGTGCAGTACTTCTGCAGTTCCGGCGTCACCGTCGCGATATCTTCCCGCTTGAAACTGTTGCGCGCCAGTGAGGGCGGCTTCACCGGGAACGGCTGCGTCGGCGACGCCACATCCCCCGGCAGTGCGTCGTCCGTCGGCACTTTCCGCTCTTCCACGCCGTAAACCGGAGCCCCCGTCACCCGGTCCAGCACATACAGATACCCGGTCTTCGAAAGCTCCGCGACCGCCGGAATCTTCTTGCCCTTGTAAGTCACATCGAACAACACCGGAGGTGCCGCGAAATCGTAATCCCACGTGTCATGATGCACGCCCTGGAAGTACCATTTCAGCTTCCCCGTCAGCGCATCCGCGGCCACCAGTGACGTCCCGAAAAGATTATTGCCCTTCCGGTCCCCGCCCCAGTAATCCGTCGTCGGCTCGCCGAACGGCATGTAAACAATCCCGCGCTCTTTATCCACAGTAAAGAAGCCCCAGACGTTGGTCCCTGACCGGTTCTTCCAGTCATCGCCCTCCCACGTCTCGCTGCCCTTTTCCCCCGGACGCGGCACCGAATGGAACTGCCACAGCAGCTTGCCCGTATGCGCATCCCACGCCCGCGTATCGCCGGCCGACCCAAAGCTGGGGCCCTCCTGCACATGCGCGCCGGTAATCACCACGTTCTTGTAAACAATCGGAGGCGACGACAACCCGAAGCTCGCGTTGGGCATCCCGTTCTGCGCCCCCGGCTTCATGTCCACCATGCCTTCATTGCCGAAACCCGGAATCAGCTTCCCTGTCTTCGCATTCAGCGCAATCAGTTTCCCGGTGGAGGTTCCAAAGAAGATCGTCGCCGGAGACTGTCCGTCCCCCGCCCAGAATTCCAGACCACGAGTCGCCGGTGCCCCGTCCTTCACTTCGTAATTCCAAAGCTCCTTCGCCGTCTCCGGCTCCAGAGCAACCACCCGGTTGTAAGCCGTCGTCAGATACATCACGCCGTCAATCACCAGAGGCGAAACCTGCGACTGCCGTGCACCGCCACCAAATCCGCCGCGTCCACGTCCGCGCCCCCTGCCTGCCGTTGCCGAGTCATTCACCGCATTCGGAGGCGGCGCATTCACCGCCGCGTTTTCCACCGTCATGTGGTAAGTCCACGCCCGCTCCAGCTTCGTCACATTCGCCGGCGTTATCTGCTTCAGCGGAGAATACCGCGTCCCCGCCAGATCATGACCATACGTCGGCCAATCCGTTTGGGCGTGACTAATCGTTGCCAGCGCCAGAGCGGCGCTCGCCATCCATATGATTCGCATTGTCCTTGTCCTTAAGGTACGTACGGTCGTGGTGTTACATCGCCCTCGGTCATGCCGAGCGCCCACCGAACCGCTTCGAAGTACATGTGATAAATATCCGGGTCATCCCACGTCTTCGCGGCGTGCGCAAACGACCCGTAAAACACCCGGCCTTTGCCGTACATCTTGGCCCACGCCAGCGGGAAATCCCCGTTCTTGCTGTGGTTGTTTTCATTCGGCGGCATCTTCGAAAGGTCCAGCCGCAGCAACACCCGGCTCTTCTCCCGCGAGAAATTCTTCGCCTGATAAAACTCGTCCGTCAGATTAAACGTCTGCGGCATGTGCTTTGTCGCCGGAAACGTCGGATCTTCATTGATCACAGTTCCTGCCGCCGAGCCCCACGGATGCTCGTCATAAACCCCGCCCAGCATCTCGCCAAACTCCGGCCACGAATTCATCGAAGTCATCGCCACATGCGCCGCCACAAAACCCTTGCCGTCGTCATGCACAAACTTCAGCAGATCCGCCTTCTGCTGGTCCGTCAGCTGGATCTCGCGATGCCCCATAAAGAAGATCGCGTCCACATTCCCCAGATTTGGCCCGCCGCTCGCAGGCTGCCCCGTCGTCATCTTCGGCGCATAGGAAATGATGTCCGAATCGGTCCGGATAAACGTATCCCACATCCCCGACTCGTACCCCAGGCGCTCAATCATCGCCGCCGCGTGCGAAGTCGAATCATGCTGTGCGATCCCGTTCCGCGTATCAGCCCAAACCAGCACAGTCTTTCGCAGTCGCGGACCCCCGCGCCCACCCCGACCCCGGCCACCCGGCCCGCGTCCACCAGGACCGCCCGGAGCCTGACCCTGGGGCGGCGCCGGGGGATTCTGCGCCATCGCCCAAACCCCGGCCAGCAGTACCACCGCCAGCCCCACCAATACGTTTTTCCTGAAACCGATCAACTGAGACCTCCTGAATCCGCATGATTACCTTACCATCGCCCCCGCCGCAAATGGTCACTTTTTACCGTGTTACACCGTTACATCTCTCCGCCACCACGTAACGTATCGACACTGTTACTTTGCTGTAATTCCTGAAAAACGCTGGTAGCCTCGACTTACCGTTACCAGGGTTAGTCCCAGGAGTTCACATGAGATTCTTCGTTCGAATCGTTTCGCTCGCACTGCTTCTGTCTGCCGCCATATGGGCGCAGACCTCCTCTTCACAGATTTCCGGCACCGTTCAGGACGCCACCGGAGCCGTCGTTCCAGCCGCCACCATCAAAGTCACGCAGACCGCTACCGGCCTCACCCGCAGCGTCTCGGCCGGCCCGGACGGCACTTATTCCCTCCCCAACCTCCCCATCGGCCCCTATCGGATGGAAGTTACGAAGGACGGCTTCAGCACTTTCGTCCAGCCCGGTATCGTTCTCGAAGTCAGCACCTTCCCCACCATCAATCCGGTCCTCAAAGTCGGCGCGATTACGGAGCAGGTGACGGTTGCTGCCGAAGCCCTCGCCGTCGAAACGCGCAGCAGCGGCGTCGGCCAGGTCATCACGCACGATGAAGTGGTCAACCTCCCCCTGAACTCCCGGGAACCGGCGCAGCTCATTCTCCTCGCCGGAGCCGCCACCACCCAGGGCGCGGTCGCGAACGATCTCAACACCAACAAGAACTACCCCACCATCACCATCTCGGTCGCCGGCGCGAACGCCAACCAGATCTCCTTCTCGCTCGATGGTGCCACCGCCAACGAACCCTTCAACGGTCTCAACCAGCCCCTGCCGTTCCCGGACGCCCTCCAGGAGTTCAAAGTGGAAACCAGCTCCGTCGGCGCACAGACCGGCCAGCACGCCGCAGCCTCCGTGACGGTGGCTACCCGCTCCGGCACCAACCAGTTCCATGGCAACGTTTTTGAATACCTCCGGAACTACAACTTCAACGGCCGCACCGCAACATCTCTCGTTCGCGACAGCCTGAAGCAGAATCAGTTCGGTGGCACCTTCGGCGGCCCCATCATTAAGAACCGCCTCTTTTTCTTCGTCGGCGAACAGTCCACCATCAAGCGTTCCAACCCCGCCGACTCAACCGGCTTCTCCATGACGCCCGCCATGCTCGCCGGCGACTTCACTACCATCACCTCCACCGCCTGCCAGCCCCGTGCCATCACGCTCGTCGGCTCCTTCATCGGCAACAAAATTGCCCCGTCCCTGATGGACCCCATCGCGATGAACATCGCGAAGCTGCTGCCAACCAAACAGCTCAATTCCTGTGGCCTGATTAACTACGGCGCTGGCGCCAATCAGCGTCAATATCAGATCCCGGCCAAGGTGGATTACACCATCAACGACAAGCAGACCATGTTTGTCCGTTACATCCTGTCGAACAATTTCACTCCGCTGTTCTTCGACGAGACAAACCCACTCTTCACCGGCAGCACCACCGGTCAGTCCAATAACATTCAGTCGACCGCCATCGGCCATAACTACGCCTTCAGCCCGAACATTTTCTTCAGCACGCGTATCACGGCGAATCGCAGCTATAACCCCCGCTTCATTCCCACCTTCAAATCTCCCAAAGATTTCGGGATTCCCGTTACCGCCATCATCCCCGCGCAGATGAATCTCGCCATCACCAACGGCGCAACTCTCGCCGGTGGAGCCAGCAACCCCGGCTACTTCAACACGCTCGCGTACTCCGGTGCGGAAGACATCACCTGGCTCAAAGGCAAGCACCAACTCCAGATCGGTGCCCAGTACATCCGCGCCGTCCTGCATGCCCAGAACACCCGCAACGTGAACGGTGGTCTGAACTTCACAGGCCAGTACTCTACCGCTGGCGGCGTCGCGGGCCTCGGTTATGCCGACTTCGTTACCGGCCAGCTCAACGCGTACAGTCAGGGCCGTCCCTTCTATGACAACGACAAGTCCGACTACTACGGCGTCTACGTGCAGGACGCCTGGCGCGTCAGCCGTCGCCTCAGCGTCAATATCGGCCTTCGCTTCGAACCCTATCTCCCGCAGCGCAATACCGACAACTACGTCGAGACGTTCAGCATGTCGAACTTCCTTGCCAACAAGTTCGGTACCGCGCCTGTCTCCTCCCCCGCGTTGACTCCGCCTCCGGGCCTGCTCTTCAGCACCGATCCGGACGCGCCGCCAAATCAGCAGTACAACAAGAAGGCGCTCCACCTCCTGCCTCGCATCGGCCTCGCGTGGGACCCGTTCGGTGACGGCAAAACCTCCGTCCGCGCCTCCTACGGCCTGCTCTACGACACGCCCCACATGTTCTTCTACACCCGCGTGTCCAACAATCCGCCCTGGGGCGCAACCCTCACCCGTCAGGGTGGACCCTTCCCGCTCTCCAATCCCTGGCAGGGTTATGCCGGTGGCGATCCGTTCAATACCACCTCCGGTACCGCCAAGAGCTTCGGCTTCTTCCCCGCGGGCGGCGTTTACGCCGTCTCCGATCCCAACCTGAAGTCGCCCCAGGCCAACACCTGGAACCTCTCTGTCCAGCGCCAGTTCGGCAAGTGGCTCTTCTCCGGTTCGTACATCGGAAACCACACCGCGCACCTCTGGGCCGGTCGCGAACTCAACCCGCAGGTCTACATCCCCGGCAACTGCACAGCGGGTCAGTACGGCCTTACCGCCGCCGGACCCTGCTCCAGCACCGCAGCCACCAACACCGCTGCCCGCCGCCTCCTCACCATCCTGAATCCGACCTGGGGACCGTCCTACTCCACCATCGCGTGGCTCGATGGCGGCGCTACCTCCAGCTACAACGGCTTCCTGTTCTCGGCCCAGCATCGCCTGTCGGATAATTTCAGCGTCCTCTCCAACTGGACGTACTCGCACTGCATCGCCGACCCCACCACCACTGAGATCACGGGCCCCAACTACGTCGACCCCAACAACCGCGCGGCTGACCGCTCCAACTGTGCCTCCGACCATCGCCACCAGGTCAACCTCTCGGGCCTGCTCCAGTCGCCGAAGGTCAACGGTCGCCTTGGTATCCTCGCCAACGGCTGGCAGGCCGCGCCCATCATCCGCTGGTCCACCGGGAACCTGACCACGGTCACCTACGGCACAGACGTTGCCCTCACTGGCGCCGGCAACCAGCGCGCCCAGCAGATCCTGCCCAACGTCTTCGGCGATGGCAGCATCACAGGCTACCTCAATCCGGCCGCCTTCACCACACCCGCCAACGCCCCCAAAGGCGTCTATGCCACCACCCGGCCCTTCACCGTCGTCGGCCCGCCTGTCATGAATGTGGATCTCTCCGTTTCCCGTACCTTTGCGATTCGTGAGCACCACACCATGCAGTTCCGCGCGGAAGCCTTCAACCTCCCGAACAGCGTCATGTTCGCCCCGCCCGTCGGAGCCATGAACAACGCCAGTTTTGGACGCATCCTGCCCCAGGCGCAAAGCACCGCGCCCGGCAACAACACCACGGCGCGCATTATGCAGTTCTCGCTCAAGTACGCGTTCTAATACAGATATGACTCCCTGGCGCACCGCGATTGTCAGCACAGCCGAAAACTCGATCCGCATTCGGGGTTACAACATCGCCGAACTGATGGAGCGCGTCAGCTTCACGGACACAGTGTTTCTGCTGCATCGCGGTCGCCTCCCGGAGCCTGCCGAAAGCAAACTCCTCAACGCCATCCTGATCTCCGGAGCCGACCACGGAGCGAGCGCGCCCTCCTGTGCCACAGCCCGTCTCGCCGCTTCCGGTAACCGCCAGTCCTACTCCGCTGCCGTCGCCGCCGGTATCCTCACCATCGGCGACGAGCACGGAGGTGCCGGCTCCCTCTGTATGGAGATGATCGCCGCCGGTCTCGAACTCGCTCGCGCGGAGAACCTGTCCATCGAAGAAGCCGCCGCAAGAACCGTGGACGAAGCCCGCAGTCAGGGGCGTCGTCTGCCGGGTCTTGGCCACCGCGTCCACTCGACTGACCCTCGCGTCTCCGTGCTCTTCAACATGGCCCGCGAAGCTGGTTTGCCCACCGCCGGTGCCGAGTTCATGCGTGCGCTCGAAGCCGATGTCACGGCGCGCGTCAAGCCCCTCCCCATCAATGTCGATGGCGCTCTCGCCGCCGTCCTCTACGACATGGGC
>CANIHR010000259.1 GCA_947467185.1 Bryobacterales bacterium
CACCTGCAGCCGATCCACCGCGACACCATGAATCACACGCTGCACAGCGGAAGCCGGGTCCCAGTAATCAAACAGACTCACACTCGGCAACTCCGAATCCGGTGTATAAGTCGCGGTCGGAGACAGCGCCACTCCAATCGGGGGCACTACCGTAAAAGGAGCATTCAGTAGTACGGTTGACGCATCTACCACAGCCGACACGAACCGAATCTCGCCACCCGAACTCACCGCCTGCCCTGGCGTCAGATTATGCGGCCCCGCAAAGCGCAGACTCGCTTCATCCGTGCCCTCGGCAATCGCAGCGCCTGCCCACAACTCGCCATCCCCGCCCAGTGCCGCCTCAAACAGAGGCCCCTGCGGAGGCAGCGTATTCGCGTCCGCCCAGTCTCGCATGTAAGAGCTCAGCCCAAACGACGTATAGCGCCGCATGCCGGCCGGGGCTCCCGTCCACGTTCTGCTGCCCGTCTTGTCCCGCCTCTGACTCTTCTCCCTCTGCTGCTGGACCGTCAGCCCGACAGCGGGTATTCGGTGATCTGCGGTAACAACGGGGATCTGGCCATAAGTGGCCTCGCGGGCGCAGTACCAGCGATTTGCGTTCGATGAAATATATGCCATGTGTTTTACTTACTGACCTCCACTTCGAAACTGACTTTCGCTTTCTGCAGCAGATTCCTGCCACCACGCACAACGGGCTCATAGCTCACGTCGTAACCGCCGGGATAGAACGATCCCGATCCCCAATCGCCTCGTGAATCGTCCAGCAGGGCGCAAACGGCGTCCACATAGACCTGCGTGTGCGCCTCCAGCGAATCCAGCTTGTCCTGTGAGTGCCGGATCTCGACCACCAGATGCGCCTTACCGGAGAAGCGGCGAAACTTCTCCTTCATCGAATTCGTCAGCTTGTCGCAGTAAACAAGCAAAGCCGGATAGGTGGTGTTCCCCAGCTTCTCGCTCACATCCACGCTGATGTTATGGGCGGCCATTGACCGGATGCCGATCGCCGCCAGATGCGGATCGGCACTGACTATCGCCGCCACACGTGCGCTGACGCCGTCATTCTGCGCCTGCAGTTTCTTTAGAGTTGTACTCGTGATCTGTCCGGTAATTCCCGCCATAAACTGTCCTTTCTTATCCGCGCAGCAGAACCCGGCGCAGCGGATGTACGAAATCGGGTGCCTGTCCCGACGGCTGCGCCTCTCCCGAGTTCGTCCCGGGGATGTAAGTAAAGTTCACAGTTGGCGGTAGTGGTACATCGTTACTCCGCGTCAGCGAACCCAGCAGCGTCCCGACGTACACGTTGTAACCAGTCGCGTTGCGCGGGGCTGGCCCCGGCGCCACCGTCAGAATCTGACCATCCGGAATCTCCAGCGACGAAGCCTCCGAGACGGCGCCTTCCTGGCCTCGGGCATTCACCCACGCCACCGACGCATAGAACACCCCACCGGTCTGAGGTCCCGCAAAACTATCCAGCACCGGAGGTGCCGCCTTCCGCAGCGGATCGGAAACCAGTGCCAGCCCCGCAGCCACAAAGCGCTCATAAGCATCCCGGGACTGCCGCGAGTATTCATCCCACCGCACCCGATACCGCTCTGCCAAGTCCGCAAACCACGCATCGCGATATACCAGCGCCAGCGCCTGCATCTGCTCCCAGTGCCGGATCGTCTCGGTCATCACCACCTGGTCCATCCGCGGTCCCCGCAGCCGGTCCAGCCAAAGCTGAATATCGGCCGCAAGCGCATCATGCGCCAGTTCCAGCTTGGTCGTCACATTGATCGCGTGCGATTCCGCCGCATCCAGCAGGCCCGCATCAATTCGCGCCAGGTCGCCCGCCGTCGAGACGGGTCCATCCACAAAGAGAGCCATCGCTTAACTCCGGTCCTTACCCTTCCGCAGATCGGACGCCGGGATCACCATCACGCGCATACGCCGGGCTTCTTCTTCCTGCTCGATGCGCAGCCGGCGATCTTCGCTCGCCGTATGGAAAGCCTCAGTCTCCTCCGCCGTCGCTGCGCGGGCACGCAGGTCGTTGATCATCTTCGCCGCCACATAGCGCGGCACTTCACTGGCAACACCCGCCTTGCCGCCTTCCGATGTCGCAAGACTCACCACCACGATGTAATCGCCATCGAGTGTGGCCTCCACGGCGCGGATATTGGCGTAGTACGTTTTGAGATCCATATGCTTCCTCTTCTGTGTCTGATTGGAAAACGATGGGCCGCCAACCCCTCCCGTTGTCACGCGGGAGAGGTCAGCGGCCCGTGGCATCAGCTGACTAGCTGTTCACCTGAACGGCGTGGTTGTTGCGGAGAACCGCGCAACCATAGAGCACGTCAACCGTGAACTGCTGAGACAGCGTGTTCGGCTGGTAGCTCATCGTGACGCGCATCCCGAAGTTGCCCAGTTCGGCGTATTCGGCGATAGCGCCGGTGCCGGGCAGGGGCTGCGGCAGGCGGCGGATCACCAGACCGATGGCGTCCTTCGCGAACGCGAGGTTGTGCGTGGCAACCGGCGAACTGCCGGTCTTGGGCACATACTGCGAACGGAACACGAAGAAGTCCTTGATCTTGCCGATGCTGCCGTCGATCAGAGTCCGCAGACCGGCGTCGCCGGCCGTATGGAATTCGCTGAAGCGCGGAATCTGGCGCATCTGCGAATAAGTGTTGCTGTCCACCACCAGATACTTCGGCTGGCTGGCCGGAACCTTCGCCTGGAACAGCGAGGTCTCCGCCTGATCGAGCAGCGCTTCGGTGATTGACGTGCCCGCCGTCCCCAGCGGGGCGTTCGAAGTAAAGCCCGCATACAGGTTCAGAAGGTCGCTTTCGATCTTCTCCGCGATCGCGGCGACGGCCGGCTGCATGTAGACCTTCAGCAGATCCGGCACCGCGAGAACCTTGGTGACGTCTGGAATCTGGAAGGTTGCTTCGGCGTGGGTGTTGAGCACGATCGTCGCATTGCCCATGCTGGGATTCTGCGGAGAGACCGTACCACCCTCGGCGAGGTTGTTGGCCACAAGCTGCGGAGCGATCGGCACATTGACCGTGTCACCCGCCTGAGCCAAAGTCGGTTCGTAATCGCGATTCACGAGGTTCCCCATCACGAGGTTCCCCACGAGGGCGGGCAGAGCGTCCGCCGCTACAAGCTTCACGATCGCGTTTGCCACGTTTGCTGACGTAATTGCTGGCATTGTTTTGTCCTTTGTCTTTCGTTGTTAGCCCAGCTTCACTGGCGCTAATATTGCCGGCCCCAAAAGCAAAAGGGGAGCGTTTCCGCTCCCCTCGTTCTCTTGCAGCCAATGTGTTCGCAAATCCCTGTCCGGCGCCCTCGGGCAGCCGAAGCGATCTACGCTCCCCGCAGCGTCTGCGTGGCGACCCGAAGGATCTCCTGCCGCACACGCTCCAGATCTTCTTTGCTCATCGACGGGTTGATCTTGTCCAGATCGAAACCGCCCGAGCCACCCGTTGAAGGTGCCTTATGCGCACCCGTCATCCCCGTACCGCCAGGGATTCTTGCGGGCAAAAATTCCGGGTTCTGTTGCACGAACTCCGTCAGATACTCATTCACGGGAAGTTCGCCGCCGTCGCCCCGCGCCACCAGCCGCCCATCGGTGGACCGGACGATGCCGTCCTGCACCACCTTGTAAGCCAGGTCCACTTTCGTCACGCCCAGCTTCTGCAGCTCCGTACGAATCGCGGAGGAACGCTGTGCCTCGTCGGCCTGCGCCCGGCTGCGCCGGTTCTCCTCCACCAGTTCGTTGATCCGCTTTTCCATCTGTTCGCGACGGCGCTTCTCTTCCTGCAGTTCGGCCTTGTACGCCGGCTCCCGCCGCGCACTGTCCTGCCGCATGTATTCGTCGATCGCCGCCTGCACGATCGTGTTAACGCTGTTCGGCTCGTCCATGTTCTCCGCCTTTATTGGTTTGGATTCGCATCGATTTCATCCACAATGCGATTCTTGATTTCCTGCCTCGCGTCGCACAGATACTTCAGTGCCACTCTCTTCAGAACCTGTCGTTTCAGCGTCGGCGATTCAATCCCCAGATTCAGCAGCGCCTGAGCCCCGCTCACCTCGGTCGCAAAGTCCGCAATGTCGAACTCATCCAGCCCTGAAACATCGATCTCGCACTCATCCAGCCGTGCCGCCGCAATGGCAGTCATCACGTTGCGGATCGCGTCCTTCATCAGGTCCCCGTAAGCCCGCAGGATTTCCGCCGTAACACTGAAATCCCATTGCTTGCTCAACCCCGACTGGTGATCACCGCCCCCGCCCGCCTGCTGCATCAAATAGGAGACCCGATAAATCTCATCTTTCAGGCGAGCCAGGTTATCCGAAGCAATCTGGAAAACCTTGCCCTCCGGCTCCGTCCACCCAAAGCGATCCGTCGCGCCCAGCTGCAGGTAATAGCTCTCGCCCACCGCCTGCTTGAACTCTTTGTCGGAGTAAACCACCGGCATCGCGAACAGCCCCATCGTCAGTGCCCACCCCAGCGCATTCGACTTATTGAAGTGCTCCAGCTGCAGCAACGCCGCTTTGTTCATCAGCCACAATCCCGGGCTGATCTTCAGCTCAAACAGCGGAACCTTATGGATCGCCGCAAACCCGTGCTGACCCTCGGCCACCATCCGGATCTCTTTATCCTTCGCGCCCTCGGTCTCCACATAGATCTCGAAGCGTTCCCGGTCGTAGTAGATCCAGCGCCGCTCGTTCTGCCAGCCCAGCGTCTGCACCGTGTCCTGTTTCAGGCACGTCGTCCGAATCACAGCCCACTCCAGATCGCCTTTATGATCGCGGCTCCAGTTGATCACCTCGTCCGCGCCATACGCTGTCAGATACGCCCGGCTGCGTCCCAGTGCATCCTCCTCCGCACGAGTCTGTGCCGGACCACCATGCTGCGGGAAATCCACCGCCAGCCACGACTTACCGGCCACCAGTAACTCCGTCATCTGATCGCGGAAAAACTGCGGCAGCGTGGTCCCTCGCAAATCACAGTCATGAATGAACTCATTAAAGAAGCTCTTCGTCGACTCCCCGGCGCGCAGAAACTCAATCACCGGTTCTTTTCGCAGCAGCGTCGCTGTATACCAGTCGATAATCGACCCGATGTAGTTCTCGTAAAACACCCGGTTCAGCCGCTCGTGATAGACCTCCAGCGGTTCCCGTTGTCGCGCGACCAGATACTCGCCGGCGTTCTGCCGGAAGCGCTCGCCGCCTGCGTAAAGGTCGCGATATCGCCGCCACATCTGCGAGTTCGCCGTGAAGTCGGGGTGTTGCTGTTTGATGTATGAAGTCATTTGTCCTTATTCCTCGCGCCCTAAAACAACCGTGTACTCCGCTCCCCAATCGGGGCACGGCCGCCTTCCTCGCAGATCAGATAACCCAGCGCATCCGATAAATGCGTCCGCCGTTTGTCCTTGTTCTTGTCGATCTCCGTCGAGTCTTCCTTGTAAGTCACCTGCTCAAAATCCGCGATCAGTTCCTTGCACTTCGCATCCACCAGCAGCGTCGATTCCCCCCGCGCATTTCGCAGCCGGGCATTCACCGCATTGACCCGGTCCTTAACGGGAGGATTCGACTTCGGCACCTGGTAACTAACCTTCACTGCCTTGTCCGAAAAGAACTCCCGGATCATGTCGTAGTCGGATCGCCCCGTTGTCTTCTGCGAAGCCCCCGAAGCATCTCCAAACACAACGACTCCGGCACGAGGCGAACCCCATCGCCGAAAAAACTCCCCGCAAGCGTGATCCGTGCGCGCCCGATGCAGCACAATCTCGTCAAGCACGCGAACCGTGCCCCCCGAAATCTGCGCCACCACTGACGACATTGGATCCACATTGAAGTCCACCGCCCAACACAGGGGCAGGGAAGTGTCCATCGTCAGCGTCGGCATCACATTCACCCCTCGGGCAAACGCGCCGTAAACCAGCGATCCACCCGCGTTCAGGTAGTCGCCCAGAACTTCCTGCCGGAAGAACGTCTCGTCATAGCTGTCCTTCAACCGGTCATAAAAGTCCGGGACCTTTTCCAGCAGAAATCGGTTCTCATAAGGCTGCGCCAGAATCACGTCGTACCCCGCTCGCGGCGTCTCAATGAACTTCCGGTAAACCCAGTCGAACCCCTTCGGCGTCCACACCCCGAATCCCGTCAACTGCGTCGCTTTCGGATCCCGCAACCGGCCTTCCAGCCGCAGCCACGCGCCCTCCGGCGCGTAACTCAACTCATCCACGCCGAACCACGCCAGATTCGTACCCCGCAGCCGCTCAAACTCTTCCACTGCCCGCAGTAGAATCCGCGACCCCGTGTCCTTCAGGATCAAAACGTTTTCTGACTTCAGATGCTCGTACGCAATCTCATTCGCTCCCAGCACCTCCAGCAGCGAGGCCATGGTCGCGTCCCGCAACATCGGATATGTCGGCGCCCCAATCAGCCCGGTCCGCCCCGCGTTCAAATAACTCTGCCGGATCGCCTCCTGGCACAATGCCTGGCTCTTTCCCGACCCAATCGGTCCCGAGAACCCCTTAAACCGCGCCTCCGACCGGTGAAACTTCTCCTGACTGGGCAGCGGGTCGTACTCTATCTCTCCGACTCGTCCTCTTTCGAACTCTTCTTTCTGCAAGTCACCCATCGCATGACCGTTCTCTCTTCGCCCTCATCGGCGACCATTGCTTCCAGTTCCGCCAGCTTCAGATAGTCCGCCAGCTTCATATCGCAGTTCGGTAATTCGTCGAAGTAGCGCTTCAGGCACTCGTCAATCGTCGCGATCCATCCTTCGATCGATTCCCGATTCCGTCCAGGCCATTCCTTTCCCACGTCCATGTCGCCTCCACCGGCGCCAAAACCACTGCTTTCCGGCCAGCGCTGCGTCGGTTGCGCTTGCCTTTCCCTGGTTGAAAATTAGCAGCGCGAAAATTTCAGATCCCGCCGCGTGGTCTGTAACTGATTGATTCCAATCAGAAAAAAACTTGAAAATAGTTGTGACCGTACTTTTTACGCTTCTTTGCAACCAGGTTCACCCAACACGCTACAATTGATACTTATGTTCCAGGGCATAGAACACACAGCCATCTCCTCCCCCGATCCGCAGAAGCTTGCGCAGTGGTACGTGGACCATCTCGAGTTCCGTATCAACTACACCTATTCCGGGAATTACTTCGTCCGGGCCGAAAACGGCAGCATGCTGGAGATCATCCCCGCCGCCACGCCGCTCGCCGCGCCGCAGACCACCGCGAATAATAAGGACGGCGGTATCCGCCACCTCGCCATCGCGAATGACGATTTCGATGCTGCTTACGCCTCGCTTCAGGCCAAAGGCGTTCACTTCGTCGGTGAGCCCTTTGAAGCGCAGGGCAATCGTCTCGTCTTCTTCAATGACCTCGATGGCAACCTGCTCCACCTCATTCAGCGCGCCAACCCGCTGCCGTAGACTTCGGACCCCGAGTGCTGCGACGAGTCTTTAAAGCCTTCCAATACCGCGACTTCCGACTCCTCTGGATCGGTGCCTGTACCTCAAGCATCGGCACCTGGATGCAGGAGATTGCCCAAAATTGGCTCGTCCTGGAGATCACCAAATCGCCCTTCCTCTTAGGCGTTGACGCCTTCCTGGGCGACATTCCGATCTTCATGTTTTCGTTGTTTGGCGGAGTGGTGGCGGACCGCATGGACCGCCGCCACCTCCTCATCATTTCCCAACTCGTCCAGATGACCTCGGCGCTGACTTTGGCTTTCCTCATCGCCACCCAGCGCATCGAAGTCTGGCATATCATGCTGTC
>CANIHR010000260.1 GCA_947467185.1 Bryobacterales bacterium
AAGTTCCCGTGGCGCAGGCACAATCTTGCCCTCTATCGCCGGCATGTTCAGCAACCGCATGCCCTGAATACGCTTTTGCACAGATTCGGTCGCTTTATCCGCCGCAGTCTGAGCCAGAAGGGGTACCGCCGCCAGCATTGTGAGAACCAGTCGCGTCATGGCTTCGATTTTACTCCGATTTGTGGCGCCAGCCGGAACGGGATCTCCACCACCACATCCACCGCCACCGGTTCTCCATTGCGCGTCGCCGGGTAAAATTGCCACTTCGCCAGAGCCTCCGCCGCCGTCTGGTTCAGCCGCGCATCCAGCCCCTGCAGCAACTCCACGCGGGAAACATTCCCTGCCATGTCGATCTCGCAGGCCAGCCGCACATTCCCCTGGACCCGCTCATCCACCGCCGCCTGCACGTACTTTGGGTCTACCTTGCGATGCGCCACGGGGGCCGCCAGAGGAGCCTCCGCCACCGCGCTCGCCGTCCGCGCCGCGTACCACATCAGCCAGCTACCGGAATAACTGGTCAGGTTCGGCATCTGAATCGCCATCATATAAACTTCACGTCCCGCCATTCGCGGATCGGGGGCTGACATCACTTTGGTCGCAGCGCTGCCGGGCGACGCAGGTCGTACGTAGGTTCGAGTCATCACTGGCTCCCCCTGTCGGATCGCTGCCGCCACCATTTCGCGCGAGGTCGGTGCCAGTCGAGCCTGTGCGATCAAATCCGCCGCCCCAGTGGGCTTTGGTCCCCGAACGAAGAGATCCGGCACTGCCAGCCCCGCCGCCCCCGCCTCACTAGCCGCTCCTTTCGGGTTCAGCTTCGGGCCCGAAGCAAACGAGGCCGGACTCGACGCCGCCGGGAGCGAAACCGCAACTTCTGCAGGTTTCAGTCCCACCACCGCCATGTCCAGCGGCTCGGGAGCATCCATGGTGACGGCCACGGCCCGGTTCGCACCACGCCCGGTCCCCGGCACTCCGGGGAACATCTTCGGAGGCAGCTTCGCGCCCGGCATCGCAGCCCCGGCCACTAATGCAGGAGACGGTGCCACTTCCGGGGCGTCGCCCACCCGAGTAACGGTCCACGCCGTCCCACGAGCCAAGGTCGGAGCCTTGTAGAGCTTCGGCAGAGTCCGGACACCCGGCATCGTCGCAGGCCCCATCTCCATCGCCGCAATCTCCGGCGCCGCCTCCAAAGGTGCTACTGACTTCGCCACCTTCCGCGCTGGTGCGGGGGCACGATACTCCCGGGCCAGACGCCGCGACTTCAACTCCGGTTGCGCCAGTGGCTGTGCCGCGCCCATTTCCGGCGGCGCGGGCATCTTCACCTCAGCTACGGGAGGCCGTACGATATCCGGCGGTGCAGTAAACGGCTTCGGCCCCGGCTCCGGCAACTTCACCGCAATCAGATTTGGCGACTCCAGCGGTACCGTCGGAGCCAGATCCGGCGCCGGTGTCCAAACCATTTGGGTTCGTTTTTCCGCTTTGGCCGACGACACAATCGCCTGGTTCGACTTCACGTCAGCCCGCAAAGGCCGCTTATCCGCTTTCGCAGACTTCGGAGGGGCCACCGGAGGCAACTCCTTACGGAATTTGTAGACTGTGATCTTGCGCTCAGGTCGTGAATCCAGAATCTGCTGATATTCCGACGGCGAACGCTTCGGCAATTCCACCGCCGGGGCCAACATCAGCCCCCAAAACGCCAGAACATGCAGGCCGGCCGAGGCGAAAACCGCGCGATTCCCGCCGCGTTCTTCGGTTTGGCCGAACAGTGTCATCGCGCCGTCACAGCCCCTGCGGTTTGTGCCCGTGGCCGTTCGTTCCGGCCTTGTGCTTCATTTTTTCCGCATACTGCGTCCGCTCCACGTACTTCGGAGCCGTCGCAATAATCAGTTCCAGCCGCCGCGTCTCCGACCTCTCCCGCAGAATCGCATCCTGAAAATCGACATCCCGCAGGACCTGAGCCAGCCGGAAACTCAGCTCCGGATCCGCCAGATCCACCTTAGGAGCCGGCGTGCTGTCCTCCATCGCCGCGTGGATCTCCAGACACGCCTGCAGCGCCCTCGTTCGGTACTCCGGAGCAGCAGGCCGCAGGTCATCGTCCCCGAAAAACTCCACCTCGCCACGCAGCACTTCCTGCTCGTTATCCACCGCCAACAGGTTGAAACGCCGCCGCCCCCGCGTAATCACATCGAACCTGCCATCTTGGTAGCGCTGCGGGATCGACTCCACCACTACAGTGCATCCGGCGTTCACAATCCCTTCGCCCTTCGCCAGCACGATGCCGAACTCCGCCCCCGACGCCTCCGCGTTCCCTACCAGCTCCCGATAACGGGGTTCAAAGATGTGTAGCGGCACCACATTGCCGGGAAGGGCGACAACCTGCAACGGAAACAGAGGCAACAACCGGGGCATACGGCCATTATCGCCACTCAGCCTCCATTCGCCCCGGTGATATCATCACGTTTTCCCACCTTGTCCCCACTCACCGGCAAAATTCTGATCCTGACCGGCGCTTCTGAGGGCATCGGTGCGGCCCTGGTCACGGCCCTGCGCGCCCGCGGCGCCACCCTCGTCATGGTCGCCCGCAACGAAGCCCGACTCCGCGAAAATGCAACCCCACAGGACTTCGTCCTCCCGGGCGACCTCACCAGCGAAGTCTTCCGGGAAGCCATCGTCGAAAAGACCCTCACGCGCTTTGGCCGGATCGACGGCCTGATCAACAACGCAGGGCGCGGATCTTACTTCTCATCCACCGGAACGTCCCTCGCCGAAGCCCGATCGCTCTTCGAACTCAACTTCTTCGCCCCTTTGCACCTCACACATCTGGTTGCCCCCCACGTCCGCATAACCCAGGGGACAATTGTGAATGTGAGTTCCATCGCGGGCCAAATTCCGCTGCCCTGGCTGCCCCTCTACTCGGCTACCAAGTTCGCCCTCGCCTCGCTCACGTCTACGCTGCGGGTAGAACTCCGCACCGCCGGCGTCCACGTGATGGGCGTGTTTCCGGGCTACGTGAACACGAATTTCCAGGCCAACGCCGCAGGTTCCGCCCCTCCCGACTGCGTTGTCAAAGGCAAGAAATATGCGGTCACGGCGATCGAGTGTGCCGAGGCCATCGTGGAAGGTATGGAGAAACGCCGCCACACCGTGGTCACGCCCAGGGCGGGTATCGTGCCGGTGATCATCGCGCGCCTGTTTCCGGCCTTCTTCGAATCCAAATTTAAAGCGTCATGATGAAGGAACACGATGCATATTAAGCTGAAACGGGCACCGGGGATCTACCTCGCGGGCTTCATGGGATCCGGGAAATCCACCATCGGAACGGCCCTCGCGGCCAAACTTGGCTGGGACTTTGTTGACCTCGACAAAGAAATTGAGGCTACCGAAGGCGAGTCCATCCCTTCCATTTTCGACTCCCGTGGTGAGGGCGAATTCCGCCGCATCGAAAGCGATGCTATCCGCCGTCAGGTTCGGCGGATCGAACGCGGCGCGCCTACCGTGGTCGCACTCGGCGGCGGAGCCTTCGTGGAACCCGGCAACTACGAACTCATCGAAAACCATGGCGTCACGGTATGGATCGACTGCTCTTTCGAAGAAGTGCAAAAGCGCCTGGTGGGCCATGAAGGCGAACGGCCCCTCGCCCGAGACCCGGTCCGCTTCAAGCTCCTGTACGAAGCCCGCCGCGCTGGCTACGGCCGCGCTGATTTTCGAGTTGAAGGCGACTGCGATCCCGACAGCACTGTTGCCGCCATCCAGGCCCTGCCGTTATGGAAATAAAGCAACTGCGTAGGGACGCAGCCGGTATTCTGAAGGCCGCCCTCAAAGCCGCCGATCCAACCGTCGCCGTCGAAGCCGCCCTGCGCAAACGCTCCGACCTCGACAAATACGACCGCATCTTCGTTGTTGGCGCCGGCAAGGCCGGTGGCACTATGGCCCGCGCTGCCGAAAAGGTCCTGGGACTCCGCATTTCCGGCGGCGTAGTCAACGTGAAAGATGGCGACACTGCCAGGACAAAGCGCATCGAACTGATCCCCTGCGGCCACCCGGTCCCCGACGAACGCGGGGCTGCGGGAGCCACCCGCATCGCGGAAGTCTGCGCCGATGCCGGCAAAAACGACCTGGTCCTCTGCCTCATCTCCGGCGGCGCCTCTGCCCTGATGCCCGCACCCGCCGCTGGCATCACGCTCCCCGAAAAGCAGGAGACGACACGTCTGTTGCTGGCCTGCGGAGCGACCATCCACGAACTCAACGCGGTCCGCAAGCACATTTCTACCCTGAAAGGCGGCCAACTGGCCCGCCTCGCCGCCCCGGCGCGCGTCGTCAGCCTGATACTATCCGATGTCGTCGGCGACGATCTCGACGTGATCGGTTCCGGTCCCACCGCGCCTGACGGAGCCACTTTTGTGACCGCGCTCACCGTTCTCGATAAGTTCAGCCTCCGCGATAAGGTCCCAGCCTCGGTCCGCCAGCGTCTGGAAGCGGGTGTCGGCGAAACGCCCAAAGCCGGCGATCCCCTGTTCCGCCGTGTGGAGAACCGCATCGTCGGCAGCAACCAGAAATCTCTCGAAGTGGCCTTTACCGCCGCCAAAGAAAAGGGCTACCGCTCACTCATCCTCGCCAGCACGATTGAAGGCGAGACCCGGGACGTCGCCCGCCTCCATGCCGCCATCGCCCGCCAGATCCGCGATCACGGCCAGCCGCTGAAGGCCCCCGCCTGCATCATTTCGGGTGGCGAAACCACCGTCACCATTCGGGGCGACGGCAAAGGCGGTCGCAATCAGGAATTCGCCCTGGCTGCTGCCCTCGATATCGCTGGTCTCCCGAATGTTCTCGTCCTCTCGGCTGGCACCGACGGCACAGATGGCCCGACCGATGCCGCCGGAGCCATCGCGGACGGCAACACAATCTCCCGCTCGAAAGTCGATGCACGCCAGGCCCTCGCCAACAACGCTTCGTACCATTTCTTCGAGCCCCTCAACGACCTCATCATCACCGGCTCCACCGGTACCAATGTTATGGACCTTCACCTCGTGATGGTCGGCTAAGGAACGCCCACCATGCGCTTCATCATTCTCACCCTCACGGCACTTCTTCTCGCCGGATGCGGCAAAAATGGTCCCACGGAGCCCTGGAAGAACCCCAAAATGGCCGTCGAGAAACGCGCCGAGGATCTTCTCCGCCGTCTCACACTCGAAGAGAAACTCGACCTCCTTTCCGGCGACGGCTTCATGAGCTCTCACGGTATCCCCCGCCTCGGTGTCCCTGCAATAAGAATGGCCGATGGGCCAGTTGGCATCCGAACCTGGGCCATGCCGGGTGCCCCCGACAAACCCGGCGAACCGCAGACAGTACACGCCACCGCCTTTCCCGTCGGTATCGCGATGGGTGCCACGTGGAACCCCGATCTGGTCGCGCAGGAAGCCCGTGTCATCGCCCAGGAAGCCCTCGTGCTCGGCAGGAATCAGGTCCTTGGGCCGACCGTCAACATCGCCCGTACCCCGCTCTGGGGCCGCAACTTCGAAGGCTACGGCGAAGATCCCTGGCTGACCTCACGCATGGGCGTCGCCTACATCGGAGCCATGCAGGGCGAAGGTGTCATCCCCACGGTCAAGCACTTCGCCGTCAACAATCAGGAGACCCGCCGCAATACCGTCAACGTAAAAGTGGATCAGCGGGCCCTCGAAGAGATCTACCTCCCGGCCTTCCGTGCCGCTGTCGAAGAAGCCGGCGTTTGGTCCGTGATGTCGTCATACAACAAGGTCAACGGAGCCTGGGCCGCCGAAAACCCCGAATTGCTAAACGAAATCCTCCGGAAGCGCTGGGGTTTCAAAGGCTACGTTGTCTCCGACTGGGCCAGCACCCACTCCACCGGCCCGACTGTCAATGCCGGCATGGATATTGAAATGCCGGGCCCCACCGTAATGCCGGGCCTGAAAGATTTCATGAAGAACTTCCCCGGCGGCAACCCTGGCTTCGATGGCGGATATCTCGAGCGCAGCAAGCTGAAGGCTCTCTTCGATTCCGGCGAAATCAGCAAACAGACGCTCGATGAATCTGTTCGCCGCATCCTCCGCATCCTCTTCATCAGCGGCATCATTGACCGCAGCCTGACGCCTGACAAAGCCCCCACGAAACCCGAGGTCGATACGCCGGAACAGCGCCTCCTCGCCCGAAAAGCCGCCGACCAGAGCATCGTCCTGCTGAAGAACGACCGCAACATCCTGCCTCTCGACCCGCAGAAAGTTCGCACCGTCGCGCTCATCGGCCCGAACGCCGAATTCAATCGCGTTGGTGGTGGCGGCAGTTCGGCTGTGAATCCCGAATATTCGTGGAAGCCAGCTGATGGCATCCGCGAACGCGCGGCGGGCAAGATGCAGATCAGCTATGCGCTCGGCGCCACCATGGAGGGCGAAAAGGAAACAGCACCCGCCGCCACGCTGCTGAAAGAAGCCACTGACCTCGCCGCGAAGTCCGACCTGGCCATCGTCTTCGTTGGCTTCAGCGCCGCACTGGAAGGCGAAATGGCCGACCGTAAGTCGCTCAGTCTCCCCGCCGGGCAGGACGACCTGATCCAGGCCGTCGCCCACGCCAATAAGAACACCATCGTCGTCATCAATTCCGGCTCCC
This sequence comes from Bryobacterales bacterium, assembly GCA_947467185.1. Classification (GTDB taxonomy): domain Bacteria; phylum Acidobacteriota; class Terriglobia; order Bryobacterales; family Bryobacteraceae; genus BOG-234. The sequence goes on from CANIHR010000260.1 coordinate 6,622, forward strand.
CTGTCGATGTCACGAAGTGGGTCGCCCAGGTTCCCGGCGTAGTTGAAGCCTGGTTCCCCGGACAGGAAGGCGGCCACGCCATCGCCGATATCCTCTTCGGCGATGTAAATCCATCCGGCAAGCTCCCCGTCACGTTCCCGAAGTCCATGGCTGACAGTTTCGCGCCCATCGATGCCCCGGAGATCGAGTACAAGGAAGGCATCTTCGTCGGCTACCGGCACTTCGATAAGAAGAACATCGAACCTGCCTTCGCGTTCGGTCATGGCCTCTCTTACACGACTTTCGAGTACAGCAACCTGACCCTGACGCCCGTCTCACCCCGCTACGGCCAGACCGTCACCCTCCTCGTTACGGTAAAAAACACCGGCACCCGGGCAGGCGCGGAAGTGGTCCAGGTCTACCTCCACGACGTGAAGTCCAGCGTGGAGCGTCCTGTCAAAGAGCTGAAGGGCTTCCAGCGTGTGGAACTCAAACCCGGCGAATCGCAGGTGGTCACCATGACTCTCGACCGCCGCTCCATGTGGTTCTACGATCCACTCGTGAAGGATTGGGCCGCCGAACCCGGAGAATTCGATGTCCTCGTCGGCTCGTCTTCGCGCGACATCCGCCTCAAGGGCCAGTTCGCCCTCTACGAATAACTAGAGCCTTTCGAACTCACTGACGCGGTCGAGGTCCAGAATGTACCCGCCATCCGGAGCCACATGGAACGCGGGCACGAACTTCGCGTCCCAGATGATTTCCTGGGGCTTGTAGGAGAATCGCGTGTGAACTACCTGGCTGAAGGTGTCGTCAAAACCCTTCAGCATCACGATGAACTCGGTCTGCATCGCAGCCAGTGCCGCAGCGTCCAGTTCCCACAGAGGACTCTCGGGCGTAATCGGATGCACCACCGTCCAGGTGAGCGGAAACATCTCGACCTTGTCCATTTCGAGCGTCAGGTAGTCCACCGTCCGTTGTGTTCTGCCGTCCTTCGGCATTACCCGCACCAGAATGACCCGCGCCTCGAGTTCCATCAGATTGTTAGAGCGTTGATTCGCCACCCGGAACATCAATGCGTCCCCCGCCTGGTAAGGCGCAATCAAAGCGGAAGTGCTGAACTCAACCTTCGCCGAAGGCCGCGAGGCGCGCGCCACCAG
>CANIHR010000261.1 GCA_947467185.1 Bryobacterales bacterium
GATGCGGGCCTGCGCACATTACAGGAAAGATACACCTGGGACGCAGCCTGGGTGACGCTGGATGCCCTGCCGCAAGTTACACGGTTTCGGGAACTTAGCAGCTATACTGGTTAATCCGATGCGCTTCGCCGTAGACGCCCACGCAATCGGCCGGAATCTAACCGGCAACGAGACATACATCCGTAGTCTCCTGCGTGGCTTTTCCGAAGTCGATTCCGAATCCGAATTCGTCGCCTACGTCTCCGAACCTGCCGCTGCCGAGTGGGTTCCGGAGAGTTTTACTGTGAAACACGTCTCCAGCAATCCGTTCCGCCGCCTCGGTTGGGACCTGGCGCGGGAAAGCAAAGCGGATGGTGCGGACCTGCTTCATGTTCAGTACACCTCCCCCCTGTTTTGCGATCTGCCTCTGGTGGTTACCGTCCACGACGTCAGCTATCTGGAGTGTCCGGAGTACTTCGAGTGGGCCCGGCGAACGCAGTTGCGCTACACCGTTGCACGTACGGTCGAGCGTGCGGCCAGGGTATTAACGGTAAGTGAGTTTTCCCGAAATTCGATTCTGAACGCGTACGATATTGCCCCCAATGTGGTGAAGGTGGTCCCCAACGCGGCCAACCCCGCTTTCCGGATTATCGGGCGCGAAAAAGCCCTGGCGAGCGCCCGGGAAAAACTGGGGTTCGACGCCCCTTTTGTATTTTCCGTGGGTGATTTGCAACCCAGAAAAAACCAGATCGGGCTGATTGAAGCATTTGCGAAGATGCTGACCGCCCACCCGCACCTGCGGCATCATTTGGTCCTGACCGGTAAAGACACCTGGTTTGCGCCTCAGGTGAAAGAAGCGGCTACAGCCAGCGGCTTTGGCGACCGGATCCATTTCACCGGCTTTGTGACGGAGAAGCGGCTGTTGCACTTCTACAACGCCTGCGATTGTTTCGTCTTCCCCTCGTTCTATGAAGGCTTTGGCCTGCCGATTCTTGAGGCGATGGCCTGCGGACGTGCGGTGGCTTGCTCAGACACCTCTTCGATGCCGGAAGTAGCGGACGGTGCCGGTGTCCTGTTCGACCCGAGGAAGCCGGAAGATATCGCCCGGGCCATGTCCGACATTCTGCTGGACAGCAGCCTGCGGGGGCGACTGGAGCGGTTAGGTGCTCAACGTGCAACGCTGTTTAGCTGGCAAAGCAGTGCGCGGACGACTCTGGACGTCTACCACGAGGTTGTCGAGGAGCGGCGTGGCACGGCTGTGAAACCGGCAATGGCGGCGCACGCTCCCGGTAGTAAGAGATGAGGCAGCTTCCATTGCGTTCCGCACGATTACTAATGCTGGGTGTTATCGCCGCGCAGAGTTTTGCAGCTCCCGCGCTGACCGGGTTCCCGTTCACCGATGAGGTTCTGCGCTATTCGCTGAACATGCCGGGCGGACCGAAAGTGGGCGAGGGCCGGATTGTCGCTAAGAAGGCGGACGGTGGCTGGAACTTTGAGCTTGGCCTCGATGCTCCGGTGCCCCTGTTTGAGGTTCACGACCTGTATTCCGCGAAGGCAAATCAGGATTTTTGCTCGGCTGAATTCACGAAGAAGTTCCACCACGGGCAGCGAAAAGGTTCGGAGAAATCGGAACTGGACCGATCGCACGGCACGGTTACGCGGACTACGACCACCATCCCGGGCGGCGGCAAGAGCACGTTTTCTATTCCCGAATGCACCAAAGACGCTCTGACGCTGCTGATGTACACCCGGCGAGAGATGGGTCAGGGGCGCGTCCCGAAGTCGCAGCGGATCCTGTTTGGGGGCATGTATGACGCACAACTGGTGTATACCGGCGCTGAAAACGTGCAGAGTGGCGGCAAGACGGAAGTCGCCGACAAGGTGGTTTGCACCCTGAAGGGGCCGAAATCGAACGTGCAGATTGAAATTTTGTTCGCGCGGGATGCCGCACGGACACCGCTGGTGATGAAGTTACCTCTTGCCGTAGGCAGTTTTTCCCTGGAGTTGGTCCGCTGAGCCGTTTACGTGTCGCCCTGTGGTCCCCGATGCCGCCATCTAAGAGCGGAATCGCGGATTATTCCGCCGCTTTGGCAGAGGAACTGAGCAAACGGACGGATTTGACGGTGTTTGGAGAGGAGCCCAAGGGCTTCGATCCGGCCCGGTTTGATATTTCCCTCTACCAGCTGGGCAATAACCCGTACCACAGCTTTGTGTACGAGAATGCCGTGCGGCACCCCGGCGTGGTGGTGATGCACGAGTCGAATCTGCATCATCTGATGACTGATTTGACCATTCGGCGTGGTGACTGGGACGCTTACGTGGAAGAATGCGCCTTCAATGGCGGCCAGGAAGCGCGGGAGTTTGCACTGCGGGTGCGGAACCTGGAGATTGGGCCGGATTACGACGGGTTGCCGATGACGCGGCGGATTCTGCAGGCGTCAAAGGGCGTGGTGGCGCACAGCCGGTTTGTAGCTCGGGAGTGTCAGGACCAGGGTTACGAAGGTCCGACTGCCGTGATTCCACACGGTGCCTGGATTCCAACAGCCGACAGACACGCGACGCGACATCTGCTGGGCCTCGAAGACCAACACACTCTGGTGGGTGCGTTTGGGTTCATTAAGCCATACAAGAGAATCGCGGAATCGCTACGGGCGTTCCGGCGGCTCGTTCGGCTGGAGCCGAATGCGCGAATGATTCTGGTGGGCGAGCCCCACCCGGAATTCCCGGTGGAGCAGTTGATCCGGACTCTGGGCCTGCGGGAACATGTCCGCATTCTGGGCTTTGTGCCGATTGAGAAGTTCGTCGAGTACATCGCGGCCTGTGACATCATCCTGAACCTGCGTTTCCCGACGGTGGGCGAGACTTCCGGCAGCCTGACACGCGCCATGGGCCTGGGGCGAGCTGTGATGGTGAGCGATGTCGGGTCATTCTCGGAACTGCCGGACGATATCTGCCTGAAGGTGCCGGTCGGGATCCACGAAGAAGACCTGATCTTCGAGTACCTGAATACGATGGTCATGCGGCCGGATCTGGCGCTGGCGATGGGTGCCCGGGCAAAGAACTGGGTGGAGACCGAGTGCCGATGGGATGTGGTGGCGGACAAATACACCGACTTCCTGGATCAGGTGGCCACGGGGCGGTCGACATCATTTGCGCCGGTCGGCCTGAGCTCCGAAGAACCAGTTGAAGCACTGATGACGGATCCGGTTACTGAGATTGAGGAACCGGTTCTGCCCGCCGATGAGGCTCCGCTCCAAAACGAAGCCTTTGTCGAGCCGGGAAACCCCGTCACTACTGAGCCCGAGCCGGAGCCGATTGACCCGATCGTATTCGAATCCTGGCTGAGTGAAGAGGGCAAGAGCTATGCGGCGCACCACAAATCCCGGTTCGTGCATACGCTGGAACTGACGCCCCCAGGCGACGCATCGAAATCGATTCTGGAGATGGGCGCGTACATGCAGATCACGCCCGCGCTGCAACATGAACTCGGGTACGGGTATGTCCGGGGCTGTTATTACGGTCCGGAAGGCCGCATCGACCACAAGAGCCTGGTTTCCGATTCGGGCGAGACGTTTGAGTGCGATGTTGATCATTTCGACGCCGAGAAACACGTTTATCCCTATGCGGACGAGTCATTCGATACGGTGATGTGCTGTGAGCTGATTGAGCATCTGTTTGAAGATCCGATGTTCATGATGAGTGAGATCAACCGTATCCTGAAGCCGGGTGGACATCTGGTGCTGACCACGCCAAATGCCGGTTCACTGCGGGCGGTTTCTGCCATTCTGCTGGGTTATCATCCTGCCTTTTTTCCGGCGTACATTCGCCCCCGCAAGGAAGGGGAAGAGGCCGAGGCGCGGCACAACCGCGAATATGTCCCAATGGAGATCCAGCATCTGCTCACGGACTCCGGGTTTGAACTGATTACCCTGGAGACAGGCGAATTCCTGGAAGAACCGCATCCGGAACTTGGCTGGGTGACGCACATGCTGCAGCGTTACAAGCTTTCCCATAATCTGCGGGGCGATGGCATTTACGCAGTCGGACGAAAGGCCGGCCCGATTCGGAATCGCTGGCCGTCCTGGCTGTATTCATGAGCGAAGTGTTTCGAAAGCCGGAAGTCACACTGGCGAATCGAACGCTCTCGATTCGCACGGAGATCGTCAATAGTACGGCCACGGCCTGGGCTGAGGCGGAAGGCTGGGCGGCGGGATATCACCTGTTTGATGAACCAACCAGCACGCTGGTCGTCGACGGCGAACGGACCCCTCTGGAACTGAAGCCAGGTGAAAGCCGGGCACTGGCGATCGCGGTGGAGACGCCTCCCGAACCCGGGGAATACTGCATCTACGTCTCGGCCATGCAGGAACATGTCGCCTGGTGGTACGAGCGGGGCTGGCCGTTCCTGCTAATCGATGTGGTGGTGGACGACGACGGAAGGGCAACGCTCGGTCGGTTTCGTGTGGTCGACATGCGGACAGTGCGCCTTCGGCGGGCGATGCGCAGTCTGGGCAAGGCATTTACCTTGCCGTTCGTCACGACCTGGACGAACCGGAGCCTCATCCGCACCCTGGTCCGGCGCGACGTCATGAGCCGGTATACGGGATCGTTTGGTGGGGCGTTCTGGGCGGTGCTGAATCCGCTGATGCTGATGCTGACCTACTTCTTCGTGTTCGGCGTGGTGATGAATACGAAGTTCGACAATGACCCCAGCCGGACGGGATTTGCCCTCTACTTTCTGGCCGGAATGCTGCCGTGGCTTGCCTTCAGCGAATCGATCGGGCGCGCGCCGTTTGTCCTGCTGGAGCACCGGAATTTCATCAAGAAGCTGGTCTTCCCTGTGGAAACGCTGCCCATCAACCTGGTGGTGAGCGGGCTGGTAACGGAATTTTTTGGGTTGATTCTGTTTGTGGTTTCGCTGGCGATCCTGCGTGGACACATCCCGGCAACGGTCATCTATCTGCCGCTTGCGCTGGTGCCGCAGATCCTGCTGACAGCCGGCCTGGCGTGGTTTCTCTCGGCTTTGGCGGTCTTTCTGCGGGATCTGGGCCAGGTGATCGGTTACCTGCTGACGGTGCTGATGTTCCTGACGCCCATTTTTTACCCGGAGTCGAAAGTTCCGGCGGTGGTGGCCGAGGTCCTAAAGTTTAATCCAATTTACGTTCTGGTACGGGCTTATCGTGCGACACTTCTGGAAGGCCAGGCCCCGGATTTCAGTTCACTTGCTGCTTTGACGTTGATCGCGCTCGTGGTTTTGATCGCCGGACATGCCTGGTTCTATAAGCTAAGGAAGTCTTTCCCCGATCTCATATGAGCCCCGACGCCTCCGATATCTCTCAACCCAACCCAGACCGCGCCCCCTCGCACTTCTACATCCTGCTCTTCCTCTTCGCTCTCAGCGGATGCGCGGCGCTTATTTATGAAGTGGTTTGGTACCAGAGTTTACAGCTGGCAATCGGGTCGACCTCGGTTTCCCTCGGCGTGCTGTTGGCGACATATATGGGTGGCCTTTGCATCGGTAGCCTGTGGTTTCCGCGCCGCAAGTGGAATAGCCATCCGTTGAAGGTTTACGCAGGACTGGAAGCCGGTATCGGCGTTTTCGCCCTGGTCGTACAGGCTCTGCTGCCCTTTTTGAGTTCGGTCTATATGACCGGTGCCGAGCATGGCCTGGAAAGCATGTTGCTGCGTGGCCTTCTGGCCGGCGTTGTGATGCTGGTGCCCACGATTCTGATGGGTGCTTCCCTGCCCGCGATTGTGAAGTGGATCAAGGGCACGCCTTCGGGAGTTGCCTGGTGGGGCTATCTCTACGGCGGCAACACGGCGGGAGCGGTCGTTGGCTGTCTGCTGGCCGGGTTCTATCTGCTGCGTGTTTTCAATATGGCGACTGCAACGTATGTCGCGGTGGGGATTAACTTTCTGGTGGCGGCTGCCAGCTACCTGCTTGCTGGCTCGGTGAAGGCTCCGGAAGATCTGGAGGAGCGCGAGGCGACTGCTGCGGCTTCGACAAGCGCGATCAACTGGCCGGTTTACATCACGATCGGAATCTCCGGTGCGACCGCACTGGGAGCGGAGATCGTGTGGACCCGTCTACTGGGTTACCTGTTGCTGGGCACCGTTTATGTGTTCGCGATTATTCTGGCGGTATTCCTTTTTGGCCTGGCCCTGGGCAGCGCGGCCGGGTCGGCACTGGTGAAAAAGGTTCGGGCGCAGAATGCCCTGGGTTGGTCGCAATTATTCCTTGCCTTCGGCATGGCCTGGACGGCGTACGCGATTGTCCATTCCCTGCCCTACTGGCAGGACGATGTTCTGACAACAGGCGATCCGTGGCACATGTACTACCTCGACATTAAGCGCGTGGTTTATGCGTTGCTGCCGGCCACACTGTTTTGGGGTGCAAGTTTCCCGCTGGCATGCGCGGCGGTGGCGAAGCCTGGTGAAGATTCCGGGCGGGCTGCGGGTGGTGTTTATGCCGCCAACACGCTGGGCGGCATCGTCGGCGCTTTGGTGGTGAGCCTGTGGATGATTCCGGCGATCGGGTCGCATGCAACGGAGCAGACGATGCTGGTGCTGGCTGCGCTGAGTGGTCTGGTGGCGATTGTGCCGGTGATGCGGAAGTCGTTCTTCAGCATGGCGGGTGTGGCAGCGGGGCTTGTGGCTGCGTTACTTTGTGCCTGGACCATGGATCCGGTGCCAGGTGAATTGATCGCTTACGGCCGTCGGATGGCGGCGAATCAGGGCTACTCGAAGATTCTGTACACGAAGGAAGGCCGGAATTCGTCGGTCGCGATCTCGCAGTGGAACAACGGCACGGTCTATGTGAACGTCAATGGCCATGTGGAAGCGACCACCGAGATCTTCGACATGAAACTGCAGCGAATGGTGGGTCACCTGCCGGCGTTGCTGCATCCGAATCCGAAGTCGGTGTTGGGGATTGGGTTTGGTGCGGGTGTTTCGGCTGGCACGTTCACCCGGTATCCGGGCATTGAACACATCACAGTTTGCGAGATTGAGCCGGTGATTCCTCCGGCTTCGACCAAGTACTTTGGTGACCAGGACTACCGCGTGGCTCTGAATCCGAAGACCCGGATTGTATTTGACGACGCACGGCATTACCTGATGACGACGAACGACAAGTACGACATCATCGCATCCGATCCGCTGGACGTGTTTGTGAAGGGGACGGCGGCGCTGTATTCGAAAGAGTACTTCGATGCCGTGAAACGGCACCTGAACCCGGGTGGGATGTTCAGCCTGTATGTGCCGCTGTATGAGACAGACGAGCCAACTTTCCGGAGCGAACTGAAGACGTTCTTCGATGCCTTCCCCGAGGGTTCTGTATGGGCGAATCTGCGTGATGGCCTCGGCTACGATATGGTTTTCTTCGCCCAGAACGGGCCTCTGCGGATCAATCTGGACACTGTGGAAGCGAAGTACTCGGCCCCGGAGCACGAACCGGTGCGGCAGTCTCTGCGGGACATCGGTGTCAACAACCTGTTCGACCTGTTCTCGACCTACACGGGCAATGCTCGGGACATGTATCCGTGGGTTAAAGACGCGGAACCGAATACGGACGGCGATCTGAAGCTGAGCTACCTGGCGGGCTGGGGCATCAACGCAACGCTCGACGACTACCTTTACCGGCAGATGCTGAAGTATCGCAAGACGCCGACGGAAGTGTTCTCGGGTGACCCCGAAAAGGTGAAAACCCTGCTGAACGCGCTCCCGAACGGGCGTTAAGGCTCCGCC
>CANIHR010000262.1 GCA_947467185.1 Bryobacterales bacterium
CGGCGCTTATTCGGCTCCCGGAAGCCGTTTGAAAGGGATTTTATGAACCAGTTGGTGAAGCTGACGACGCAGGACGGCATTGCCGTGATCACGATTGACAACCCGCCGGTGAACGCGCTGAGTCCGGGCGTGCCGGAGGGCATTGCGGCGGCGATTGCCGAGGTGGGTTCGAACCCCGAGATTCGCGCGGCGGTGATGATTGGCGCCGGGCGGACGTTTATCGCGGGTGCCGACATCAGCGAACTGGAGAAGGCGACCTGGGGCCTGCCGGCGGAGTTGCCGGGGCTGCATGAACTGCTGCTGCAGATTGAAAACTGCCCGAAGACGGTGGTGGTGGCGATCCATGGCACCGCATTTGGCGGCGGCCTGGAGGTAGCGATGGCGGGGCATTACCGGGTGGCCGTGAAGGACGCGGTGGTGGGTCAGCCGGAGGTGAATCTGGGGATCATTCCGGGGGCGGAAGGTACACAGCGGCTACCTCGCCTGGCGGGTGTGGAGAAGGCGCTCGAAATGTGCGTCACGGGGAAGCCGGTGAAGGCGGCGGACGCGCTGGCGTGCGGGATTCTGGATGCCATTGTCGACGGGGATCTGCTGGCGGGTGCGGTGTCGTTTGCGGCGTCGCATGCCGACCGGCCGAAGACTCGGGAGCGGAACGAGAAGCTGGGGTCGGACGAAGTGAACGGGCCTTTGTTCGCGTCCGCGTTTGAACTGGCGAAGAAGATCCGGCGGAATCAGTTTGCTCCGATGCAGGCGATTGCGGCAATTGAAGCGGCGACGAAGATGGGGTTTGAGGCTGGGTGCGGGCGGGAGCGGGAGTTGTTTGATGCCTGCCTGCGGAATGACCAGTCGAAGTCGCTGGTGCATGCTTTCTTTGCGGAGCGGGCGTGCGGGAAAGTTCCGGGGATCGGGAAAGACGTGGTAGCGCTGCCGGTGGCGCAGGTGGCGATTATCGGCGCCGGGACGATGGGTGCGGGGATCGCGATGGCGTGCGTGAATGCGGGCCTTTCGGTGCGCATTAAAGACACGACGCAGGAAGCGCTGGACCGGGGTCTGAAGAATATTCAGGGGAATTACGATACGTCAGTCAAGCGCGGGCGGTTTACGGCGGAGCAGGTGGCGGAGCGCGTGGGGCGGATCACGTTCCAGCTGAATTACAGCGGGTTTGAGCAAGCTGATCTGATTATCGAAGCAGCGTTCGAGAGTATGGCTCTGAAGAAGCAGATCTTCGGCGAACTGGATGCGATTGCGAAGCCGGGATGCGTGCTGGGATCGAACACCTCGACGCTCTCGATTGACGAGATTGCGGCGACGACGAAGCGGCCGGAAGCGGTGGTGGGCCTGCACTTCTTTAGTCCGGCGAATGTGATGCGGCTGCTGGAGATTGTGCGGGGGAAAGCGACGTCGAATGTGGTGCTGGCGACGGCGCTGGCGTTTGGGAAGAAGCTGGGGAAGGTTGGAGTGGTGGCGGGCAATTGCCCGGGCTTTATCGGCAACCGGATGATGTTCCCGTACATGTACGAAGCGCAGTTTCTGATTGAAGAGGGTGCGCTGCCGGAGCAAGTGGACGCGGCGCTGACGGGATTCGGGATGGCGATGGGGATCTTTGCCGTGGATGACATGGCGGGGATTGATGTGGCTTGCCGGGTGCGGGCGGAACTGGGGCATTTTTCAGAGCCAGGTGCGCGGAAGCCGCTGGTGCAGGACCGGTTGTTCCAGATGGGTCGGTATGGGCAGAAGACGGGTCGGGGATGGTTTATTTACGGGGCGGACCGGAAGGCTTCGCTTGACCCGGAAGTGACGGCGCTGATTCGGGAACTGTCTGCCGAGGCGGGAATTGCGCGGCGAACATTCACGAACGACGAGATTGTGGACCGTCTGGTGCTGGCGCTGGTGAATGAGGGCGCGAAGTTGCTGGACGAGGGCTTTGCGCTGCGGGCCTCGGACATCGATACGGTGTATCTGAATGGGTATGGTTTCCCGGGGTGGCGCGGCGGGCCGATGATGTATGCCAATGTTCGTGGGCTGGCGGATGTGGCGGCGAAGATCACGGAGTTTCATGCGGCGTTTGGGGCTCGGTGGGAACCGGCTCCGCTGCTGCTGAAGCTGGCGGCGGCGGGGAAGAACTTCCGCGATTTCGACGCCGGACGGGAGCAGTAAGGGAAGATGTCGCGCCGGGTTCGGGCCACTCGGGTGGCTGCGGCGGATGCGGAGTTTGTGCGGCGGCCCGATGGGACGTTGCTGGTGCGGTCGCGGCGTGAGCTGGGGCCGTATCTGCGGCGGATCACGGACCGGCTGGAATATTGGGCGGCGCACGCGCCGGGGCGGACGTTTCTCGCGCGGCGGAACGCGGCGGGGGAGTGGGACCGGCTGACGTATGCGGAGACACTGTGGCGGACTCGGGATGTCGCGCAGGGGCTGATCGCCCGGAAGCTGTCGCCGGAGCGGCCTGTGGCGATTCTTTCGGGGAATAGTTTCGACCATGCTTTGCTGGCTTTGGGGTGCGTTTACGCGGGGGTGCTGTATGCTCCTCTGGCTCCGGCGTATTCTTTGGCGACGACGGATTTCACGACTCTGCAGGTGATTTGGGATTCGCTGGAACCGGGTTTAGTGCTGGCAGAGGGCGCTGCGTTTGGGCCGGCGGTGGAGGCCGTGGTTCGGGGCCGGGCAGAGGTTGTTTCATCCGTGGCGGCGATAGAGCGGACCGCGGGTGCGGCGGTGGACGACGCGCACTTGAAAGTGGGACCGGACACGATTGCGAAGGTGCTGTTCACATCCGGATCGACGGGACATCCGAAGGGCGTGATCAACACGCAGCGGATGTGGTGTTCGAATCTGGCGATGATTGGCCGCGTGCTGCAGTTTATGGGCGATGCGCCTCCGGTGCTGTGCGACTGGCTGCCATGGAATCACACGTTTGGCGGGCACCATAACTTCGGGCTGACGCTGATGAACGGCGGCACCATGTACATGGATGAGGGTAAGCCCGTGCCGAAGCACTTCGGGACTACGGTGCGAAATCTGAGGGAGATTTCGACGACCGCTTACTTCAATGTGCCGAAGGGCTACGAGATGCTGGTGCCGGAACTGCGCTCGGACGCCGCGCTGCGGGAGACGTTTTTTCGGGATCTGAATATCGTGTTCTACGCGGCGGCGGGGCTGAACCAGAAGGTCTGGGATGAGCTTCAGGATCTGGCGGTTGCGACGACGGGCGAAGAGATTCTGATGGTGACGGGGCTGGGGGCGACCGAGACGGGGCCTTCCGTGATGTTCACGGGGCCGGAGGGCGCGGCATCGGGGCGTGTGGGCTTGCCGGTACCAGGCGTGACTGTGAAACTGGCTCCCGTGGCGGAGAAGCTGGAGGTCCGCGTGAAGGGCGACAGCGTGACTCCGGGCTTCTGGCGAAATGACGCGCTGACGGCCGCTTCGTTTGATGAAGAAGGCTATTACCGAATGGGCGACGGGGTCACGTTTGTGGATCCGGAGCAGCCGCAGCTGGGGTTCCAGTTTGACGGGCGGATTAACGAAGATTTCAAGATGTCATCGGGGACCTGGGTAAGCGTGGGGCCTTTGCGGGCGCGGTTTCTGACGCATTGCGCAGGGGTGGTGCAGGACGCGGTGATCGCCGGGCATGATCGGGATTACGTGTCGGCGCTGCTGTTCACTGACGCGCCGCGCGAGACGTTGCAGGCGTTGCTGGATTCGTTCGCGGCTTTGAGCACCGGCGCATCGACGCGGATTGCGCGGGCGATGGTGCTGACGGAGCCTCCGTCGCTGGCCGCACGCGAAGTTACGGATAAGGGCACGATTAACCAGAAGGCGGTGCTGGCGAATCGCCGGGCACTGGTGGAAGAACTATACGCGGAGCCGGCATCGGAACGCGCGATGATTGCAGGGGAGAGTTTATGAACGCTTCGAATTTAGTCGCTATCGACGTACACGTCCACATTGAGCATTCGGGGAAAGATGTTGCCGCCGATTCGGCTGCCGCGCAATACTTCGGCGCTTCGGCTGCGAAGGATAAAGCTTCGCTGGCCGAGTATTACCGGTCGCGGAATATTGGCTGTGTTGTCTTCACGGTGGATGAGCGGCTAACAGGGCGTCCGGCTGTGTCGAACGACGAAGTGGCGCAGTTCGCGGTGGACAATTCCGACATTGCGATTGCGTTCGCAAGCATCGATCCGACGCGGGGTCCGGAGGCGGTGCGAGAGGCGAAGCGACTGGTGAAATCGGGCGTGGTGAAGGGGCTGAAACTGCATCCACCGCTACAGCAGTTCTTCCCGAACGATCCGATTGCCTATCCGCTGTATGAAGTGTTCGCGGAGGCGAAGCTGCCGGTGCTGTTCCACACGGGGCACAGCGGGATCGGAACGAATATGCCGGGCGGTGGCGGGATTCGATTGAAGTACGGGAACCCGATGCATATCGACGATGTGGCGGTGGATTTCCCGGACCTGCCGATCATCATGGCGCACCCGTCATTCCCGTGGCAGGACGAGGCGATCTCGGTTTGCCTGCACAAGCCGACGGTATATATTGACCTCTCGGGCTGGTCTCCGAAGTACTTCTCGGCGACGCTGATTCAGTACGCGAATACACTGCTGAAACACAAAGTGCTGTTCGGGTCGGACTATCCGCTGATCACGCCGGACCGGTGGATGGCGGACTTTGAGAAGATTGCGATTCGGGATGAGGTTCGACCTTTGATTTTGCGGGAGAATGCGATGAAGTTATTCGGGCTGACAGCATGAGTTTACCGGCGGTATTGTCGCGGCTGCGGTTGCCTGTGGTGGGCGCGCCGCTGTTCGTGATTTCGAATCCGGATTTGGTGATTGCGCAGTGTACCGCGGGGATTGTGGGTTCGTTTCCTTCGCTGAATGCGCGGCCGGTTTCGTTGCTGGATGAGTGGCTGCATCAGATTACCGAAACACTCGCCGCGTGGGACCAGGCGCATCCTGACATGCCGGCTGCTCCATTCGCCGTGAATCAGATCGTGCACCGGAGCAATAACCGACTGGAGCAGGATCTGGAGCTGTGCGCGAAGTGGAAGGTGCCGATGGTGATTACGTCCCTGGGGGCGCGCGAGGAACTGAATCAGGCGGTGCATGGCTGGGGCGGGATTACGCTGCATGACGTCATCAATAACCGGTTCGCGCACAAGGCGATTGAGAAGGGCGCGGACGGGTTGATCGCGGTGGCGGCGGGCGCGGGGGGACATGCGGGGACGATCTCTCCGTTCGCTCTGGTGTCAGAGATTCGGTCATGGTTTGCGGGGCCGCTGGCGCTGTCGGGTTCGATTGCGAATGGTCGGTCGATACTGGCTGCGCTGGCGATGGGGGCGGATCTGGCGTATATCGGGTCGGCGTTTATTGCGACGAAGGAAGCGAATGCGGTGGCAGCTTATAAGCAGGCCATTGTGGAGGCTTCGGCGGACGATATCGTGTATACGAATTTGTTTACGGGCGTGCATGGGAATTATCTGAAGGCGTCGATTGTGGCGGCGGGGCTGGACCCGGAACATCTGCCGGAAAGCGATCCTTCGAAGATGAGTTTTGCTTCGGGTGGGGAGAGTCAGGCAAAGGTCTGGCGGGATATCTGGGGATGTGGCCAGGGGATTGGGGCGATTCACGATGTCCCGGGTGCGGCGGAGTTGGTGGAGCGGTTGGGGCGGGAGTATCGGGAGGCTCGGGCGTCGTTATGAAAACGCAGGTGGCGATCATTGGGGCCGGGCCGGCGGGCCTGATGCTGGGGCATCTGCTGGAGTTGTATGGCATCGATTCGGTGATTCTGGAGAACCGGTCGAAGGAGTATGTGATTGACCGCGTGCGCGCCGGAGTGCTGGAGCAGCATGTGGTGGACCTGATGGTGCGGACGGGGGTTGGTTCCCGGCTGATGAAGGAAGGTCTTCGGCATGAAGGCGTCCATATTGCGTTTGGCGGCACGCGGCGGCGGATCGACTTTGTGGAGCATACCGGCAAGGCGATTTGGGTGTATGGGCAGAACGAGGTAGTGCTGGACCTGATTGATGCCCGGGAGGCGCAGGGGCTGCCGCTGCACTTCGAGGTGGAGGGCGTGGCGGTCCACGATATTGACTCGGAGCACCCTTCGGTGACGTATCGGCATGAGGGCGCGGAGTTTCGTCTGCAGGCCGATTTTATTGCTGGTTGCGATGGGTTTCATGGGATCAGCCGGCCGGCATTTCCGAGCGAGTTGCTGCGCGGGTTTGAGAGGGTGTATCCGTTTGCGTGGCTGGGAATTCTGGCGCACGCCGCTCCGTCGTCAGAGGAGTTGGTGTATTCGCTGCATGAGCGCGGGTTCGCTTTGTTCAGCATGCGGACGCCCGAGATCACGCGGCTGTATCTGCAATGTGCGGTCGATGACGATATCGCGAACTGGCCGGATGAGCGCATCTGGAGCGAGTTGCAGGTGCGGCTGGGGACGAGCGACGGGTGGCGTCCGAATGAGGGCGAGATTTTCCAGAAAAGCCTGACACCGATGCGGAGTTTTGTGGCGGAGCCGATGCAGTGCGGGCGGCTGTTTCTGGCGGGTGATGCGGCGCATATCGTGCCTCCGACGGGGGCGAAGGGGCTGAATCTGGCGGTGGCCGATGTTCGGGTGCTGGCGCATGGTCTATCGGCGTTTTATGACGGGGCCGGAGAGCGCGTACTGCGGGGGTATTCGGAGACGTGCCTGGGGCGGATCTGGAAGGCGCAGCGGTTCAGCTGGTGGATGACGCAGATGCTGCACCGGCAGAGTGAGAGCGTGGATTTCGATTTGCGGCGGCAGATGGCGGAACTGGATTACGTGACCAGTTCGAAGGCGGCGATGACGTCGCTGGCGGAGAATTATGTCGGGCTGGATTTGGATATTCCGATGCCCCGTGGGGTGGAGTGATGTCGCATTATTTCGTGCGTTGTGGCGAGGGTGAGAGTTTCGCGTTTCTGGACCAGGTGGCGAACGTTCTGGCGCGGCCGGAGACGACTCGGGGTGAGCTGTCGGCGGCGATTATCACCGGGTCGAAGGGGGTGGGATTTCCGCTGCACCGCCATGCGGCGTCGCATGAGTGCTTTGTGGTGATGGGCGGGATTCTGGAGTTGCAGGTGGGCGAGAAGGTGGTGCGCCTGGCGACGGGGGATTTCGCTTCGGTGCCCGCGGGGACGCCGCATGGGTATACGATGCGGAGTCACCGGGGATTTTCTGCATGCGCCTCCGGGGACGATTCACGCGTACCGGCTGGATGCGGCGCATAACAATTTCCTGGGGGTGCTGACGCCGGGGATTTTTGAGCCGTTTTTCCGGACTTTGTGTGATCCGTTTGAGGGGTATACGTATCCGATGGTGCCAGGGCCGACCAGGTTTGATCGGGTGATTGCGAAGTTAGGGGAATTGGATTTGAAGCTGGTGGAGCGGCCGGGGCCTCCACAGAGGTAGCTCGCGGATTTCCGCGCTCGCAAACGTTATCATTTTCGATTACTCTTAAGGTGTGAAGGCGAGTGAGCTGAAGCGGTGGCTGAAGGCCCAGGGATGCACTTTCCAGGACGGGACTCGCCACACGAAGGTCATGCTGGGCAACCGGTTTTCGCAAATTCCCCGCCACCCGGCAACGGAGATTCGCACGGGGACGTATCACGCGATCCTGAAGCAGCTGGGGCTGGAGAAGAAGGACTAATCGAGATGGAATATCAGGCTTTGTTTGAA
>CANIHR010000263.1 GCA_947467185.1 Bryobacterales bacterium
GTGAGGATGGCACGGCGGCGATGGTGGCTCTGGCGGACGGTTGCGGGCGTGTGTCGTTAGGGGATTTGGGTGGTGTGGCGGCTCCGGATGATGATTCGGCTTTGACTCTGGATTCGGTGGGCCGGACGGTGGCAGCTTTGATGCCGGAGGGTTCGATTGTTGCGGATGAACTGGTGTCTTCGGCGGCTGCGGTGCATGCGCAATTGCGGCATGCGGCTCCATTCGATTTTCTGCCGGTGACGGGCGGGTCGATTGGGCAGGGGCTGCCGGTGGCGGTGGGGGCGGCGATTGCGGCTCCGCACCGGAAGGTGATTTCGCTGGAGGCGGATGGCAGCGCGATGTATACGCTGCAGGCGCTGTGGACGATGGTCCGGGAGAATCTGGACGTGACGGTGGTGATTATGAATAACCGCCGGTACAAGATTCTGGAGATTGAGATGCGGCGGACGGGGGCGAATGGATTTGGGCCTCTGGCGGGCGACATGATCGATATTTCACGGCCGAATCTGGACTTTGTGAAGCTGGCGGAGGGTATGGGTGTGGAGTCTACGCGGGCCAGGACGGCGCGGGAATTTACGGCGCAGTTTGGGGATGCGATGGGACGGTCGGGGCCTCGGTTAATTGAGGCTTGGGTGGAGTAGGTTGGCGGCCTATCGGACTTCGGACATTAGCGCGAGGAGGTTGTTCTCGGAGTCGCGGAGGAAGGCCATCCAGAGTTCGTGATCGGGCATTTTGGCGACCAGGTGGGGCTTGCCTTCGAAGGTGACGCCGCGGGATTCGAGGTCGGCGGCGGTTGCGTGGATGTCGGGGACTTTGTAGTAGAGGATGGAGCTGTGGGTGGCGGTTTCCTGCTCGGGCTTTGAGAGCATGAGGCGGATGCCGCCTATGTGGAAGAAGGCCAGGCCGGAGACTTCGAAGAGGAGCGGGAGGCCGAGGGTGTCGCGGTAGAAGGCGACGGCGCGGGGGACGTCCTGAACGGTGATGGCGATTTGGCCGAGGGTGGCGGTTTCGAGAGCCATGAGGGCGAGTATAACGCGAGGATTCCTGTTACGCTTTTGATTGTGAGCGAAATGGATCAATTGCGCTTCCAGGTCGCGACCTGGAAGCGACTGGCTCCCGAACTGGACGCGATTCGGGAACGCGACAATATTGAGGTGTCGCGGCATGAAGCCCTTCGGCAATTGTTCGCCGGGATGGATGCCATTTTGACTGCGCCGGGTCCGGCGTCTTCCGGGTTGATTGAGCAGCAACGGTGGTTCAGTAAGGTTCGCGCCGCGTCGGCGAAGGTGATATGAACCCACTGCCGGAGCAGCACCTTCAAGGGTTCCTGGAAAGCCGCAGCTGGAAGTTCTGTGTGATTGGCGGCATGGCGCTGCTGCGCTAGGGCGAGTCACGATTCACCCGCGATGTCGATCTGGTCCTTCTCACGGGTTTTGGTCGGGAGAGCGACTTTATTGAACCGCTTCTGAACGCAGGATACCGGGGGCGGATTCCCGACGTGGAAGCCTTCGCGAGACGGAATCGGGTGTTGTTGGTGACAGATCCCAATGGCGTTCCCATCGATATCAGCCTGGTGGCGCTACCGTTTGAAGAGCTCACGGTGGAAAGAGCCACTCCGTTTGAGTTCATTCCGGGATGTAGCCTGAAAACTGTTCCGCAGAAGATCTGATTGTGCTAAAGATGTTTGCGTTACGACCGCGTGACATTGCGGACGTTGAGTCAGTAACGTCCCGAATGGGAAAAGAACTGGACTGGTCTTACATCGAGATCAATCTTGCACCCCTTGCCGAGGCGAAGGAAGCGCCCGAAATCATGCGGGCTTTGGCAGACCTGCGCGCCCGGTTTCAAACTCCCAGGTGAAGCGTAATTCCGGGGACGGGTGTAAGCTGGCTTCGATGAAGATCCTGGTTGCGGTTCTGTTCACGGTGGTTACGGCGTTTGCGGCGGAGGGGCCGGAAAAGGCTGTGCTGGGGGCGCTGGAGACGTGGAAGACAGCTCTGCTGAAGGGCGATGCGGCCGGGCTGCGGCGGGTTTATCACGAGGATCTGGCTTATACGCACTCGAATGGTGCGACTCAGACGCGGGCGGAGGCGATCGCTGCGCAGTCGAGTCCCACGGGTGTTTATAAGGGCGTTGCGATGCGCGAGATGGAGGTCCGGGTTTATGGCAACGTGGCGACGCTGCGGTACAAGCTGGACCTGACGCACTTCGCGGGCGATGTGGCACACCTGCACGAGGTGATGGTCTGGATGAAGACGGCCGAGGGGTGGCAGATGCTGGTGCGGCATGCGACCCGACTGCCGCAGGCGGAAGCGCCTAAACCTTAATTCCGGGGACGGGGCCAGGGTTCAGATGGAGGCCGGCGGAGCGCCAGGCGAGGATTAGCGCGCCCACTGCCGGGCTGTGTTCGGGAGGAGCGGCGTGGACTCTTTCGTCGATTTCTACCAGTTCGCAGAAGCGCTGGAGGAGGATCTGGCTGGCGAAGACTCCTCCGATCCAAGCAACTTTGATGGGTTCCATGGCTTCGTCGGACCAGAGCTGGTGGCGGACGGCGGTTCCGAACATGGCGAGGCTTTGGGCTTCTCCTCTCAGGATGTCGAGGGCTACGGGGTCACCCTGTTCGGCTATGGTGGTGACGACTCGTGCGAGTTTGGCGACTCTTGAGCGGGGCCAGTCGGCGGTGTAGAAGGCGTGGAGGAGCTGGTTGGCGTTGGTGGTTTCGGTGGCTTCGAGGAGGGCGGGCGTCAGGGCCGTCCGGGGACCCCAGCCTTCGTGCTCCCTCAGGATGGCTCGGAGGGCCTGGCGGGCGATGCCGAAGCCTCCGCCTTCGTCTCCGAAAATGTAGCCCCAGCCTCCGGCTCGGGCGGTTTCTCCCTGTTTGTTTTCCCCGAAGGAGATGGAGCCGGTGCCGGCGATGACGATGATGCCGGGTGCGCCTCCAGTGGCTCCGGCGAGGGCGATCTGGCCGTCGTGGGTGACTTCGAGGTGGCGGGCTTCGAGGAGTTCGTGCATGAGGCCTGCCTTGTCGTCTGGGCCTCCGCTCATGCCGAGGCAGGCAGCTTCGAAGACCGGTCGGTCGGGATTGAGGCCGGCGCGTTCGGCGGCCTGGCCGAGGCATTCGCGCATGACGCGGAGGAATTTGGGGCGGCCTTCGGCGGCTCCGACGTGGTTGCAGGGACCGGAGGTAGCCCAGCCGACGATTTCACCGTGTCGGTTGCCGATGACGGCGGTGGTGGAGGACTGGCCTCCGTCGACTCCGAGGAAAAATTGAGGCATTGAAGACTGGGTCATTGAATCTGGTATAGCGCGTCGGAGGCTCTGGTGGCCAGGAGGCGGAGGCCCCAGCGGTTGGGATCGGCTTGCATGTCGGCGGCGGTGGGGTAGTTTCGGCCGATCAGGAGGTAGTCGACGCCACGGGCTTTGATGGTTTGGGTGGCCTGACGGCGGAGGTCGGGGAGGGGCTGGAGTTCGAGCTTTTCGAGGGTGGCGGGGATTTGGTCGAGGTGGAGGTCGATTTTCCACTGGTCGTGGGAGGCGGCGAGTTCGACGCGGTCGAGGTTGGTGTTGGGGGGGAAGGTGAAGTCGAGGTACATCCGCGAGTGGATGGACTGCCAGGCGCGCCAGCGGGTGGTGGGGTTCTGGTCCAGGGCGAGATGGATGTCCCAGGGAAAGGGGCTGGCCGTAGCGTTTACCGGGCGGACTTCGGTGGTGCCGGCGTAGAAATGAGCTTCCCCGAGGCTCCAGATGTCGGTGGGGCTGGTGGCGGTCTGGAGGACGCGGACGGTTGTGAAGGGGCTCGGGGGGAAGGTAAAGCGCCAGTTCCAAAGGGGGTGGAGGTCCGGGTTGAGAGGGATGTTCAGGGTGTCCTCGATGGATTCGCCTTTGGCGGAGTAGTAGTTCACGAGGACGTTGGGGCGAATGTACGACTCGGCGAGGACGTCGGTGGACCAGAGGGTGGCGGTGGGCGGGACGGTGCGGTTGATGAGGTCGGCGAGTTCGTATTCTGAGGCTCGAGCGAGAAGCCAGGTGTGCTGAGGGACGATGCCGAGGGCTGCCTGCCAGGGGACCGTGGTGATCTGCCAGCCTCCGGCGGGGGCTCGGTATTTGTCGATGACTCGGGGCCAGGCGAGGAGGGCGGCGGTGGCGACGAGGCCGGTGATGAGGGCCCGGGAGGTGGGGAGGGCCATGGCGATAGCGAGGGCGGCGAAGGGGAGGACGGGGAGGAGGAAACGTGCTCCGAGGTTGGCGGGATAGGGGACGAGGAAACAGGCGGCGGAGAGGAGGATGTAGCGGCCATGGCGGGTTCGGGCTGTGAGGAGGCCGAGGGGGGCGAGGAGGAAGAGGGGGCCCAGCTGGCCTCCGAGCTGGCCGGTGACGGTGAGCATCCAGGGGAGAGGCAGGAGGCTGGGGAGGTTGTAGGTGTGGAAGTAGTTGCGGTAGAAGGTTTCGAAGGTGATGTGGATTGCGGGGTTGGGGAACCAGGCGTTGAAGAGGGGGGCGACGGGGTTTCCGGTAAAGAGCCAGTTTTTTGCGAGCCACGGGAGGGAGATGGCGGCTGCTGAGGCGGCCATGGCAAGGGTTATGCGGCGGCGGACGACGAGGATAGCGTAGAGCGCGGCGGCAAAACCGGTGTATTTGAGGGAGAAGCAGAAGCCGGCGAGGAGGCCGACCGGAATCAGGAGTGCCGGTGTGGGGGCTTCACGCCAGATTTCGAGCAGGTAAAAGAGGGCAAAGGCACTGGCGGCGAGTGCGATGTCGTTGTAGGCACTGACTCCGTCGATTCCGGCGAGGGGGGAGAGGAAGACGAGGGAGGAGGCGGCGACTCCGGCCCAGGGGCGGCCGAGGCGGCGGGCATAGTTGAGGATCAGCCAGGGTAGGGCGAGGAGGGCGGCGCAATGGACGGTGGCGGCAGCGGAGTGCCCTCCGAAGGCGAAGGCCGGGAGGAAGAGCATTTCCAGACCCTGCGGCATGTAGCCGTACATGTTGGCGAGGGTGGGGTCGAAGCCGTGGTTGCGGAGGTAGTGGGCGACGAGGCCGAGGTGGTAGGCCATGCCGTCGGGGCTTTTTTCGGGGGCCAGGCTGTTGGCGAGGTAGATGGCGGCGTAAAAAGCGAAGGCGGTGGCGAAGAGGTAGAGGGCGGGTCGGGGGAGTGTGGGGAGGCTGGGGCGCGGGGTGGGGCGGAGGAACCAGGAGAGGGCGAGCGGCAGGAGGAGTGCGGCGGGCCAGGCGAGGTGAAGCGCGCAGAGGAGGAAAACGAACGCACTAACCAGGGGGGCTCCGGTGAAGGTCGCGAGGAGGTCGTGCTCGTGGCGATGGAGGCGAAGGCCGAGGCGATCAAACAGGCATCGGCCCGCCCCCCAGCAGGCGGCGAGGGTTCCGAGGGCGGCCAGGAGCTTCATGGCGGGAATTAGTTAGGCGCGAAAGGTCCGGCGGGCGGCTCGGCAGATGTTCTCAGAGAGATTGTGCGCCTTCCAGACGTCTTCGGTGGCCCAGGTGACGCGGGGGGCTTCCTCGGTGGTTTCGATCCAGTCGGAGGAGGCGCGGAAGGCCCAGAGAAGGTCGTGGTGGAGGTGATACGGCTCATTGGAACGGCGGGGGATGCCGTGGACGTCGATACCGGCGAGGGCGGCGTGGCCGATTTCGCCGAGCTGGACGTGGGTTTCCTCCATGGCTTCGCGGGCGGCGGCGTGGCGGAGGGAGAGGTCGTCGGCTTCGACATGGCCACCGGGGAGGAGCCAGCGGTTCAGGCGGTGGTGGTACATAAGCAGCACGGCGCGCTCGGAAGGGTGCAGGACGAGCGCGGTGCAGGTGATGTGGCCGGGCGTGAACTGGTGCCGGGAGAAGGGGTTTTCGGAGTAGTGGAGAAGGCCGGAGACGAGGTCCTGGCTCTTGGCGGAAAGGTCATCGCCTGCAGGGTTGAAGGCGACGATTTCGCGGAGAGCGGTTTCGGGAGAAATGATCATGGGGTGGGGGCTTACTGGGAAGGCGTCTTGTCCAGCTGCGTTTTGGCCCAACGGCGGTCGGGCTCCAGCTGAAGAGCTTTGGTAAAGGCTTCGCGGGCAGGCTTGTTCTGGTGCTGTTTGGCGAGGGCAACACCCATCCAGAGGTAAGCGTCGGCGTTTTTGGGGTCGAGGGCGAGCGCCTGTTTGTAGTCTTTAATGGCGTTATCGGGGCCACCGCCGAAGTTGGCGGGGAGGTAGTAGTAGCCGACGCCGTGGGCGACGCGCGCCATGGCGGATTTGGGATCCATCTGGATGGCTTTATCGAGCGCGTCTTTGGCTTTTCGGCCGTAGGCGAGGGCACCCATGATGGGGTTGGCCGGGATAACCTGGCCGCAGAGGGTTCCGAGAACCCGGTAATAGTCGGCGATATTGCCGTTGATGGCGATGGCTTTTTCGGCGTCGCGAACGCCCGCTTCAGCGGCTCGCATGGAACCACCCTTATCGCGAAGTTCGTAGGCGACTTCGGCGGCGTAGGAGTACGCGGAGGCTGCTGCGATCCACTTTTTCGCGTCGTTGGGGGATTTTTCGGCTTCGGCGTGGAGGGCCTGGGCGCGGGCGTCGAGAGCGGAACGGTCCTGCGCGTTGCGGAGTTTCTCCAGTTCCCCGGTTGCTGCGGAGGAAGTGACGGCCAGCGCGACAGCGAGAATCAGAGATTTTAGAGGCACACTTCCATTAAAGCGCGGCGACCTTGCGCTGGACAACAAGGAAGTAGAGACCGAGGAAAACGAGTAGAAAGCCATTCACTGCGAGGACGTGCGGGGCACCGAACATGGGTACAAACCAGCCGGTGAGGACACTGCCGATCGGCATGCCGCCGCGGAAGGCGACGTTGTAGATACTCATGACCCGGCCGCGCATGTCGTTGGGAGTGTTCAACTGCACCAGCGAGCTGAACATGGCGAAGGCACAGAGGAGGACAGCTCCGGTACAGAAGAGAGTGAAGACGCTCAGGAAGAGGGACGTGGACAGCGCAAAGATCGACATGCCGGTGCCGAGGGCGACGAGCATGACGAGGGCCAGGCGTCCCTTGTTGGGGATATTGCCCATGGCGGCGACGGAGAGCGCGCCGGTGATGGAACCGAGACCGGAGGCGACGAGGAAGAGCGTGTAGGTCATGGCGTCGCGCTTGAAGACGTCCTTCGCGAAGACCGGGAGGAAGGTGATCATCGGGATGGCGAGGGCGGTCATGACGAAGGCAATGGCGATGAGGGTTTCCATCGCGACCTGATTGCGGATGAACTGGAAGCCCTTCTTCATGCTTCCCATGATGGATTCGCCGGTGGCGGCCGGTTTGAAGTTGATGTCGAGCCGGAGGAGGGTAAAGATGACCGCCATGAACGACAGGGAGTTCAGACCGAAACACCAGGCGGAGCCAACGTACTTCAGGGCAAGACCACCGAGGACTGGACCGATGACGCGAGCAAGGTTGAACTGGATGGAATTGAGCGCGATTGCGTTCGGAAGATCTTCCTTTTCGACCAGGCTGGGAACGAGCGCGGAGTAGGCCGGGCCACCGAAGGCCTGGGCCGTGCCGACAACA
>CANIHR010000264.1 GCA_947467185.1 Bryobacterales bacterium
GCTTCGGCGGTGAAGCGTGGCAGGATATTGCGGAAGTCGGTGCCGTCGAATTCGGTGGTCGCATCCATCTTGCCGGTCAGAAAACCTTTGCCGAGAGGGCTGTAGGCGACGAGGCCGATTCCGAGTTCTTCCAGGGTAGGGATGATTTCGGCTTCGGGCCCCCGGGTCCAGAGGGAATATTCGCTCTGGAGCGCGGTGACGGGCTGGACGGCGTGGGCGCGACGGATGGTACTGGCACCGGCTTCCGATAGGCCAAAGTGCTTCACTTTGCCAGCCTGAATGAGGTCCTTCACTGCTCCGGCGACCTCTTCGATGGGGACGTTGGGGTCAACACGGTGCTGGTAGAAGAGGTCGATGGCTTCCACGCGGAGACGGCGG
This sequence comes from Bryobacterales bacterium, assembly GCA_947467185.1. Lineage (GTDB taxonomy): Bacteria > Acidobacteriota > Terriglobia > Bryobacterales > Bryobacteraceae > BOG-234. The sequence goes on from CANIHR010000264.1 coordinate 379, forward strand.
AGCGAGGCTTCGGCAACGAGTTTGATTTGCTCGGGACGGCTATTGAGACCGATGAAGCCGGGCGTCCCGTCGGGCTTGAGCTGGAAGCCGAATTTGGTGGCGATGACCACCTCGCCGTTGAAGGGTTCGAGAGCTTCGCCGACGAGGACCTCGTTGGTCCAGGGGCCGTAAACTTCGGCGGTGTCGAAGAACGTGAGGCCGAGTTCCACGGCTTTGTGGAGAAGGGGGATCATCTCCGCGGTGTCTTTCGCGGGGCCATAGCCGAAACTCATGCCCATGCAGCCGAGGCCGAGGGCGGAAACTTCGAGGTTGCTGTTGCCGAGTTTGCGTTTTTGCATGGGGGGGCCTAACGGGCGGTGGCGGTGACCACTTCGCGGATCATGCCGTCGTTCTTGCTGAGGATGTAGAGTTCACCATGGCGGTCAAGGCCGAGGCGGATGTCGGCGCGGTTCTTTGCGACGTTGGAGGTGAAGCCGGGGAGAATGGGGGCCTCCCCGCCCCGTGCGTGATACGTCGCCGACACGATGGGGGCCATAGTCGGGTAGCGTTCTTCCTTAGCCTTGCTGCCGTCAGCGGACCAGAGGAGTTCGATGGGGTGGATGGTGGCCATGGTTTTGGGGTCCCCATCGTCGGCGGCGAGCATGTCGGCAAGGTCGGACCACCAGATGCGGCCGGTGGTGATGTCGGCGAAGATGTACTTGCCGCGGAGGGCGGCGATTTTGCCACGATAGACCAGGCCGTTGGCGATGGCGTCACCGCCGCCCTCCACGTGGCCGAACTGGATGACGGGGTAGGTGGGTTTCACCATTTCGCCGGTGGGTTCGTCGCCGATTCGGAGGGGGATGCGGTCGTCGGCCGGGATGGGGCCGGTGCGGTTGGTGGCGGCGAGGAGTTGCTCGTTACCTTCGCGTTCGGAATAGCCGTAGTTGGCCCCCTTGCGGATGATGACCACAGTTTCCCAGGTGAGGAGACCGATGACGTTGGCGATCAGATAGTTCTTTTTCGGGTCTTTGGGGTCAACGTCCCACGAGAGGCGGTGGGGATTGCGGAGGCCGTACGCCCAGATTTCGGGGCGTGCTCCGGTTTTGGAGACGAACGGATTGTCGCGCGGGACTCGGTAGCGGCCATTGTCGCTGATGGTGCTGTCGGCCTTGTGCTCGTTGAGGTCGGGAACGATGCGGAGTATCTTGCCGACGAGGTTGTCGAGGCGCTGGGGATTATTGCGGGTGGCGTCCTTCTTCTCGCCGGAGCCGCCGTCGCCAGCTGCAATGTACAGGACGCGCCAGTCGGGATCGCCAGGTTTGGCGGTGGGATTGAAGATCAGGTCGTCCATGGGGTGGATCTGGGTGTTGTACTGGACGCGCAGCAGTTCCCGGGCGGTGCCTTCGAAGGTGAGGTTGGCGGTGTTGGTGTCGTTCCATTCGACGACGACTGCTTCCCGATTGGAGGGGCCGGGGGTACGGATGGGCGCGGTGGCGGTGTAGCCTTTTGTGTCGAGCCCCGGGAAGCTGGCGCTATCGGGTGCGGGCGATTCAGTGACGGCCGGGTCTTCCAGATGGATAGTGTAGAAGCGACCATTGCGACGGTAGTCCGGATCGAACTGGAAACTGATGAAACCGCTGGCGTAGCCGGTTTCAAAAACGAGACGGTGGAAGAGACCTTTGCGGCCGGACTTACCGTTGAAATCGAGGTAGGTGGTGAGTTCTTTCGTCTTTTTGTCGGCGATGTAGAGGGGGCCGCCGACGCTGCTGATGAAGAAGCGGTTGCGGTCCGGGCCGGGCTCTTCGCGCATGAAGTTCAGGCGGGAAAAGCCGGAATTATTCTGCGTTTTCGGGTCAAGCTTGCCCGGGTCGGGCATGGTGAGGTAGTCACGCAGTTCGAGGGTGATCTGCTGAGCCGTGGCCGCCTGCGCCACAAAGGCAGCCGCGGCGAGGGCCCAGATGAGGGTTCGAAGATGGGGTCGCAAGTTAAGCCTTGAGAAGTTCTTTCACTTTGGCGGGTTTGAAGGGCAGGCTGCGGGCGGGCTTGCCGGTGGCGTCGAAGAGAGCTGCGGCGATTGCCGGCGCACAGAGCGCGTTGGCCGCTTCCGAACCCTGGCCGTAGTTGCCGACTTCGGGGTTGTGAAGCATGACTACCTTGATTTCAGGCGTCTCGGACATCTTCAGAACGGGATAGCTGAGCCAGTCCTTTGTGGTGATGCCGCTTTCATCGAAGGTGAGCTCCTCATAGAGGGCGTGGCTGATGCCCATGATGATGCCGCCTTCCACCTGCCGCTTCAACTGGAGGGGATTGACGACGATGCCGGGGTCAACCACCATGGTGACCTTTTCGACCTTGACGGCACCGGTCGAAGGGCTAACGGCGATCTGGCAGGCGCAGGCCCAGTAGCTGCCACTGCGGAACATGACGGAGGCGCCCTGGCCTTTGAGTGCTGCGGCACCGGTGGTGGCGGCTTTGGGCTGGGGCGAGGGGCGGGATTCCCAGCCGGATTCGGCGCGCAGACGCTGCAGGAGCGCGATGACGCGGGGCTCTTTGGCGTGGTCGAGACGGAACTGGAGGGGGTCGGCCCCGGCGAGAGCGGCGGCTTCGCTGATCGCGACTTCACGGGGGAAGTTCTGCTGGAACTGACCGGGCGTTCGCATGGAGTGGTCCCGGAGGCCGACGGCGATGGGGGACTGGCGCTGCCCAACCTGATACGTGCCGTGGGCCCGCTCTTCCAGGTTCAGGACACCGTCGTAGACCCAGGCGTCGGAGTTGCCGTTGGTAATATTGGCGAGACGCTGACCCTTCTCAGAAGGGGCCTCCATCGTCGGCAGCCCGGCGAGGACGGCTCCGATGGGGCGGTCGTCCTGCATGGCGGGCATGTGGTGGTCGATCTCGTAAGAGGAGATTTTGCCGCTGGCGTCGAGGCCGATCTTCACGTCGGAGTAGGCGGCAGAGGACTGTGTGGACCACTGGAAGTCTTCGGCGCGCATCCACTGGACACGGACGGGGCGGCCGAGTTCCTTCGAGAGGAGGACAGCTTCGTCTTCGGCACCGGCGTTACCGCCGTTGGAGCGGCCATAGTGGCCGGGTCCGGAGTAAGTTTTGACGATGACCTTGTCCGTCGAAATGCCGAGCATGAGGGCGATCTGGCCGCGGAGGGCCTGGGGATTCTGGTTGTGAGTGTGAACCACAACGGTGCCGTCGGATTTCACGTCGCCGACGGCCATGGTGGGGCCGAGGGGGGCGTGCTTCATGTACGGCATTTCGTAGGTAGCGGTGTGCTGCTTTGGAGCGACTTTGAGGGCGGCTACCGTGTCGCCTTTACTCTTGCCACTGCGGCTGACTGGAGCGGACTTCCAGTCGGCGTCCTGACGGAGGAAGCGGAAGAGGTTGCCGTTGCCGGGGAGGCCCTTCCATTCGGTCCATTTGGTGGCCGTGGCGACCTGGCGGGAGGCCTGGATGGCTTCCCATTCGGTGGGGGCGACGACGCCGACGAGGTTGCCTTTCACGATGACCTGGGAGTTGGGGAAGCGCTTCTTGTCGACCACCCCGGCGGAGATGAGTTTGGAGCCGAGGGTGGCGGGGTGGATCATGCGGGCGTGCAGCATGCCGGGGACTTTGACATCAGTGACCCAGGTTTCCTTTGCCGTGACCTTGGCCGGAATGATGCTGTTCTTGAACGACTTGCCAACGTACTTGTACTCGCTGACGGGCTTCATCGGCGGGTTGCCGGAGACCACAAGGCCGAACATGGTGGTGAGGTCGCCGGTGACCGGGATGGTGAGTTTGAAGTTCTGGTCTTTGACGAGTTCGCCGTAGGTGATGGATTTTCCTCCACCGGAGACGACTCCGGCCTTAACAGAAAGGTTGTCCTTCGCAACGCCGAGACGTCCGGCGGCGATTTCGAGAAGCGCCTGCCGAGTGTAGGCAGCGGCTTTGCGAAGGTTGATCACGCCGCGGCCGAGGAGGTCAAAGGTACCGGAGCCGTCAGGGGTGGTGTCGGTGTCGCCCGCGACGACAGTGGTAATGGCATCCATCGTGACATCGAGTTCGTCGGCGACGATCTGGCGGTAGGCCGTGTAGATGGAGCTCTGGCCGAAATCGCATTTGCCGGTTCGGATCAGGACGGTGTTATCGGCATGGATCTCGACCCAGGATTCGGGGAGAGCGGCGTTCAGGGAGTTGGTGGAATTAGCGCCACGCAGGAGTCCGATGCCGGTGATGAGGGCTCCACCAGTCTGGAAGAAGCCTCGGCGGCTGAGGGTCGCGCCGTGGATGTTCTGGTTTACTGTCAGATTGGAATTGCTCACTTCGCACCTCCCTTCGCCATGATGGTTCCCGCGAGGCGGACGGCCTCTACTATGGCGTAGTAACTGCCGCAGCGGCAGATGTGGGCGGAGGGGCCGGAGGTGGTGAAGGCCGCCTTAATTTCGGGATCGGATGGGTGAGGCGTTTTTTCCAGGAGTTCGGTCGCCTTGATCATCATGCCGCTCTGGCAGAAGCCGCAGAGGGGAGTCTGTTCCTCGATCCAGGCCTGCTGGACGGGGTGGAGAGTTTTGGCAGCCTGTTCCGGGGAGAGCTTTTGCTGTTTCGCCCAGCGGTCGGGGAGACCTTCGAGCGTGGTCACTTCCTTGCCAACAGCGGCGGAGGCGGGCGTGATGCAGGCCCGAACCTCCTTGCCATCCAGCAGGATGGAGCAGGCACCGCACTGCGCGAGACCGCAGCCGAACTGGGGACTGGTGATGTCGAGGTCGTTCCTGAGGACGTAGAGGAGCGGGGTGTCGGCGGGGGCCTGGACGTCCCGCTTCCGGCCATTAACGGTGAGAGTGAGCATAAATCTCCAACTGTTAACCAGCGTATGGCAAGTGGAGAGGAAACGGTATCCCGATTCTTCTGATTTCTTGCCTGATTCTCTTGAACGCTGAGATGGGGCTTGGTGGGTGGCGCGGGGCGTGGCTATGATGGGCAACAGATATGGCTGATAATCCGGTTCGGGAGCGTCGCGCGGAGCTGGCTCGCAAGATTGCCTGGTACGTTGGGACCGCAGAGAAAAAGATAACGGCGATTCCGAGGTTTTCGCTGCACCGGCGGACGTCGCCAACCACGCCGTGCTCGTCTACTTACGAAGCCAGCCTGATTGTGGTGGCGCAGGGTCGGAAGCAGGTGGATCTGGGTGCGAAGAAATTCGTCTACGACGAGTCACGGTATCTGGTGACGTCGGTGGACCTGCCGATTATGACGCGCGTGGTGGAGGCCAGCGAGGAAAAGCCGTGTTTGGCGTTGATGCTGAAGCTGGAGTTGTCACTGGTCCGGGAGTTGCTGAGCCGGGAGGATATTCCGGTTCCGGCGGGGACGGGCGGGGACAATCCGGCGATGACGACGGCTGAAACAACAGTCGAGTTGCTGGATGCGTGCTGCCGGATGGTGGATTTACTTGGAACACCGCAGGATATTCCGTTTCTGAGCGGGCTGGTGGAGCGGGAGATCATTTACCGGATTTTGCAGGGCCAGGAAGGCGCTCGGTTACGGGCGATTGCGACGGCGGGGGACCAGAGTCAGCGGACCGCGAAGGCGATTGCGTGGATTCGGACGAATTATGCGCAGGCCGTGCGGGTGGAGGAACTGGCCGAAGTAGCGGGCATGGGTGTATCGACGCTGCACCACCATTTTCGGGCGATGACGTCGATGAGTCCGCTGCAGTATCAGAAGCAGTTGCGGTTGCAGGCCGCACGGGCGCGGATGCTGGTGGATGGCATGGACGCGGCGAGTGCGGCGTTTGAAGTGGGGTATGAAAGTGCCAGCCAGTTTAACCGTGAGTACAGCCGGTTATTTGGACAGCCTCCGATGCGGGATGTGCGAGCCAGCAGGGTCGCGTAGCAGAAGCGAAATTTCTGTGATAATACGACGCAAATGGCCCTGCGTCCTGTAGTTTCGTTCTTAGCGGCAGCAGCCAGCCTGTGTGCCGCGAGCCTTCCCGGGCTTTCGCCGACTCCGAAGAACCTGGATTTTTCGGAAGGCAAGGTGGGTGCGGCACCGCCTGGATGGGTGTTGGGACCGGAGAATCAGCATCCGCAAATTGCGCCGGTATACAAGGCAGAGATTGCGGCAGGACCGGTTTGCGACGGAAGTCGGAGGTGCGTGGTGATTTCGTCGCTGCGTGACGGCACTACCGCAACGGGTGCGCGGCTCTTCCAGTTGCTGGATGCGACTTCGTATCGGGGCCAGGTGTTGACGTTGCGAGCTGCCATTCGGGCCGAGGTAGCAGGGGGAAATTCGGCGCGACTGATGGTCCGAGTCCATAACGACCGGGGAGGACTTATGGAATATGGCGGAAGGGCAGACGAGGCAATCACTTCCACGCACTGGAATTTTTACCAGGTGAATGTCCCGATTTATCAGCGGGCGGTTTACCTCGAAGTGGGTGTTCAACTAAATCATCTGGGGACGGTTTGGATGGACTCGGTGAGTTTGTCGACTCAGCCCAGGTCCGTGCGGCCACCCAACGATGACGAAGCAATTCGAGCGCTGATGAGTGCCTTTGCGGCTGCGCGGAATGCTGGCGACGGTCGGGTAACGGCCGAAAACTACAGAGAAGATGGGGAGTATCTGGCGATGGATGGAACTCGAGTGACGGGTCGTGACGCGCTGGAACGAATGTGGACCGCTGGCCCGTATGGCGGCGGACCGGCCACCCGTACGGTGGAGAAGATCGACTTCGTGTCGGCCAGTATCGCGTTCGTGCGAGGCAGGGCTGAATTCGAGACTGGGCCAGCCCGGAGTGAAACGTTTGTGGTCGTGCGTGACAGCGTGCGCGGCTGGAAGATTCAGCTCCACGAACCGGCTATCGCAAAGTAGCGTTTAGGCGTTCGGGGCGAACATTCGCACGATCAGGTAGCAAATCGACGCGACAAAAGCCGAGCAGGGGATGGTGAGGACCCACGCCCAGACGATTTCTCCGGCGACTCCCCAGCGGACGGCCTTGCGACGGCTGACGGAACCGACACCGGCGATGGCTCCGGCGATGACGTGAGTCGTGGAGACGGGCAGGCCGAGGAACGTCGGGAAGAAGATGGAAAGTGCCGCGCCGGTTTCCGCGCAGAAGCCCGAGCGGGGCTTGAGGCGGGTGAGACGGGAACCCATGGTCTTGACGATGCGCCAACCGCC
>CANIHR010000265.1 GCA_947467185.1 Bryobacterales bacterium
CCTGGTCGGCGGGGGTGCGTCGGACCGTTATACGCAATCAGTCGGGCAACTGGCTTTCCGGCCTTCGCCAGAATGATTTCGTCGCCGTGACTGACCTGCTCAATCAGAGCCGACAGTTGTGCTTTGGCATCCGAGATGTTGTAGACGAGCATACTCGGATCGTATCACGCCAGACCAGATCTGGTCTGGTCTACCAGGCGGAGGGAGTCAATCGCCCCAAATCCACCAAATACCCGTCCGCCACTTTCTTATAAACCGAAGTCTTCTCCACACTCCACGTGTATCCCGTAATTTGATACGCGCTATCCACATATACCCGGAACACACCCCCGCGCCCAATCCCGCCCGGCTTCCCATACCGCGAATCCGACTTCCCGTGGTACGACGCGCTCGAATCGATCACCGTCACATCAAAGAACCCCGCCACGCCCGGCTCCGCCCCATTCGCCAGAAACGCCTGATTCGACAGCACCCGCGACTGGAACCCCGACACTCCCTCCACCACCATCGAATGGCCGCTCGTCTGCTGCCCCGCCGGGTACTTCACCGCAATCAAATCCCCAGCCACCATCTGGTCAATCCCCGCCAGCTTCACAAACCCGCTCGAAGCCGCAATCGCATCAAAATACTTCGCCGCGTTCGGACTCGTGCTCCCCGTCTTCGCCTGAAACTGCGTCCCCGTCCACCCATATGTATGCTTCAGCAGCATCGTCACAAAGGTGCTGCAAACCGACACCGCCTCCCTCGGACTCCCCACCCAGTCAATGTGGTCCGTCAGCGTCCCGTCCCCGTCATAAACATTCACGTTTGCCGAATTCGCCAGCAAATCCGTCACCAGTTGTTCCGCCACTACCGAATGTGCCGGCGTTTGTGCTCCAACTCCGGCCACCGACCCCATCACCACCGCGGCACCGCGAATCCAGTTCCTGATATCCATTTCGTCTCTCCACCTTCCTAAACGAACCCTTGCGCAAAATCTGCTCACAACCTGTCAACCCTGAGTACCGGTCCGCTTCATCCCACTTCCCTGTAACGAATCGCCGCCCTGCCGTCACTCCATGTGTTCTGTTGGCATACGCTGGTACTAATGGCCCACTGGATCTTCGAACAGCTCGACCCCGCCTACGGAAAGGTCTCGGAAGGTCCCGCCTGGGACGGCTCCGGTCTCCTCTACACCCGCATCCAGCAAAGCCGCATCATGCGCTACGACCCTGCCACCAACGCGGTCTCCATCTGGCGTGAAAATACCAACCACGCCAACGGCCTCACCTTCGACGCCCAGGGCCGCCTCTACGCCTGCGAAGGTGGTGACCATGAAAACGGAGGCCGCCGCGTCGTCCGTTACGAAGGCGATGGCACCGTCACCGTCCTCGCCGACTCCTTCGAAGGCCAGCGCCTGAACATCCCCAACGACATCGTCGTCGACCCACAGGGCCGCGTCTGGTTCACCGACCCCTTCTACGAGAACGCCGCCGGCCCCTGGAGTAAAGACCGTACCCACAAAGACCTCCCCCACGACTCCGTCTACCGCCTCGACCCCCAACCCGACGGCTCATACTCCATCCACCGCGTCACCTGCGACACCACTCGCCCCAACGGCCTCCTCTTCTCCCTCGACTGGCAGACCCTCTACGTCGCCCAAAGCGGCCGCGAAAAGGATGAAAAGCGGGAGCTCCGCGCCTACCCCGTCCTTCCCGACGGCTCCCTCGGCCAGATGACCGTCCTCCACGACTTCGGCGAAAATCGCGGCATCGACGGTATGCGCCTCGACACCGAAGGCCGCATCATCGCCACCTGCGGCTGGGAACTCGGCGGCCCCGGCCCCCGCATCAACGTCTTCGCCCCCTCCGGCGAAGTCCTCGCCATGCACCCTGTGCCCTGCACCCGCCCCACCAACTGCGCCTTCGGCGGTCCCGACTTCACTGACCTCTACGTCACCACCATCGAAGGCTTTCTCTTCCGCACGAAGACCGAATTCACCGGCAGCCCCCTCTACCGAGGCCCCCAATGAAAAACTACGCCGCTCTCGCGCTCCTCCTGGCCACCCCCGCCTGGGCCATCGTTATCACCACCGGCGATCCCAACTCCTCGGCTTACACCGTCAGCTACCAGGAGTCGGTCGGGGGAGTCAACCTCAGCGGCGTCGTGAAAGTCACCAGCAGCATCGGCGGATGCACCGGCAGCCTTCTCGGCGATGGTTACTCCATCCTCACCGCCGCCCACTGCGTCAAATCCGGCTCCTCCCTCGCCACCGGCATCACCGCCAGCTTCCAGGGGGCCTCCGGCTTCGTCCCCTTCACGGTTGACCTCACCTCCGTTGACCCCGCCTACAACGGCGATGCCACCATGGGTGGCGACCTCGCCGTCCTTCGTCTCTCCAGCGCCGCGCCGTCCTGGGCCAGTCGCTACTCCCTCTTCTCCGGAGCGATGCCAACAACCGACTCCATCCTGCTCGCTGGCTACGGTCTCAGTGGCACCGGCACCACAGGCGCAAATCTCGGCTACGGAACCCTCCGCGCGGGCACCAACCAGTACGTCACCAACGCTGCCGCCTACGACTGGTCCTCCACGCTACTGCTGGGCCAGTTCTACGACGTCAACACCCCCTCCACCAACGCTCTCGCCGACCCCACTCCCTATTCCGCCTCCGACGAAGTCATGATTGCCCACGGTGATTCCGGCGGCCCCTCCTTCTACAACGGCTCCATCATCGGCGTCCACGACCTCCTCGTCTGCGTCTCCGTCACCAGTTCCTGCTCCACCCCGCCTTCCATCTCGCCAAGCCTGAACTCCTACTTCGGCCAGATCTTCGCCGATGTCAGCGTCTCTAGCAACCTCAACTGGATCCAGGCCCAGATGGTCCCCGAGCCAGGAACCTTTACTCTGCTCGCCCCCCTCGCCCTCTTCCTTTACCGGCGCAAACGGTATAAGCTTCCTCAATCACCCCAATGATCCGAATCGCGACCACCGCCCTCGCCGCCACAGCCCTCCTGTCAGCCGCTGCTGATCCGAAAGAGATTCGCACCGGTGAGAAAGCCTTCGCCAGTCACACCGACGTCAAGGCCGGAGTCTGGCGTCACATCACCGCCAAAGACCTCCCAAAACCCGGAGCCACCCCCTCCGCCTCCAACGGCGCCAAAATGGTCGCCCGCCCCGCCGACGCCTGGCCGCAAGCCCTCCCCGGCTTCAAAGTTGAGCTCTACGCCACAGGCCTCCTCAACCCCCGCCTCACTCGCACCGCCCCCAATGGCGACATCTTCGTGGCGGAAACCATCGGCCGCGGCGAAATCAAAATCTTCCGCGGCACCACCCCCGACGGTAAAGCGAAGGAGACCGCCACCTACGCCACCGGTCTCAATCAGCCCTTCGGCATCGCCTTCTATCCCCCCGGCCCGAACCCCCAATACATCTACATCGGCAACACCGATTCCGTCGTCCGCTTCCCCTACAAAAACGGTGACCTCAAAGCCACCGCCGCTCCCGAAACCATCATTTCCGGCATCCCTACCGGCGGTCACTCCACTCGCGACATCGCCTTTTCCCTCGATGGCAAGAAGATGTTCGTGTCCGTCGGCTCCCGCTCCAACGTTGACGACCCCGACACCACCCCCGGCGAAAAACTCCGCGCCAACATTCTCCAGTACACCCCCGAAGGCAAGTTCGTAAAGGTCTACGGCGCCGGCATCCGCAACCCTGTTGGCATCGCCGTCAACCCCGTCACCGGCGAACTCTGGTGCTCCGTCAACGAACGCGACCAGCTCGGCGACAACCTCGTCCCCGACTACATCACGTCCGTCAAAGAGGACGGCTTCTACGGCTGGCCCTGGTTCTACATCGGCGGCAATCAGGACCCCCGCCACGACGGCAAACACCCCGAACTAAAATCCAAAGTCCTCGTCCCCGACGTCCTCCTCCAGCCCCACAACGCCTCCCTCCAGCTGACCTTCTATAACGGCAAATCCTTCCCGAAGGAATACGAAGGCGACATTTTCGCCGCCGAACACGGCTCCTGGAACAAGTCCGTCCGCACCGGCTACGAGGTCGTCCGCATCCCCCTCACCAAAGGCAAAGCCTCCGGCATCTATCAGGACTTCCTCACCGGCTTCGTCCTCCCCAACGGCGACGTCTGGGGCCGCCCCGTCGGCGTCACCACCGCCCCCGATGGCTCCCTCCTCGTCACTGACGACGGCTCCCGCTCCATCTGGCGCGTAACTTATACCGGAAAGTAGCCTTTCCCCGAGGTCGCATATCGTATACAATCGCTCGCAGGAAGAGCGCATGAAACCGACCTCGAAATCTCTCTCAATGAATCGCCGCAGCCTGCTCACCGGAGCTGCTGCCGCCGCGGCCCTGCCCGCCCTCGCCGCCACCACCAGCGGCACCGCCAAAGCCCCCGAATCGCCGAACATGGCCCCGCCTATCGTGCAGGTCACCGGCGGCAAAATCCGCGGCTTCCGCGACGGTAAAACCACCACCTTCCTCGGCATCCCCTACGCCCAGGCCGAGCGCTTCGAGATGCCAACTCCCCCCAAGCCCTGGGAAGGCATCAAGTCCGCCCAGACCTGGGGACCCGTCTGCCCCGTCCCCGCTCAGGGCGCCGCCGGCCCCGACGATTTCACCTTCCCCCACCGCTTCTGGCTCGAAAACGAAGCCTGCCACGTCCTCAACATCTGGACCCAGAACGCCTCCACCGCCGTGAAGAAACCCGTCATGGTCTGGATGCACGGCGGCGGCTTCACCAACGGCTCCGCCATGGAGTCCTACGCCTACGAAGGCAAGAACCTCAGCGAATTCGGCGACGTCGTCGTGGTCAGCATGAACCACCGCCTCAACATCATCGGCACCCTCGACCTCTCCGCATACGGCGCCAAATACGAAAACTCCCGCCACACCGGCATGGCCGACCTCGTCGCGTCCCTCCAGTGGGTCCAGCAAAACATCGCCCAGTTCGGCGGCGACCCCAACAACGTCACCATCTTCGGCCAGTCCGGCGGCGGCAGCAAAGTCACCCGCCTCATGCACATGCCCATCGCCAAAGGCCTGTTCCACAAGGCGATCGCCCAGAGCGGCGGCGGCCTGAACTACCGGACCGTCGAACCCGCCAACGCCATCAAGCGCCAGCAGGCGATCGCCGCAGCGACCCTCAAGCAGCTCAATCTCGATGGCACCCAGATCGAAAAACTGAAGAAGGTTCCCTACAAGGACCTCATCATCGCCGGCACCGCAGCCGCCCGCGAAGTAGCCCAGGCTGCCGGCGGCCCCGGTGGTGGAGGTGGTGGCTGGGACGTCATCGCCGACGACAAGTACGTCACCCGCGAACTCTGCGATTGGGCCGACGCAATCCCCCTGATGGCCGGCACCGTCTTCAGCGAAATGCAGGGCACCATGACCCGCGGCGACGGCCGCAAGAACGAGTGGACCCAGGCCGAAATCGACGAGAACCTGACGAAGGCCTACGGAGAAAAGAAGGCGCAGGTCGTCGCCGAATTCCAAAAGGCGTTCCCCCACAAGAAGGTGCAGGACGTCCTCTATTACGCCAACGGCTCCCGCCCCGGCGTGAAGGCGACCCTCGCCTGGAAGGCCGAAAAGAGCAAGACCCCGGTCTGGAACTACCTCTTCGCCTGGGAGTACCCGGTGAACGGAGGCATCACGGCCTTCCACTGCTCCGAAATCGCCTTCGTCTTCCACAACGTAACCGAGCCACACATAAAGGTAGGCACCGGAGGAGGCCCCGCCGCCCTCGCCCTGCAGGACAAAGTAGCCGGAGCCTGGCTCAGCTTCGCCAAAACCGGAAACCCCGGCCCGACGTTCAAACCCTGGACCCCCGCCGAACCCAACACCATGGTCTTCGACACCGTAAGCGAGTGCAAACCCCTAAGGGACGACCAATTAGTAACCCTGATGGGAAACCCCGGAGGCCGCGGCCGAGCCGGAGCCTAACCTAACTCCCACCAGACCAGCTTGTAGGGCAGGCAGGCTGCCTGCGCGGCGGTTGGTTACCGCCGCTCTTCGGTGTACGCAGAACAGTCGGCCGATTGACGGCTCTGCATCTTTATGATGCAGAGCCTTTTCTCATTCCGGAGACGAAGTGTCATTATCTCGGTAAATAATGTAAAATACCAATGTAACGAAACATGACCAGCGCGCAGCGCATCCTCGCCATCGCCAAACGCCAACCCTTGGTCCGCCTTCGGGACGTTGAATCCCGCGGGATTGCGCGCGAATCGTTGCTGCGCCTCTGTCGCCAGGGACTTCTCGTGCGCCAGGCGCGTGGCGTCTACTCCTTGCCGAACGCATCGGTAACCGAGCATCACAGCCTGGCGGTAGCGGCCAAGCGGACGCCAGGTGGCGTAATCTGCCTCCTGTCCGCCCTGCGATTTCACGGCCTGACGACGCAGGACCCGCACGAAGTCTGGATGGCAGTTGACTTCAAAGCCCACAAACCAGTCGCCGATTCAGTAGCCCTCCGAGTGGTTCGGTTCTCCGGGCACGCCCTTGTCGAAGGAGCTGAACACCACACCATCGAAGGCGTTCGTGTCCCCATATATTCCGCCGCGAAAACCGTAGCCGACTGCTTCAAGTACAGGAACAAGCTCGGAGTCGACATCGCTATTGAAGCGCTCCGGGACGCTCTCCGCTCACGTAAAGCAACCGTCGATCAGATTCACCGATTCGCGAAAGTTTGCCGCGTATCCAACGTGATCCGGCCCTATCTGGAGTCGGCGGTATGAAAAAGACCACCAACATCGCGGGCTCACACCGCGCAAAGTTGCTGGCGCTCGCTCACCAGAGGGGCGAAGACTTCCAGCTCCTCCTCGGTCGTTGGATGGTGGAGCGCTTCCTGTATCGTCTCTCCAAATCCGCGCACAAGGACGGCTTTGTCCTCAAAGGGGCGATGCTGTTTCTTGCGTGGGAAGGACAAATGCACCGCCCCACCCGAGATCTCGACCTTCTTGGCTTTGGCTCCCCCGAAATCGCAGACGTAATGCAACGGATTCGTGAAGTCTGCGTACTGGCCGAACCAGACGGGATTCTTTTCGATCTTGACGGTATCGAGGGAAACAGAATCAAAGAAGACGCCGAATACGATGGTGTCCGCCTGCGTGTACCCGCCAGTCTGGACGGCGCACGGATCGTTATGCAGATTGATGTCGGATTTGGAGATCTCGTCGACCCGCCACCAGGTCCGCTCACCTTTCCGGTGCTCTTGCCTCTGGCCGCGCCGGTCCTTCGCGCCTATCCCCCGGAGACCGTTGTCGCCGAGAAATTTCACGCCATGGTTGTTCTCGGAATCGCCAACAGCCGGATGAAGGACTTCTTCGACATCTGGACGCTCGCCCAAACTCACCACTTTGAATCGGGGCAATTAGCGAGTGCCATCAGGGGTACGTTTGACACGCGGAAAACACCGATACCTGAAGGGTTGCCGCTCGCGCTGACCAGCGAGTTTCTGGAGGA
>CANIHR010000266.1 GCA_947467185.1 Bryobacterales bacterium
ATACGCCACGGCACAAACTCGTGGTGCCCCAGAATCTCGGCCTTCGTTCTCTCGCCCGACGCCACCCGCAGCATCAGGTCAAAAATCTCTTTGCCCACCTGCTGCACGGTCCGGTCGCCATCCGCAATGGTCCCCGCGTTAATGTCCATATTGTCCGGCATCCGGCGGAACATCGGCGTATTGCTCGCCACCTTGATTACCGGCACTGTCGGGAACCCTATCGCCGACCCGCGCCCCGTCGTAAACACAATCAGATTGCAGCCACCCGCCGCCAGCCCGGCGAGCGATGGTGGATCATATCCCGGCGTATTCATAAAATTGAAGCCCGGCGTCGTAATCCGCTCCGCATATCCGATCGCCGCCGTCAGCGTGGAATTCCCCGCCTTTGCCACCGCCCCCAGGCTCTTTTCCAGAATGTTCGTCAGCCCGCCTTCTTTGTTACCCGGTGAAGGGTTGTCGTCAAAGCTACCGCCAAACTGCCGCAGGTACGCCTTGTACGACGCGACCCAACCCAAAAGGTCTTCCGCCACTTTCCGGTTCCGCGCCCGGCGCACCAGCAGATGCTCCGCGCCAAAAATCTCTGTCGTCTCTGCCAGCACGGGTGAACCGCCCAGCGCCGCCAGCATTTCCGACGTAATCCCCAGCGCCGGATTCGCCGTAATCCCTGAGAACGAGTCCGACCCGCCGCAGTTCAACCCCAGCACAAGCTTCGAAGCCGGGACTTCCGTCCGCTTCTCCGCCGCAATCTGTTCCAGCAGGCTCTTGATCTCGCGGCGAGCCGCTTCCACCGCGCCCCGAGTCCCGCCGCTACCCTGCAGCGTCATCCCGACCAGACGGCTCGACCGCGGTGCTTTCGGCCCCAGATAATGATCAATCTGGTTGACCTCGCACCCCAGCCCCAGAATCACCGCCGCCGCCACGTTCGGATGAGCCAGGACTCCGCCCAGCGTCCGCTGTAACTGCGTCGAGTCATCGCCTGACGACATCCCGCAGCCTTCACCGTGCGGGAACGCCACCACCCCGTCCACATTCCCAGGCAGCGCCTCGCCCTTGAAACTCTGCTCAATCAGCTGCGCAGCGAACGAAGCGCAGTTGCTCGCCGCCACTACCGCCACAAAGTTTCGCGTACCAACCCGGCCATCTTCCCGCTGGAAGCCCATAAAGGTCGGCATGTTCGCCGGAGGGGCAGGGAAGGGCACTTCCTCGGTCGGGTATTCGTAATCAAACGCCAGCTCTTCAAAGCCGACGTTGTGGACGTGGATATGCTCGCCCTTCGCAATCGGCTTCGAAGCCCGCCCGATCCGCTGCCCGTAGCGATACACGAAATCGCCCGTCGCGATGTCGTTCAGCGCTACTTTGTGCCCGGGAGGCACCGCCGTTGTCGTCTGAAACTCATTCCCCTCTACTCGCAGCGTCTGCCCGGCGGCCAGGGGCACGCGCGCAATCGCCACGTTGTCAGAAGGATGAAGGTGAATCGCCGAGTTTTCGGCAGTCGGAAGCTTTTGAATTTCCAGAAGGGACATGTGTAAGGTGAACTCTTATCTCAGCAGAACGAACTCGGTGGCCTGCTCACCGACGTGAACGTGCAGGCGATTCCCCACCGGATGGAACCACAACCCGGTGCCATCCGCCAGCGCGGGCAACTCCGCCGGGCCATTGACGTACTTCCCTTCGGCGTGTCTCGCATCGTCCGGGAGTTCGTCGCCGGGTTCCTGGTGTTCCAGCAGTTTGCCGATATGAACGTGCAGGTGGCACTGGGTCCGCCTGAGGTCGCTGTTCATAGCAATCCCCCAGCCGTCGCCCCAGACTTCCTTCGCCTTGGCAATTGCCGTCGTCCAAAGCCCCAACCGTTCCTCGGCCGTCATCTGCGCCAGCGGATTAATCCCGTCAAACGCCTTGCGCGGTAAAGCGAGCCACCGGTTCGGCTTCGTCGGATTCACATCCCGAAGCACAAAAAACGCCTCCGACTCGGGCCGCTTCTCCGCTTCCAGACACAAACTGCACCCGCGAATCGTCGCAGTCTCCGGCTTCTTCAGGTCGCACTCGCACCCCCGAATGTCCGACTTCGCCGCAGTAGTGAAAAGCGCCATCAGCGCCGCAAAAACAAGGCAGAAACGCATCAATACATTAGTATATCCGCGTTTCTACAGCCCGATCTCTTCCGCAGCCTCGCGCATCGCCCGAATACAGAACTCCACGTGCGCTTCCAGCTCCAAACCCAGCCCCGCCGCCCCGTTCACAATGTCCTCCCGACTCACGGACCGTGCAAAGGCCTTGTCCTTCATCTTCTTCTTCACAGAAGTGGCTTCCACCTCCGCCACTTTTTTGGAGGGCTTCACCAGCGCACACGCCGAAATGAATCCCGACAGCTCATCGCACGCAAACAGCGCCTTCTCCAGCAAACTGTCCCGCGACACCCCGCTGTAGTTCGCATGTGACAAAATCGCCCGCCGGATCTCCGCCGATACCCCTCGCGCCTCCAGAATCGGCTCCCCCTGCATCGGGTGCTCCGGTGCATTCGGGTGGATCTCGTAGTCGAAATCATGCAGAATCGCCGTCACCCGCCAGACCTCCTCGTCCTCCCCGAAATGCCGCGCATACGCAGCCACACAGGTCTCCACCTGCAGCGCATGCCGCCGCAAACTCTCTGATTTCGTGTATTCATGCAGGATTTCCAGAGCTTCCGCGCGTGTCATATCACGACAGGATACCGCCTCTCATGAAAGTCCGGGTCGGTTTATAGCCTCTTCCTGTATGTACAGTTCTCTGGGCGAGCCCAGCTTCTGAACTTATCGTTTACTAATTACAGAGGCACAAGGGTGCCCCGATCAGGACAAATCATTTCAAGGATAAGCATTATGCAAAAGATTCTTAAGGGCATTCAGCACTTCCAGGATCATGTCTTCCCGGCGAACCGCGAACTCTTCGAACGTCTGTCCACCGGACAGCAGCCCGAAGTTCTCGTCATCGGGTGCTCCGATTCCCGGCTGGCCCTGGATCTCATTACCCAGTCCTCCCCAGGCGACATGTTCGTCTGCCGGAATGCGGGTAACATCGTGCCGCCCCGTCACCAGGCCGAAGCGACCTCCGCTGCTATTGAGTTTGCCGTCAGCGGCCTCAAAATTCGCCATATCGTCATTTGTGGCCACTCCGATTGCGGTGCCATGAAGGGCCTCCTCCACCCCGAAAAGCTTGCCAACATGCCTCATGTTGAGGACTGGCTGCGCCACGCAGAAGGTGCCCGCCGCGCTCTCGACGAACTCCATGCCGGAGCCTCGGAGCACGAATCCCTGGTCGCGCTCACCAAACTGAACGTCCTCCTCCAGCTCCAGCACCTCGAATCGCACCCCCACGTCTTCGCCCAGCTTCATGCCGGTACCCTCCAGCTCCACGGCTGGGTCTTCCAGATTGAAACCGGCACCTTTGAGATGTGGGACGGCAAAGCGAACCATTGGACCCGTTTGGCCGCCGACCCCGAGGTCCCCTCTCCAGCTCAGTGGCTCGCCGAAACGGCCTTCAACGGCTCCGCCACATCTGCTCCTCAGCTCGCGACCGTGTGATAAATACGCCCGACCGATCTCCCGGCGCACACTCGCAACGGGGCGCGGCAGCCAACCGGCAGCCCGCCCCGACCTCCCTTTTGGTCTCCCACCTAACCCCCTTTCCCGCAGCCCCCGCTCCACTCCATCCCCAATTCCTGCCGTCTTTTCCGTTCCGCCAGCGTCTAAGATCCTGTCTTCCATTTAACGGAACGAAACCCGCCCCAACTTCGTCAAATGGAATTGTGGAGGGTCGAAAGGCCCGTTTGGTCCGGCAAGTGCAATCAATCACAACTACGTGAAAGCTGTGGTAAACTCCATGCGAGAATTAAGTAACAGTAGTGTTGAGGGGCTGTTAGTGGACCGAAGAGTCCTTTCGGAGAGTCAACCGAGTAAAATGTCCGATTTACTGCACACACATCCTATTGATACAGCCGTGCACGATCCTAACGGTGCAGTGAAGCTCCACACCGAGCCGGACGACCACCTGGCTCGTCTCCTCGCGCCCGAAACCGAGATCCCCTGGTACCTCTCGATTATCGAATCGGTGAAGGAACTGTTCAATCCACAGCAGTTACCCCCGCTTGAGATCACCTCGCGGCCGGTAGCAGTCAAAGACATCTGGGGCCTCTATGAGAGCGACCCCAAGTCCCGTTACTACTCCATTGGCGGCCATGTCGCGGTCTTCGCCCTCCTGTGGTTCGGCTTCACCAGCCCCACGGTCCAGAAGGCGATCCGCAATACCCTGCTGGTTGACCCCAACATCAAGCCCTACGTCCCCGAAGCCAAGCCCAAGCAGAACACCATGCAGGGTGGCGGCGGTGGCGGTGCACGGGAACCCCTCCCGGTTTCCAAAGGCAAACTTCCCAAGCCGGCGATGAAGCAATTCGTCCCGCCCATGATCGTGGACCATACGCCGAAGCTGGCCATGGACCCCTCGATCATCGCGCCCCCCGATACGCCTCTCCCGCAGTCCAACCTCAACAACTGGGGCGACCCTCTGGCCAAGATGATCAACGGCTCGAACGGTAACGGCTCCGGCGGCGGTATGGGCAATGGTTCCGGCGGTGGCGTCGGTTCCGGTTCCGGCGGCGGTTTCGGCCCCGGTAGCGGAGGCGGTGTCGGCGGCGGCGTGTTCCGCGTCGGTGGCGGCGTCAGCGCCCCCTCTGTGCTCTTTAAGGTCGATCCTGAATACTCCGAAGAGGCACGCAAAGCCAAGTACTCCGGCACCGTGCTCCTCTCGGTCGTCGTGGACTCTGAAGGTCACGCCCGCGACATCAAGGTTCTCAAGAGCCTCGGCATGGGTCTCGACGAAAAAGCCGTCGAAGCCGTCCAGAAGTGGAAGTTCAAGCCCGGCATGAAGAGCGGCTCCGCCGTCAACGTCCGAGCCCAGATCGAAGTCAACTTCCGGCTCCTGTAACGAGGCTCCTCTCCTGAACTGGGAACGCCTCAACTTACGGGTTCGGCTTCTTCGGTCAACCACCTCAACGACAGTCAAGTGGTACCTCCTCGTTCCGTTTCTCGTCGGAGTCATGGCGAAGGGGGTGCTCATGCTGCTGTGGGAAATATTCCACTCTCCGACACTCATGCAAATCGTCTTCGCCTGGGATCCACTTCCCATTAGCCTGGCCGACAAGGTTGTCAGCGTCGTCTTTGATCAGCGGCGGATTGCGCCGACTTCGTCCGAGGCACTGGTCTTCGTAGTAGCAGACCTAGTTGGTTTTGGGATCGAATGCAGCGCTCTTGGGGCATTGGTAGGCCTGTTGCGGCTCGGACTCGTGAGGCGGCCTCACATCGCGTTCCGCTGAAATCCTTTCACCAGCACGCATTCTTACTTCAAAATCTCGCACTGAGGCAGAGCCACCCGCAGTGCCGCAACGTCCTCGGCCGACAACTCCGTCCCCGCCACATCCAGCCACCGCAGCCTCTTCATCCCCGCCAGCACCGGCACCGCATCATGCCCCACCTTGGTGCAATTCTGCAGCCCCAACCGCTCGAGCGCGGGCATCCCCGCCAGCTTCCGCAGCCCGCTCACTCCAATCGCCGTCCCGCCGACGCGCAACTCCCGCAGCGCCGGAACACTGGCAATCGCGTCAAGCCCCTGTTCCCCCAGTAACACATTCCAGAGCCCCGAATCCGTCCGCTGCGACCCCTCCACATCCACCAGCGTCACCCGAGGCATCTGCCGCAGAAACTGCAGTGCTGTGTCGGTCAGCTTATTCCCGCCCAGCCGCACCTCCCGCAGGTTCCCCAGCGTCGTCAGGTAATCGAGGCCCGCATCCGTTAACTGTGCATACCCGATATCCAGTGCTTCCAGCGTCTGGATTGTCGCCAACGCCTCCAGCGTATTGTCCGTAATCTTCGTCCCGCGCAGGTTCAGCCGCTTCAGCTTCTTCCACCCCCGCAGCGCCGACGTCCCCTCATCCGTAATCTGCTCCGCGAACTCCAGGTTCAGCTCCGTAATCCCCGCCGCCCCTCGCAGCGCCCGCAGACCCCTGTCCGAAATGCGCGTCCCCGACAAATCCAGCACCGCCAGGTCCGCCATCTTCGCCAGTTGCGGCAGATCCGAATCCGTCACCCAGCTCGACCGCAGATCAACCTCGACCGATCGAGCCGTTCCCCGCACCGCGCCACCGGTGCTCGCAATCCACGAAGCCGGTTCCGCCGCCAGCAGCAAACAAACCAGAGCTACGGTCATATCCGCCTCCGGTTCGGAGCTGTGGAATCTTTCTCCCACTCGATCACGCACCCCGGCAGCGCCGCCTTCAGTTTCTCCAGCCCCGCTGCCGTCACCATCGTGTGATACAGATTCAGCTTCTTCAGCCGCGTCATCCCCGCCAGAATCTCCACCGACTCATCGCCCACATTCGCCGAATCCAGCGACAATTCCTCCAGCGCCGTCAGCCCCCGCAACTCCGCAAACCCCTTCGCATCCGTCTGCGTATAATCCAGCACCAGCACCCGCAGCTTCTTCATCTGCCCGATCGCCGCTAGTGTCGCAGCGCCGGCCCGCGTCCGCACCAGCGTCAGCTTTTCCAGTTCCGGCATCGCGACAAAGCCCTTATCCGTGAACCGCCCGTAGTTGAAATCCAGCTCCCGCAGTCCAGCCAGCCGAGCCAGCGCCGGAATTCCCTTATCCGTCACATCCACGCTATTCAGGTTCAGCACCCGCAGCCCCGGCAATTCACTCAGCTGTCCCACCCCGGCATCAGTCACTTCCGACCCCGCAATCGACAGCGTCTCCAGTCCGCGCATCCCGGTAATCCGCCGAAGCCCGGCATCCGTCACTGGAGACCCCGCCGCATCCAGCGTCACCATCGCGGCCCCGCTCAAAGTCTCGCCCGTCACCGCTGTATTCCGAACCCGCAGCACCCGCAGTCCCGTCAGCTTCCCGGCGCCCACATCGGAAATCGCCGTCCCACTCAGGTTCACTTCCCGCAGGCTGGCCATCTTCGCCACCGCAGTCGCCGCCACGTCGCCCACCTCGGTCGACTGCAGATCCAGCCTCTCCAGCCCCTTTAGTCCCGCCAGCGACTCCACCTGCGCATCACTAACCCCTGTGGAAGCCAGATGCACCCCGCGAACCACGCCCTCAACCCTGTCCACCCGACCGCCCAAAGCCACTACCCACTCGGTGATCTCCCGTTCCGAAGTCCCTGCCGGTTTCGCGCTCCCGGCCTTCGATACTACCCCGGCCGACCCCGCAAACTCCACCACACACCCCGGCACAGCTTTTCGGAACGCGTCCACCCCATTTGCCGATATCCGCGAATACCGGACGTCGAGGGAAGTCAGTTCCTTCAGGCCCTGCAGTTCTTCCAGCCCCGCATTGCTCATCCGGCTCCGGAACACGTTCAGTTCCCGCAGATGCGGCATCCCCGCAAACACCTTCGCGCTAGCATCTGTGAGCGGAGCCCC
>CANIHR010000267.1 GCA_947467185.1 Bryobacterales bacterium
CGGGTGAGTCGATGATCTTCGGCAGTCGCGACCCCATGGTGAGTTGCGTGAATGTGGAGGAGTTGACGCTGGCGAAGCGAGTATTTGCGTCGTCCGAAACAGCCGGGCTGCGGACCGTGAAGGTCTTTGAGCTGAGACGTTAGCCAGGCTACGCTGGTTGGCATGATCGAGATCCGGCATCTCCACGATGGCAATGACGTTTGGGGGCAGATGGAGGGGCTCGCGAAAGTCCTGGTGGATTGCGTGGAGGGCGGGGCCTCGGTGAATTTCATGGCGAATTTCTCGCTGGATGACGCGAGTCTGTTCTTTGAGGGCGTAGCGGACGCGGTGGACCGAGGGGAACGACTGGCATTCGCGGCGCTGGAGGGCGAGGAAGTCTTGGGGACGGTGCAAGTGATCCTGCGGATGCCGCCGAATCAGCAGCACCGGGGCGAGATTGCGAAGCTGCTGGTGCGGCGATCGGCGCGGGGTCAGGGGGTAGCACAAAAGCTGATGGCAGCGGCCGAGGCTGCGGCTCTGGCGGCCGGCAAGACGATTCTAACGCTGGACACTGCGAGCGAAGCTGCCGAGAGACTGTATGAGCGAATGGGCTGGACGCGCGTCGGTTCCATTCCGGATTTCTCCTTGCTGCCGGATGGGAAGCCTTGCGCGAGTACGTTCTTCTGGAAAGCGCTCGGGTAGAGACTACTCGAAGCGCCAGGCGGAAAAGTTGGGCCACTTCGCCAGGTTCTCTTTTGCCCAGTCGGTCTTTTTGTCTTTGTGACAAGCCACGCAGCCGACGAGGTTGGCCTTGAAGGTGTGGGCGCGAACGTTGACGTCGGCGATCGTTTGCTCGATCTTCGGCATGTGGCAACCGACGCATTCCGCTCCGGTGCTTCCTGCATTGTGATGCGAGTGGGCTGCGGGGTCAACGCGGGTGTGGCAGGACAGGCAGAGAGTGGATGACGCGCGGATCAAATCGGCGTTATTGGCGGTGCCGTGCACATCGTGGCAGGCGGAGCACTTGATGCCGTGGAGATACATCTGGCTCTGGACGAAGTCGTTGCCCTGCATACGGTTCTTGTGGGCGGTGCCATCGGGGAAGTGCGTGAAGGACGTTTCGCCGAGCTTGTGTTCTTCGAGCTTCCAGTAGTCGGAGAGCTTGTCGCCGGCGGTGTAGCCCACGGGCCAGTCGTAGTGGCGTCCATCTGCCTGTGGATTCTTCAGAGGCTGCCCCTGGGTGTGGCACTGGAGGCAGACATCGTTGGCGCGGGTTGTATCAAGGCGGGCGGGGTTCACCACGTTGGTGCGGGCAGGTTTTGCGATGTGATCACTGCCGGGTCCGTGACATTTTTCGCAGCCGACATTCCATTCCGTAACGGAGTGATTGGAGATGTTGTAGTTGACCGAGTGGCAGCCATCGCAGAGGGGGCCGGTGGGGCGCTGCGCCTGGTCGTCGGGGTAGATGTTGGTCCACCAGTCGGTTCCTTTGGCGGGCTTGTAGGCGCGCCAGACTTTGTTGGTCACGTCCCACTGGACGGGGTAAACGAAGTAATCGTCGCCCTTCTTGTAGAGATAGCGTTGCTTCCATTTGTCACCGTACATGAAGGAGACATCGGAGAGCTTGAAGGTGACGAGCAGGTTGGGTTTGGAGAAGTCGCCTGCGACGGCTTCGGGGTGGAGTTTGGGGTCGCGGATCACGTTCGCCATGCGGGTTTTTGACCAGCGGGCGTAGGTGTCGGGGTGGCAGGTCTGGCACTTCTGCGAGCCGACGTAAGTGGCGGCGCTGAGCGTAGTTGACGCCAGCACCAGGACGGCGAGGAACTTCATCTGGACCCTTCTTTCGTTCAGCTACCGAACGCGGCCGACGTGGAGGGCGACAATCCCGAAGGTCATGTACTCCCAGTCGACCTGGTCGAAGCCAGTTTCCTTCATCATAGTGGAAAGTTCGGGCGCGTCCGGGAATTTCCGTACAGATTCGGGGAGGTATTTGTACGCTTCCGGAGCACCGGAAATGATTCCCCCCAGAATGGGGAGCACTTTGCGGGAGTACCAGTTATAGAGTGCAGCGAAGGCCTTGTTGGGCGGCTGCGTAAATTCGAGGATGGCGAGTGCGCCGCCAGGGCGCAGGACCCGGCGCATTTCGATGAGGCCCGCGCGGTAGTTCGCAAAGTTGCGGTACCCGAAAGCGATGGTGATGAGGTCGAGGCTGGCGTCGCGGAGCGGGAGGGCGAGGCCGTCGCCTTCGAACAGGGTGGAGTGCAGGCCGGTGCGCTGGAGTTTGTCCTTCGCGCCTTCGAGCATGGGGTGGCAGAAGTCGCTGCCGACGAGGGCCCGGCCAGCTTCGCGTTCAAGGGCAACGAGGAGGTCGCCAGTTCCACAGGCGAGATCAAGGACGCGGGAGTTGGGGCGCTTCAGGATGTCGCGGACGCGCCGAACGGTCGTGTTCCGCCAGTGCTTATCGATGTTGGCGGAGAGCAGGTGGTTCGCAAGGTCGTAGCGCGGTGCCACGCGGCCGAACATGGAGCGTACCCAGCGGGAGGCTTCGCGCTCGGAGGCGGTGCCGTCAGGAGTGGTTCCGGAGACGGACATTACTGGCAATCACCCAAGGCTCTGACAATGGCACGGGTGGCCTGCTCGAGCGTGATGTCGCTGCGGACGATCACTTCGCCAATCTTCGTGGGCAGAACGAAGTGGATTTTCGACTGGATGGTTTTTTTGTCCTTCACCAGGCGTGCTGCGAGGGCTTCGGCGGAGATGCCGGCGACGCTGGGGATGGGACCGTAGCGGTCAAGGACGGCCAGTATGGAGAAATGGTCCTCCGGCGGCAGCATTTCGAGTTCGTGGGCGAGGTAAGTGGCAGCCCGCATACCCCAGGAGACCGATTCGCCGTGCAGGAAGCGCTTGTACTGCGTTTCGGCTTCGAGAGAATGGCCAAAGGTATGGCCGAAATTGAGGATGCGGCGAAGGCCACCTTCTCGTTCGTCGGCGGAGACAACCTCGGCCTTGATGCGGACGGATTCGGCGATGATGTGGTCGACGATATGGTGGCGCTGTTCCAGGACTTCGTCGCGGCCGGAGGCGAGGAGGCGGAAGAGGGGTTCGCTGGCGATGATCCCGGTCTTGATGATTTCGTAGAGGCCCGCGTCGAATTCGCGTTTGGGAAGAGTCGAGAGGACGCCGGGGTCAATGAGGACCGCGAGGGGCTGGTGGAACGAGCCGATGAGGTTCTTGCCGGTGACGAGGTTGGCCCCGGTTTTGCCGCCGACGGCAGCATCCACCTGGGCGAGGAGGGTGGTGGGAATCTGGATGACCGGGATGCCGCGCATGTAGATGGCGGCGAGGAAACCACCCAGATCGGTGACGATGCCGCCACCGAAAGCGACGACGAGACTGGAGCGGTCGGCCCCACCTTCGGACATTTGTTCTGCCAGGGCTTCCACCTGCGTCATGCGCTTGTTTTCTTCCGAACCGGGGAAGAAGAGGGTTGAATAGTCGTGCGCGCCGAGCGCGGCCTGAAGCTGGTGGCCGTGGAGTTCCCAGACGTCGGCCGTGGTGACGACAAAGATTTTGCCGGAGCGGGGCGGGAGGAATTCGGGCAGGCGGGCGATCCCGCCACGTTCCACGACGACGGGGTAGACTCGCTGGGGGGTCGAGACCTGAAACTGGGGCATTTATTTCATTGTGGCATTGGGGCCGACGACTGCGACTTCCGCCAGTTTGCAGGAGTGACACCCGCCTGACGGAGAATTTCGCGAAGTAGTGGACCGCTGATGAGTTCGTTGCCGTGAGGGTTCGGAATCCGAACCTTTAGAGCGTCACGCTGCATGAACTGGTGCCGGCCACCGGAGAAAGAGCCGGTGAAACCCAGTTCACGGAAGCGCCGAACGAGTTCGCGGCGAGAAACAGGTTCCACAGGGGTTAGGCAGCCTGAACGGAGAGACTCACACGTCCAACGCGGGGAATCGGTTCATGATCGCGGATTTTCAGGATCAGCCATTCCTCGAGGACTTCCTGCAAGACTTTTTCGCATTGAGATTGCGACGCTTCGCTGGCCCAGACTCCGTCAACACCCGGAATCTGGCCGAAAACATTGCCGTCTTCCAGCGTTTTGTACCGGGCGCGCCGCATGGCTTCCTGAATATAGCGACTGAGCATTACGCCTAATAGTATCGCGGATGCGGACAACTTTCAGCGCAGGCCGAAGGTGAAGATGGCGTTGCCGGCGGGGATGGAGATGTACTGTTTCCCGTCTACCGCGTAAGTGGTGGGGCCGGCCGAGACCGCGCCTCCGACCATGGCTTTCCAGAGGGGCGCTCCGGTGCGGGCGTCGAGGGCATAGAAGTAGCCTTCCCTGCCCCCGGCGAAGACGACGTCGGAGGCGGTGACCAGGACTCCGCTGTCGGTGACGTCCATCATTTTGAACTGCCATTTGACAGCGCCGGTTTTGGGGTCGAGCGCCTGGATCGCGCCCGATGCCAGTTCCGGGAGACGCTTGTTCGTCGGGCCCGGGCGTAGTGCGGGGACTTCGTGGGTCGCGCTGCCTCCATTGAATGGCATACCTTCCCGGTAAGGTTCCGCCCGGCTGGTGTTGATGGAGTGCGTGTCGAGCCAACTGGGGATGTAGAAGAGGCCCGTCCGAGGGCTGTATGCCGGGTTATACCAGTTGGTGCCACCCTGGTTTTCGGGGTAGATCAGGCTGCCTTCGGGGGTGGAGTGGCCGACGCGAATGGGGCGACCTTTGGCGTCGAGGCCGTTGGCCCAGGTGACCTTCACGAACGGTTTGCCGAGGAGGAATTCGCCGGTCTGTCGGTCGAGGACATAGAAGTAGCCATTACGGTTGGCGAAGAGCATTACCTTACGGGGTTTACCAGCCCAGGTGATATCGGCCAGCACGGGGACCTGGGTGGCATCGAAATCGAATTCGTCGTGGGGTGTGAACTGGAAGTGCCACTTGAGATTGCCGGTATCGGGGTCGAGAGCGAGGACGGAACTGGTGTAGAGGTTGTCGCCGGGGCGAACGTCGCCGTTCCAGTCGGGGCTGGCGTTGCCGATACCCCAGTAGAGGAGGTTGAGGGCCGGGTCGTAGGAGCCAGTGGTCCAGATGGAACCGCCGCCATGCTTCCAGGCGTCATTTTCCCAGGTCTCGTGGCCGGGTTCGCCGGGCTTGGGGATGGTATTGAAGCGCCAGAGTTCCTTACCGGTTTCGGCGGAGTAGGCGGCGAGATAGCCGGAAATGCCGTATTCACCACCGGCGGGGCCAACGATGACCTTGTCTTTGACGACGAGGGGGGCGACGGTCACGGAGTAGCCCGCTTCGGGGCGGCCAACCTGGGTGTTCCAGATGACATGGCCGTCGCGGGCATCGAGGGCGATCAGGTTCCCGTCAAGGGTGCCCATGAAAAGGGTGTTGCCGAGGATCGCGAGACCGCGATTGACCCGGCCGCAGCAGGCGCGGGCCTGGGGCGCGGGGTTATACGGGTAGGTCCAAAAGATTTTGCCGTTCACGGCGTCGAGCGCGACGACCACGTTGGGGGGCTGGACGGTGTACAGAACGCCGTCACTGACCAGGGACGTGGCTTCGTATTTGCTGTTCGGTTCGGCGGGGGCTCGGGTTTGCAGGACCCACTTGAGTTCCAGATCTTTGGCGTTGGCCGGGGTGACCTGGGTGAGGCGACTGTATCGCTGGCCGTCGAGCGTGCCGGAGTAGGTGAGCCAGTTGGCAGGGTCTTTGTCAGCGTTGACGAGGCGGTCGAAAGGGGTCTGGGCGGCGAGCGTGGCAGCGAGGGCGAGTAACGACAAGATTGTGCGGCGCATTAGCGGAGGCCTTTCAGGGAGACGAGGTAGCTGATGACGTCGGACATTTCCTGTGCGGTGAATTTGTCTTTGAAATTGGGCATCGGCGAGATTTTCAGGAGTTCGTAGTCACGAAGATTCGCCTTGTAGAGGGAGCGGAGTTTACCTTTGCTGTCGAGAATCTGGAGCGTATAAGTGTCCTGATTCATGAGGGTGCCGGCGATCTTTGTGCCGTCCTTCACGGTGGCCCGGACGGGGCGATTTTCGGGACGAATTTCCGCGCTGGGGTCGAGGAGAGAGGTTTCGATCTCGGCCAGGCGGCGGATGCCTCCGATGGAGGTGAGGTCGGGACCGGTGACCGTGCCGAGGTTGCCAATCCGGTGGCAGTTCAGGCACTGCCCTTTGGATTCGACGAGGGCCTTGCCCCGGGCGGGCTCGCCGGGAGGGCCGTTGCGGGTGGATTTAGCCGAAGTCGACATGGAACGGAGGTAGGCGACGAGGAGGCTGGCCTGGTCATCCGTGTACGCTCCGGGGGGCATCGCGGTGCCAGGCAGCCCCTTCTGGATGATCTGGATCAGGTCGTTGTCAGACTGGGCGCGGCGGAAACGGCCGGAGGCGAGGGTGACGCCGGAGATCAGGTCTCCATCGGGCCCGTGGCAATTGATGCAGCTGGAAGTGTAAATCAGGAGGCCGCGCTGGATATCGGCGGGAGTGACTCCGTGGCCCTCCTGCGCAAAAAGAGGGAGGCCGAAAAGCGCGAGGGCCCAAATGCTGACATGCAAACGTTTCAATACCACCAGGTCGTTATATCACAAAGTGTTAAAACAGGTCCGACGCTATTCTGAAATCAGTTATGAACAAGGAAATTGCAACGGCGGAAGAAGCGGTTGCCGATATCCGTGACGGGTCGTCGGTAATGATTGGCGGCTTCGGTTTATGCGGCATTCCAGAGAATTTGATTGCGGCTCTGGTCGCGGCGGGGCCGAGGCGGCTGCACACGATCAGCAACAACATGGGCGTGGAAGGTTTCGGGATCGGGCTGGTGCTGGAAGCTGGCCTAATCGCAGAACACACGGGCAGCTATGTGGGTGAGAACAAAATCATGGAGCGGATGATCCTCTCCGGGGAACTCAAGGTGAATCTGGTGCCGCAGGGAACGCTGGCGGAGCAGATTCGGTGCGGAGGCGCGGGGATTCCGGCCTTTTTCACGCCGACGGGCGTGGGTACGATCGTGGAAGAAGGCAAGGAAGTCCGCGAGTTCGACGGCAAGAAGTATCTGATGGAGCGGTCACTAAAGGCCGATTTCGCGCTGATCAAGGCGTGGCGAGGTGACCGCGCGGGCAATCTGGTGTACCGGAAGACGGCGCAGAGCTTTAATCCGGTGATGGCACCGGCGGGGCGAATCACGATCGCCGAGGTGGATGAACTGGTGGAAATCGGTGAGATTAAGCCGGACGACGTGATGACGCCGGGAATTTATGTTCACCGGATATTCGAATCGCCATTTTCCGAGCGAAGAATCGAACGCCTGCGCGTTCGTGGGGGTGCGCAGTGAGTTTGCCGAATCTGACTCCGGAACTAAGGCGGCAACGGATTGCGGCCCGCGTGGTGCATGAGATGCATCACGGGTATTACGTGAATCTGGGGATCGGAATCCCGACGCTGGTAGCGA
>CANIHR010000268.1 GCA_947467185.1 Bryobacterales bacterium
ACGCAGTCCCAAATGGACCTCCTCCCGTGGGACGATGTGCCGGCCATCCCCCAAAACCGTCCGGTCCCCCCACCCGTGAGCCGACCGGTCGCGCCGCCCCAAAGGTCCGCGACGCTCGATCCCACACCCCCCGTCCGCCCCAATTTTGCGGCCCAAACCGGCCTCCCGCCGCGTCCGCCGACGGCCGCCCAATTCCGTCCTCTGGCCCCAACTGGCAAACGACAGAATCAAACAGGTACAGTAGTAGAGCACCCCAAATACGGCAAGGGCACCATTGTCCGCCGCGAAGGCGACGGGGACGACGCCAAAATCGTCGTCATCTTCCAGCGCCACGGGATGAAAAAATTGATCGAGAAGTACGCCGGTCTGAAATAAGAGACGAATAACCAAATGATCACCAGCAACATTGAAAACGCAGAAGAACGCAAAGCCGCAAAGCGCGCCGCCCGCAAGGAAGCCGCCCCCAAGGCCAAGCGCCCCGCCTCGGTTGCCCGCGGCTCCATGAAGAAAAAAGTCAAGATCATGTCCAAGGGCCAGACGCGTAAGCGCTAAGTCCTGACCCGGTAAACAGTGAAGAGGCTCCTCCGGACCCACAGCATTGACGCCCTGATCGCTTCGTCGGAACACGACGAGCATCGGCTGCGCAAGACGCTGGGTCCGTGGAGCCTCACAGCTTTTGGGGTCGGAGCCGTCATCGGTTCCGGCATTTTCATCCTCACAGGGACCGCCGCCGCCGGCCAGGTTCTGCAGTTCAAGTCCATCCTGAACGCGCCGATCCTCGACCTGATCCTGAACGGTGGCAACGCTGTCTCCACCATCGGCAGACAGGGTGCCGGTCCCGCCATCTCACTGTCGTTCCTTGTGACGGCTTTCGTGTGCAGTTTCGCGGCGCTTTGCTACGCGGAACTTGCCTCCATGATTCCGATCGCCGGGAGCGCGTATACCTACGCCTATGCGACGCTCGGAGAGATCTTCGCGTGGATCATTGGCTGGGATCTTATCCTCGAATACGCCGTCTCCAACATGGCGGTGGCCGTAGGCTTCTCGGCCTACTTAAACGACTTACTCGAAGGCCTCTTCGGCTACCACCTGCCCGCCGCCATCAACGGGCCCCCGATAGCCGGGGGAGCATTCACCGGGACCGTCTTTAACCTCCCGGCACTCCTCATACTCATGCTCCTCACCTGGGTTCTGGTGCGGGGCGTAAAAGAGAGCGCCAGCACCAACAACGTCATGGTGCTCGTCAAGATCGCGGCCATTCTGATCTTTGTCATCGGAGCCGGGCACGCCGTCAAGACGTCCAACTGGATCCCCTTCATGCCGAACGGTTACCCCGGCATGCTGACCGGCGCGGCCATCGTTTTCTTCACCTACATTGGCTTTGATTCCGTCTCCACCGCAGCCGAGGAGTGCAAGAATCCCCAGCGCGACCTGCCCATTGGCATCATCGCCACGCTGCTGATCTGTGCGGTCCTCTACGTCTCCGTAGCGCTCGTCCTGACGGGCATTGCCGACTGGCACACCCTCACCGGTGCCGCCCCCGTCGCCGACGCCCTGAAGGCGCTGGGAATGAACACCATTCGCGGCTGGGTGAACGTCGGCGCGCTCGTCGGCATGATCTCGTCCCTCATGGTCTTCCAGTTCGGGCAGGCCCGTGTCTGGTTCTCCATGTCCCGCGACGGTCTGCTGCCGAAGGCGTTTTCGAAGGTTCACCCGAAGTTCCGCACGCCCCATATCTCCACCTGGATCGCGGGCCTGGTCGTCGGTATCCCGGCCGGCATCTGGGACATTGGCACCTTCGCCGATCTCTCGAACATCGGCACCCTGTTCGCGTTTATCGTGGTCTCAGCGGGTGTCCTGGTGATGCGCAAGACCCAGCCCGAACGGAAACGCGGCTTCCGCGTTCCGCTCTGCCCCTGGCTGCCGATCATGTCGATCGTGTTCTGCCTGATGCTGATGCTGGCCCTGCCGCTCGAAACGTGGCTACGTTTCTTCGTCTGGCTGGCTATCGGCCTGGTGATCTACTACTTCTTCGGCCAGAAGCACTCAAAGCTTAATCAAGCGCAGCCAGAACTTCCTTGAAGATGTACTGAGAGCCTTCCACGCCGTCCCACGGACCCGACTCGTACTCGAGCGCGAACGTGCCCCGGAAGTCAGCCGCCAGCATGATCTTTACTGATTTCCGGATGTCGTTGTTCGTGCCCCACCGGTCCCAATACTTCGCGTGGACATTGGTGTGCGCGTAAGGTGCCAGTTCCTTCAGGCCGTTGTACAGCAGGTACTCGTGTTCCCAGTTGCAGAAGTCGGGCGACGCCTCGCAGTACTGGTGGTTGACCTCGTCGATGATCGTCCGGATGTTGGTCGGATTCGCCGTCAGACCCCAGTGGTTTTCCAGGGTCACGCGGACACCCTTCTTACCGCCGTAATCCGCCATTTCCTTGAAGCTCTCGATGCAGTTCCCCAGATATTGAACGATGGCGTCATTCCGCGGATACCCGGTCTTCGGATCCGGTCCGGCCGGAGGAATCACGCGCGGCCCACCGCTGTTCACGCGCATGGATTTCGCGCCCAGAATATTGCCGGCGTCGATCCATTGCTTCGCCACTTCCACCCCGCGTTTGCGCAGCGCGGGGTCGAGCTCGCAGATGTCGAGCGGAGCGTTGTTGGAGATGTGCTGGCAGCTCGTCCCGGTCTTCACCATCGTCGAGGCCATCTTGTCGAGCCACTTGCGCCCCGAAGCGCTGTGCGGCTGGAACTCCCGCGTCGTCCGCGAAGCGCCGTCGAACATCCCGGTCTGGTCCTGGAACATGGAAGCGTCGGACACGTCACCGAACAGCCCCGAGAAGATATCCATCTTCGTCACGCCCGGAAACTTGTCCTTCGTGAACTGCGGGAAGTCGAGCATCGTGATCTCCCCGTACTTCTTCTTCATGTCCGTAGACATCTTCGAGTCGTACGTGATGGTGCCGGTCTTCACGTTCGGCCAGCCCTTGAAGATGTGGCGGATCGGCCAGGAATTCGAAGCGATCCGGTCCAGCTTGTCCTTTTCGGTCATCACCGAAGCGGCTGCAGTAGCGGCGAAGGCCGCTCCCACGAAGGCTCTGCGTCCCAGGCCGCTCACTACTTTTTCTCCGCGGTAAACGTACCGGAAGCCTGACCGCCCAGATCGACCGTGCCAGCCATCTTCTTGCCCGATGCGTCGACTTTCCCGACGTAAACCACCGTCACCTGCGCGTCGAAGCTGAAAGTTACCTCGTCGCCCTTAATGGTGCCGGTGAGCTTCGCCTCACCCAATTGGCCCGAGTAAGTGCCGGTGATCTTCTCCCCGTCCTGCTTCAGGACGAACGTCGGACTCCCGCTGCCGGCGTCGGATTTCACCTCGCCTTGCCACGTACCGGAAATGTCCGCTGCCAGCATAGGCAGCGCCATCGCCAGAGAAACGAAAAGGAAACTCAGCCGAGTAAGCATCGGATGAATCTTAGCAAACTGAAGGGGGCCTCAGATGAGCCTTCACCTGGTCGGCGAACGTCTCCGGATCAATGGGCTTCGAGATGTAGCCGTCGAAGCCACCGGCAAGCACCCGGTCACGGTCTCCGACCATCGCCAGCGCGGTAACAGCCACAACCGGCGTCTCCTGTAATTGCGGGTTCGCCTTTAGCCGGGTTACCACCGTGAAGCCGTCAATTCCCGGCAGGTGGATGTCGCAGATAATCAGGTCGGGACGAATCGCATCCGCCGCATCGAGGCCGGATTCTCCATCTTTGGCCGCGAAAGTCGTGTATCCGAAGGCACCCAGAAGGTAGAGCAGGAGATCCATGCTCTCCGGGTTATCTTCCACTACCAGAACTTTCATACGCGAGGCAGTGTGAGGCAAAATGTGCTGCCCTCTCCTTCCCTGCTTTGCATCGTTACGGTTCCTCCCAGTAATTCGGCCAGCCTTCGGCTCAACAGGAGTCCCAGGCCGGTCCCTTCTCTGGGCTCACCCACCTGGCTAAAGGCCTGGAAGAGTTTGCCCCAATCCTTTGGGGCGATACCGCACCCCGTGTCGGTTACGCGAAATTCGATAGCCTCAACCGATTCCCGCAACTCCAGCGTGATATTCCCCTGATCCGTGAACTTCACCGCATTGCTGGCCAGGTTGAGCAGGATCTGCCGCAGAGACCGCACGTCCGTAAGCATCGCCACCGGCTCGGCCGGAACCACCACGGTGAGGCTCAACCGTTTGGTTTCGGCCGCAGGCCGCTGCAGCGCCGCGACCTCCTGCAGGACAGCCACGGCATTCACGTCATCAACCCGCAACTCCACTTTGCCGGATTCAATCTTCGCCAGATCCAGCAGATCGTTGATCAGCGACAGCAGATGCCGGCCACTGCTCTGTACCGTTCGCAACTGCCGTTCCTGCTCGGTATTCAGCGGTCCCGGCAGGCGCATCAGCATCGTTCCCGTGAAGCCGATGATGGCATTCAGCGGTGTTCGGAGCTCATGGCTCATACTCGCCAGAAACGTGTCCTTTGCCGTGTTGGCACGGGCCAGTTCTTCGTTCTTTTCCTGTAGTGCGCGCTCGAATTTCCTGCGTTCTGTAATATCCCGAATCGAACTGCTGATCAACGTTCCCTCAGTTGTTTCGAGAGGACTCAACCCCACCTCGACCGGAAACGCTGTGCCATCCCGGCGCACGCCGACCCGATCTGAGTCCGATAGCAGGATACCCGGTACGAGCGAATCCACTGAGCGCCCCACCAGTTCTTCCCTCCCATAACCGAACAGGCGCTCTGCCTGGGCATTGACCAGCACAATATCCCCGTTCTGGTCGGTGACAATCGTGGCATCGGGAGCCGACTCGAGCAGGTCCCGAAACTTCTGCTCCAGAGAAATATCGCGGGAAATCAGCAGAAATCCGATGTGCCGGCCAATCTGGTCTCGCCGGACGTTGAGGGCAACGGAAGCGAGGAACCGCACGCCATTCCTGCGAACCCGAAGCAGCTGCCCGTGCCACTGGCCAGTCCGGAGGGTCTCGGCCATTATCTGGTTCAGCTTGATGGGCAAATCTTCCGGCGTGTGCAGCATCGAGATATTCGCACGGCCAATTACTTCCTCCGGCTCGTAGCCATAGAGTCGTCTGGCCCCTTCGTTCCAAAGCTGGATGGTGCCATCAACGGAGACACCCACGATGGAGTATTGGGTGGACGACTGGAGGACATTTTCGAGGAAATGCGAGGCCTGGTCGGCGTCCAGAATCGCACTCTGCTGATACAGGCGATTCATCATCGTTACTGAATACCCAGCGAATGCGTGTGCGGCTGCGGGGACTCGGGAGGCAGGGGGACGTCGAGCTGCAACCTGGTCCCTCCCTTGCCGCCGGTAATGGAGATGGCGGCGCCAATCTGGGCAGCGCGCTCTCGCATGCCGAGCAGACCCAGAGCTGCGGGGCTGCGCAATTGTTCGGGGGTAATACCTCTGCCGTCGTCGATCACGGTGAGCACCAGGCTGGACCCGGAGCGAGTTAGTTGCACCTCCAGTCTGGATGCTCCGGAGTGACGGGCGACATTGGCCAGCGCCTCCTGCAGGATTCGATAGATTTCAGCGGCGCGGCTGGGCTCCAGATTTGCGTCGTCGTCCGGAACGTTAACCGAACAGTCGATGCCGGAGGTGTCACCGAAGTCCTGTACGAGGGTCTCGACAGCGGCGGCGATACCGAAATCGAGAATCCCCGGGCGCAGTTCCATGGAGAGTTTTTGGACCATGGTGATGAGCTCATCCACAATCTTGAGCGACGCCCGAAGCCGTTCCTGGAGCTGAATTTCTTCCTGGACTGCTTCCCGCATCAGCATCCAGTCGGTGTTCATGCGGAGCGCGGTCAGCTGCTGCCCGAACTGGTCGTGGAGCTGGCGGGACAGCTTGGTCCGCTCTTCTTCCTGCGCCGAACGCAGCCGGACTGCCAGGCGCTGGAGTTGCTCTTCGGTATCGGTGGTGGGGACGTGTTCGGCGGAGACTTCGAGCCAGGCGGGCTGACCTTCGAATATGATGGACTGCCGGGTTACCGTAGTGGCGCTGGCTTCCGGGAACTGTTCAATCGACGCCCCATAGCGAGCTTCGGCTGCCCGATTGATTGCGAGAAACCTCTGCCTGCGGTTGTCGGAGATCCACATCGGCAGCGGGTTGGCTTCAAACAGCATCCGGTACTGATTCTCGGAAACGCGCAGTTGCTGGTTGGCTGATTGCAGCCGGGAAACCTGCTCAAAGACCGTGTTGGTGAGCAAACGGGTGTGTTCTTCCTGCAGCCTGGCGCTGGTCAGTGCGCCGGTGGTGTGGCGGGGATGCTCCAGTGCCTTTTCGACGGCGCGGAGGATCTCGTGGGGCTCGGAGGGCTTCCCCAGAACGCAGTCCACACCCAGGTTTTCAGCCAGGAGAATGGCGCTGCCCCGGTCGCCATAGGTGGCCGTCCAGAAGATAATCGGGATCCTGGCCGTGTTCTCGTCGGCACGAAGCAGTCGGGTGAACTCATACCCGTCACAATCGGGCATGACCACGTCTGCAATAACCAGGTCCGGGCGAAGCGCACGCGCTGACGCCAGGCCATCGAAGGCATTCATCGCCTCCACCACGATGTATTGCTGGTAGCGAAGCAGCGTCGCGAGATAGTCCAAACTGGCTGGATTATCCTCAACGACAAGGATAGTGGACGCTGAAGAGGTATCTTTCACCCGTGTTGCTCGTTTCCCACGCGTCGGCACCCGGTACCACCCCTCTGATTGGACGGTACCCGAGAGCGCGACTCCTGTCAAGAAGGCCGAAATCGCCCGGAATAGCACTATCGGACAAACACTCGAAGGTTTGTCCGTTAATCAACCAGGTGGTTGCGGATGGCATACTGCGCCACGGCGGCATTATTTCGCAGCCCTGTTTTGTTGATGATCCGGGCGCGGTAGGTGCTGATTGTCTTCACGCTGAGATTCAGGGAGACGGCGATCTCACCAACTGTCTCACCCTGCCCGAGACGCGAGAAGATGTCGTATTCGCGGTCGGAGAGCTTTTCGTGGAGCGGCTTTTCGAAGTCGCTCTTGAGATTGGCGGCCATAATTTCGCCGGCGCGGGGAGTAATGAAACAACCTCCCGACAGAACCTGCTTAAAGGTCTGTACCATGACATCCGCTGACGCATGCTTCGGCAGGTAGGCCGATGCTCCGGCGCGAAGAGCGCGGACCGAGAACCGCTCTTCCGGGTGGAAGGTGACGACGACCACCGGCAGCCCCGGACGTGCGCTGCGCATCTCCTTCAACAGTTCTAAACCGCTTCGCCCCGGCAGGGAGAGGTCAAGGATGACGAGGTCCCACGAGCGCGACCAGACCGCATTCATGGCGGCAGCGGCTTCGCTGACCTCGTGTGTGTTGCAATCCGGGAACGTCTGCGCCAGGAGCCGGATAAGGCCCTC
>CANIHR010000269.1 GCA_947467185.1 Bryobacterales bacterium
GCATCGAAATTCGGCCCATAACTCCGATCCACAAACGGGTCCGTCACATTCGAAAACGCATAGAAAAACTCAAACCCGAACCGCTCCAGCGCCAGCGGCAAAATATCCTGTGACCGAATCCCCTCAAACCCCTCCAGCGAACAATCAAAATCCGGATACACCTCATCCTGACGCCGTAACTGCCGGTCATACCGATACCGCGCCGGCAACTCCCGCCAGAACTTCTCCACCAGCGCCAAAGCCTCCGGCCATCGCCGATGCCCATTGCGCCCAATCATGTCCGACACAATGAACTTGCCCCGCCCGGTCAAAGCCCCGCGAACCCCATCCAGCAGCCGCTCCAGCTCCTGAACATGATGCAGCGCCTGATTCGCCACCACCGCGTCATACTCTCGCGCCGGCGTCCACGCATTGAAGTCCGCCACCAGAGGCTGCAACACGCCCTCTAACCCCTTCGCCGACGCAGCAGCCACCCCGCGCTCAATCATCGCCGCATTTAAATCCAGGCAATCGAACACAAACTCCGTCCGCCCACCAGCCCGCAGCGCCTCAGCCAGCCGCACCTCCAGATCGCAGTTCCCCGCGCCCAGACTCACAAATCGCCGAACCCCACCCGCAGCGGCATCATAAGCCCGCTCCAGATTCAGCAGAAAAAACTCATCCGCCCCCGCATACCCAAAGCTCGCCAGCTGCGGCAAAATGTACTTCGTTAGCCAGTAAAAACAGATCCCCGGCAGCGCATGAACATCCTCGTTCTCCGCATACTGCCGAAGCTCCCCGGCAACGCGCTTGGCGTACTCGTCCACCTAAGCCTCTTTCCGAAATACCCGGTCCGGCAGCATCTTGAAAATCACAATCATGCACAGCGGATGCATCAGCCCGGCCACAATGAAAATCGGCGCATACGAGAACTTCGTCACCACATACCCCGTCCCCAGATTCGCCACCATCCCGCCAATCGCCCCGCCCATCCCCGAAAATCCTGCCACGGTCCCCACTTCATGCCCCGGGAAAATATCCGCCGGCAGCGTCTGCAGATTCGCCGTCCAGAACCCGTGCCCAAACGTGATGAAACAGATTGCCGCAATCGCCAGCGCCGCACTCGGAGCAAACGGCGCGCAGATCGCCACCGGCAGACACAGAGCCCCCAGCAACATCACCCGCTTTCGAGCCTTTGGCAACGCCCACCCGCGCTTCATCAGCATGCCCGAAAGGAACCCGCCCACCAGATACGCAATCCCGCCAAACAAAAACGGCACCCACGAATACTGCCCGATCGCCTTCTGATCAAAATGCCGCTCTTTCACCAGATACGCCGGCAGCCAGAAAATCACGAAGTAAATCACCGGATCCGTAAACGTCCGCGCCAGGCAAAGCGCCATCGCCTCCCGCGTCCGCACCACCTTGCCCCAGTCAACTTTCGGACGATCCTGATGCTTCGACGCTTCTTCCGCCGGGATCTCGTGCTTGATCTCGTCGTACTCCGCCTTCGACAACCACTTATTTCGATGCGGAGTGTCGTACAGCATCCACCACGCCGCCAGCCACAGGAACCCCACCGCGCCCACTGAAATGAACGCGAACTGCCACCCATACTGAATCGTCAGCCACGAAATCAAAGGAGGCGAAAGCGCCGACCCCACCGAAGACCCGGCATTAAAAATCCCCACACCCAAAGCCCGCTGCCGTGGGGCAAACCACTCCGACACCGCCTTAGTCGCCGCTGGCCAGTTCCCTGGTTCTCCCAGCCCCAGCATGAAGCGCGCGAGCCCGAAGCTCCACACCCCTGTCGCGAACGCATGCGCCATCGCAGCCAGCGACCAAACCCCAATAAACAGCGAGAAACTCTTCTTCGTCCCCAGCCGGTCCACAATGTAGCCCGACCCCGCATACATAATCGCGTACGCCAAAAAGAACCCCGCCAGAATCCACGAGTAGTCCACTTCGGTCATCGCAAACTGTGCGCGAATCCGGTCAGAAACGACAGCCAGCGCCTGACGGTCGGCATAGTTCACAGCGGTGGCGAAGAACAGCATCGCCGCCAGTATCCAGCGCAGTTTGGGTATCTTCATTTGGCCTCAGGTGAGTGTACACGAACCAACAGCCTCCGCGTGTCCCGATCCCACGTCGCATAGGCCACCGTCTCGGTTTCCAGCGCCTTTCGAGCCGCATCGCTATCCAGAAACAAAGCGTTCAAACCCACCGTATGGTGAGCCAGATTCCACGCCGCCGTAATGCCCCAGTCGTGATACTCCCCCGGAGCCCCTTCATAAACCATCGTCTTCAAGCCCGGATGCGCCTCAACCCACTGCTCCAGCCGGCTCACAAACGCATACGCAATGTCATCCCGACGCAGCTTCTCCCGCTGCTCCACCCGCAACTGCATCACGTTCCAGGGCAGCCACGCGACCAAAGCCACCGCGCCCCACGCCGGGTTCACTTTCGACAACGCGGCCGTCACCGCAATCGCCGCGCAAGCTAGCGGCAGATACGCATACGCCTCATACAAACGCCCCGGCAGAAACAGCAGTGTAAACACAAATGCCAACGTCCCCGCCAGCCCAAACCAAACCCGCTTGTCCCGAACCAAAGCCAAAGGAGCCAACAGCAACCCACTCAACGGAAACAACAAAAACCGCGCCGCATAAAACGGCAACGTCTTCCGCAGCGCCTCCAGACTAAACCGGAACGTGTACTCGTTGTCCTTGTTCGGATTCAGCAAAATCCCCTGCACCCCGAACGACGCCGACGCCACAAAGAACGGAGCCAGCCGCAGAAACCTCTTCCGACCCTCCCGCTCATCCCCGAACCACCATTCCCACGCCAGCAGCACAAACGGCAGCATCACCGCCAGTTCCTTCGCTTTATACGCCAGCCAGTACGCCACAAAACTCAGCACCCACCGCCGCTGCGCCCACAGCAAAATACTCAGCAAACAGAACGTCGTACAGAACAGATCGAACACATACATCGGCTTCCAGTACGCATCCATAGCCGATCCGCTCAGCACAAAAAACGCCGTCCCGCCCACCGCCTGCCACGCCCCAATACCCAGCCGCCGCAGAATCAAGAACAGCAGCAACCCGTTCAGCAGATGCGCCACAAAGATCGGCGTCATGTACGGCGGAAAATCCAGCCCGAACCCCCGCGCCATCGCCATGAAGTACCCATGCCCCACCGGCCGAAAGTTGCTCGCGTCAAACACCGGCTTCACCACATCCCGCGCAAAAGCCCCCAGCTGCACATTCGGCGCCCACGAGATGTTATCCAGCTCATCATCCTGAAAATACCCGTCGTAAGCCCGCCAGTTCAAAGCCCAAAAGGCCACCACCAGCACAAGACCTGCGACCATAAGATTTCGGAGCCGCAGCGCGAAGATTGCGTTCAAAGGTTCGATCTAACGATTCTAGAAGATGATCATGAAAGCAGTCTGCTTACTCAGCGGAGGCCTCGACTCCGCCACCTGCCTCGCCTGGGCCCGCCAGCAGGGCTTTGAAGTCTACGCCCTTTCCTTTGACTACGGCCAGCGCCACCGCGTCGAACTCGATGCCGCCACCCGCGTCGCCGAAGCCCTCGGAGCCGCCGCCCATCGCACCGCCAAAATTGACCTCCGCGTCTTCGGTCACTCCGCCCTCACTGACGACATCGACGTCCCCAAGGGCCGCGACGAAGCCGCCATGTCCACCGACATCCCCATCACCTACGTCCCGGCGCGCAACACCATCTTCCTCTCTTTTGCGCTAGCCTGGGCCGAAGTCCTCGAAGCCAGCGCCATCGTCATCGGTGTCAACGCCCTCGACTATTCCGGCTACCCCGACTGCCGCCCCGAGTTCATCGAAGCCTTCCAGACCATGGCCAACCTCGCCACCAAAACCGGAGTCGAAGGCCGCACAAAGGTCAGGATTCACACGCCCCTCCTGAAGCTCTCCAAAGCCGACATCGTCCGCCTCGGAGCCGACCTCAACGTCCCCTTCGGCCTCACCCACAGCTGCTACGATCCCGATCTCACCACCGGCCACCCCTGCGGCCAGTGCGATTCCTGCATCCTGAGAGCCAGAGGCTTCCGCGACGCCGGAGTCATAGACCCCACCGCCTAAGCCAATGCGTATTTCCGAAATTTTCTATTCCGTCCAGGGAGAAGGCTCGCTAATCGGAGTCCCATCCATCTTCGTCCGCACGACGGGATGTAACCTCCGCTGTTCCTGGTGCGACACCCCCTACACCTCCTGGAACCCAGTAGGAGAAGACTTCACCATAGACGAAATCCTCGCCAAAACGAGCGAATACAAAGCCGCCAACCACGTAG
Organism: Bryobacterales bacterium; assembly: GCA_947467185.1. GTDB lineage: Bacteria > Acidobacteriota > Terriglobia > Bryobacterales > Bryobacteraceae > BOG-234. The sequence goes on from CANIHR010000269.1 coordinate 4,307, forward strand.
TCATCACCGGAGGAGAACCCCTGATCGCCCCCGGCATCGTCGAACTCTCAAAGCGTTACCGCGACCAGGGCAAACACATCACCTTTGAGACCGCAGGAACCGTCACGGCGCCCGTCGAATGCGACCTGATGAGCATCAGCCCCAAGCTCGGCAACTCAACCCCCGAAGGCCCCTTCCGAAACCAACACGAACGCCTCCGCCTGAACGCCGAAACCCTCCGCCACCTGACGACAAACTACCCCTACCAACTCAAGTTCGTCATAGCAGAGGAGTCCGACCTGACCGAAGCCCAGCAGGTCATCGCCTCACTAAACACCCCACCCCAAAACGTAATCCTGATGCCCGAAGGCACAGCCGAAGAAACCCTAAAGCAAAGAGGCCCCTGGCTGGCCGAACTCTGCAAAAAACACGGCTACCGCTTCAGCCCCCGCCTCCACGTTCACCTCTACGGCAACAAACGCGGAACCTAAAGACCGAGACCACTTCGGCGTCACCCGGTTTAAGGTCACCCTCCGCCTCCACGGCTCCGATCTGGACCCCGCGAGCATCACCCAACTCCTCGGCTGCGAACCAACCCGATCCCGCCGCAGACGCTGGAGCCTGACCGTCACTTCCGAAGATTACGAAGACATCGAAATCGCGATCAACGAACTCCTCAATCGCCTGCCAGCCGCCTCCGACCTCTGGGCAGACCTGACCACCAACTACAAAGTTGACCTCTTCTGCGGAATCTTCCTCGAGTATGCAAACGAAGGTTTCGGCCTCGCCCCCGCAACCGCCCGCCGCCTCGCCGACCGCAACCTCCCAATCGGTTTCGATCTCTACGGAGCCTAAACCGGGCGGCTCCGCGAGGCCGCGCCCGAACTGTCCAGCGCCTGCCGCAGCAGCGTTTTGATCACAGCCTGCCGACTCACATTCAAATGCACGGCCCGTTCGTCCAGCTCCCGCAGCATCCCCTGGGTCAGGTCCACATTAACCCTCTTTACAGGCCGAACCACTGTGAACTGATTCGTGAAAAACTGCGACACATCCTCGCCCCGGGTCGCCATTTCTGCGATCTCATCGGCCGTCGGTTTCGCTTTAGATTTGGTCGCCATACGCCTGCTCCTCTTGTTTGCTCGCCTTCCACGCAGTCACCAGATGGTAATACTCGCCCCCGGAATCCCGTCTGACCTCAAAGATCACCGAGCATAACCGGCCCCGCGCCCATCCGATCGCACGAAACTGTTCCGGGTCATCGCTCTTTCTATCAACCAGGTACGCCTGATCGAAGATCTCCGTCGCCTCCTCCAAACTGACCCCGTGCTTATTCTGTACATCCAGATTCTTCCGGGAGTCGAATTGGCAACGCATCGGCGATATAACCGTTATACCTCAATTCTTCCCAGTCCGGAATCCACCTCCCGAATTCCACCAAACCGCTAAACTATCCCCATGCCGACCCGCACCCACCTGGTCCTCGCCCTCACCCTCCTCGCCACCACCCTCGCCCACGCTCAAACCAAGGCCCCCAACTGGCCCGCCATCAACGACGAAGCCATGCGCCACTTCCAGGCCCTCGTCCAAATCGACACCACCGATCCCCCCGGCAACGAAACCAAAGTCGTCGAATACATCAAAAAAGTCCTCGAAGCCGACGGCATCCCCGTCACCGTCGCAGCCAAAGACCCCGCCCGCGCCAACCTCATCGCTCGCCTCAAAGGCAACGGCACCAAACGCCCCCTCCTCATCATGGGTCACTCCGATACCGTCAAAGTCGACCCCACTAAATGGACCTTCCCGCCCTTCTCCGCCACCCGCAACGGCGGATACGTCTACGGCCGCGGCACCCTCGACGACAAGCCCAACCTAACCGCCGCCATGATGACCATGCTCCTCCTCAAGCGCTCCGGCATCCCTCTCGACCGCGACGTCATCTTCGTCTCCGAAGCCGGTGAAGAAGCCGCCACTGACCCCGGCATCGGCTACCTCACCAACGAACGCTGGTCCGAAATCGACGCCGAGATCTGCCTCGCCGAAGGTGGTGGTGTCCGTCGCACCGGAGGCACAAACCGTTACGCCACCGTCCAGACCACCGAGAAGCAGCCCAAAGCCGCCCGCCTCGTCGTCACCGGGCCCGCCGGCCACGGCTCCCGCCCCCTCCGCACCTCCGCCGTCGTCCACCTCGCCCGCGCCGTCGACAAGATCGCCATGTGGGATCCCCCCATGCGCTTCAATGACACCACCCGCAGCTATTTCGAGAAACTCGCGAACCTCTCCACGCCCGAAGACGCCGCCCGCCTCAAAGGTCTCTTCGACCCCGAAAAGGCCCCCGCCATCCGCGAATACCTCGCCGAGAACGACCCCGGCACATACTCGATGCTCCACACCTCCATCGCCCCGAACATCATCCAGGCCGGCTACCAGGTCAACGTCATCCCGTCCTCCGCCGAAGCCACGCTCGACATCCGCGCCCTCCCCGACGAAGACATCACCGGCTTCTACGCCCTCATGGAAAAGGTCATCAACGACCCCACCGTGAAGGTCGTCCCCGACACCCGCAACCAGCGCCCCGGAGCCACCCCCTCCAGCATCAAAACGCCCGAATACAGAGCCATCGAAGCTGCCTACAAAACGGTCTACGGCATCACAACCCTTCCGATGATGTCCACCGGAGCCACCGACATGGCCTTCCTCCGAGCCAAAGGAGTCCAGTGCTACGGCATCGGAGCCGCCCGCGACGACGAAGACGCCATCAAAGGCTTCGGAGCCCACAGCGACCAGGAACGCATCCGCGAAGAAGCCTTCTTCCAGCACCTCCAGTTCTTCTGGACCGCCACCACCGCCATCGCCGGCAAACAGTGAGCGGGATAGCACCTAAAAAGGCGTGCCGATACAATAAGCGAAGAGATGCGGATGGTGACAGTGGGCGGTTCCGCAAAGTAGCCAGTGGTTGCGCTGGGAAGCGCCTAACGTTCAAGGAATCGACCGGAAAATCTGAACACTGCTGAATAGAATAGACCAGTTGTTTTTTGGGGGGGACGGTTTTGAAGGAGGATCAGAATGCCAAAACAAATTCAACAGAATGGCCATGCTCTTGCTTACACATGTGAGAACGCCGGATACCGGACC
>CANIHR010000270.1 GCA_947467185.1 Bryobacterales bacterium
ACGATTGCGAAATCCAGGCTGCCAAAAAATCGTTTTTTGAAGTTTTCGGGCAGTTCGCCGATCTCCGGGATGGTCTCTTCCGGAGGGGACAGGCGATGCAGATTGACCACACTCAACCCGGCCTCTTCCATATAAAACGCCAGTAATTCATGGGGTACGGGGCGGGTGTGGGTGGGGTCGAGATAGAAGTGCGTGGCGAAAATGGCGAGGCACTCGGGGTTCGGCGTCTCGATGGCCAGGACGCCGCCTTTTTGCAGACGCGAGGCGCAGAGGCGGATCAGATCCGGTAAAACGGCGGGCTGCATGTGCTCCACAACCTGGGAGCAGAAGATGCCGTCGAATTCCTCTTCGGGTTGGGCGGGCAGGAAGTCGAACAGGTCGGCGACTTCGGCGGTGAGGCCTTTGGCACGGCACTGGTTGACGGAGTCTTCGCCGAGGTCGATGCCGAGGGCCGGGACCTTGAGTTCGGCCATCATGCCAAGGAACTCACCGCGGCCGCAGCCGATGTCGAGAACGTTGGTACGCCCCTCGAAGTACTGCCGGTAGATTTCCTGGTTGCCACGCACGTACTCTTCGGAACCACGGAAGCGTTCCGCGAAGCGGGAGTAATCGAGCTGCGGGATTCCGGCGGGAGCAGCGGCGACGGCCTGGACCACGGTTTGAACCACGGGGGCGGCAGAAACGGCACGCTGGCGGATGAGCCGGAGTTCGGTATGGATCATCCGGTCGTAATCGGCGCGAATTTTGGCCAGATCGTCGTAGAGCTGCTTCTGGATGTTGAGAGTGCTGCGGTCGAGGGCGCCGAGATAGTCGGTGTGCTGACCTTTGACGATATCGCGGAAGTTGGCTTCCACCTGAGTGACGCGGTGCTGGAAGGCGCCCTGAAGGTCGGCGGCGGCGCGGAGGAACTGGATTTCGTTGGCGGAGAGCTTTTCTTCCCAGCCACGACGCCAGTCGATCCAGTGGGTGCGAACGTCTTTGAGTTCGCTGGCTTCGGCCTTGAGGAACTCCACCTGTTCGACAACGGGGAGGACGGCGGCTTTTAGCTCGTCGGACCGACGCTCAGCGCGCTGGTGCCACTCCGCCGTGCGGAGGTCCATATGGTTGGTGAGTTCGGTGGCGCGGACGTCAATCTGGCGGCTGAGCTCCTCCACTCGGGCGGCCAGTTCGCTGCGCAGGGCGACAAGCTGTTCGTTGGTCTGGCCTGCGAGCGAGACGAGGGTCCGGTTGTGCTCGTTGAGAGCTTCCAGAATGGCTTCGGTGGCGGCGAGCGATTCGCGGTTATAAGCAATCTGGCCACGCACGAACCACTGGAAGGCGCGGGCAATAGTCTTCTTTACCGTCTGAATGACGGTATTCGCCAGGCCACCGGAGCGCGGGTTCACGGAACCGATGGAGGCAACCCGAGCCTGGGCGGCGTCACGGGCATGCGCGACGGGCATCAGATCCGCCATGGCGATCTGGATACGCGGGGTGTCGTCGCCCACTACCGGCTGCGGGTGGCGGGAGCGGACCCGGTCACGAACGGCATTCACGATAGCGGAAAGTTCCGCCAGTTTCTCGGCGTCCGGCGTCAGGGGATCAGCGGGCACGGCGCTTCTTCTTCTCCTGCGACTGCTGCCAGGAGGCGGTGATGCGGGAAGTGAGTCCGCCGCGGGCGGCGAAATCGCCCATTACCGTGATGCTGAGAGGGTTGGTGGCCTTCACGATGTCGCGAACGAAGCAGTTGACGATGTTTTCCTGGAAGATGCCCAGGTTGCGATACGCCAGCGTGTACATCTTGAACGACTTCAGTTCCAGGCAGAGCTTGTCGGGGATGTACGTGACGACGATGGTGCCGGAATCGGGCAGGCCGGTCTTGGGGCAGACGGAAGTGAACTCGGGGATGCCGATTTCGATCTCATAGGCACCGAACTGATTGGGCCAGGTTTCGATTTCGGGAAGAGCCGCGTCGATGCCACTGGCGGCGTGATCGTCGGTATAGGCTTTTGCCTTCGGCTGTTTCATTTGGTTTCCGTGAGTTCTTTGGAGAGTAAGTCGAGGAAGAGGCCGACGTCGGTGACGACGCCAACTGCCTGGCCGGTGCCACGGTCGCTGACCTTGGTGGCGACGGCGGGGTTGATATCGACGCAGACAATACGAACCCAACTGGGGAGCATGTTGCCGGTGGCGATGGAGTGGAGCATGGAGCCGAGGCAGAGGACCAGGCCGGCTGGTTTCAGGAGTTCTGCATAGGCGTCCTGCGCCTCATTCATGTCGGTAATCGTGTCGGGCAGGGGACCGTCGTCGCGCAGGCTGCCGGCGAGGACGAACGGGACATTATTAGTGACGCATTCGTACATGACGCCGGACTTCAGACGTCCGGATTCCACGGCTCCCTTGATGCTGCCCGCGTGATACACCGCGTTGATGGCGCGCATGTGGTTGCGGTGGCCATGTTCGGCCTGGCGGCCATCTTCCATGCGCACGCCAAGGGAGGTGCCGAGGAGCGCGGATTCAATGTCATGGACGCCGAGAGCGTTGCCGCTGAGGAGGCCATCGACCCAGTGATTGCGGATGAGGCGGGTGAGACCGACGACGCCGCCGGTGTGAACCACGACGGGGCCGGCGACCACGATGATCTTCTTGCCCTGTTCGCGCGCCTGACGGGCGAGATTGGCAGTCTGGCGGACCGCGGTTTCCACCTGACGCTCCGACGAAATCTCATTCGACATGAACGAGAAGGAGTTGCGGTCGCGTTCCTTGGATTCCGGAATGACGCGAATACCGTGCATGCCGGTGACGACCCAATCGCCCGCCTTGATGTCGCGGAGACGGCGGCAAACAGCTTCGGGCTTGCCACTGGCGGCTTCGGAAGCGGGCTTCACGACGACGAGGGCGTCCATGCGCTGGTTCGCGACGTCAATCCACTGGGTGCCGATGCGGACCTGCGTGTGGTGATTGCTGGTGGAGTAGAAGTCTTCCGGGGCGCAGCGGTCGCGCTCCACAAGGTAGAGGGTGGCCTCCAGACTCTCGGCCGGGGAGCAGCCAATCGGCAGCAACTGGGCGATGAGATGCTCCATCTCCTCACGGGTTGCGGTCTCCACTTTTAAGCGGAGATAGGATGCGTCACTATTGGTGCGGCCAATGCGGAACTGCTCCACTTCGAAGCGACCATTCGACTCAACAACCTTGTCGAAGATGCGCTCCATCACGTGGGAGTCGATCAGGTGGCCTTCGGCTTCTACTACTTCCTGGAAAGGCATGAACTACCAGTCTATCCGGGTGGACCCTGCCTGTGTGTGGGTGGGGCTTTCGGCAGGGTCTAATGTGGGGATAGCCGCGAAACGCGCTACTGACGGTGCTCCTGAGCCGGGAAACGTCAAAAACATGAGGAAAAGCGAGGTTTTCGGAACATTTCTTCTTTACAATGTTTTCGGGGTTCCGTATGATGAAGACGGCTCGTGATTGACACCGGGTGCTCCTGAACCCAATAGAAACAGGGGTTCGGGGTGTTTTCAGGGCCACAAAAGTAACAGGAGATTGTTTTACATGGCCACTACAAGAATGACGCAGACCGCGCTGGTTCGTGCGCTTGCTGAGAAAGCTGAAATTACGAACAAGCAGGCCCGTGCGGTTCTGGACAATCTGTCCGCCGTCGCGGTCAGCGAAGTGAAGAAGAACGGGGTCTTCGTGCTGCCTGGTATCGGCAGACTGGTCCGCGTGGAACGCAAAGCCCGCATGGGCCGCAACCCCGCGACCGGCGCGGCGATCAAGATCCCGGCCAAGAAGGTCGTGAAGTTCCGCGTTGCGAAGGCAGCGAAGGACGCGATCGTTCCGCCCAAAGTGAAGAAGGAAAAGGCCTAAGCAGCCCGGCCTGCTGGCCGACTGTTTTAAAAAACAAGAACCCCGCCGAAGCCGACAGGCTGAGGCGGGGTTCTTTTATTGCGGATCTTGTTGGATCAAGCTGGCTCGCCACCCTGTGTTGCCGGTGACGAAGGAAGCGGTAATGCCTGCTTCAGCTAAGCCTGTTTCTTGGGTTCCGTGGCAGGAGTTTCTTCCTGTTCCTTCATGGCGTGCTTGAAGTTCTTGATTCCTTCGCCGATACCCTTGGCTACTTCAGGAATCTTCTTGCCGCCAAAAAGCAGCACGGCGACTCCGAGGACTACCATCAGTTCGGTTCCGGAAAGGCCACCTATACCGGCAGTTTGTACGGTTTGAGCAAAATTCAAAAGGGCACCTCTCAGAAACCATTGTATAGGAACGCCCGTGCTGTGCGCCAATCGGGCGCAAGAAATCGCTTAGGAGCCGGAAACTTTACGGCCAAGCCACAGCAGCAGGATCATGCCGAAGACGGTCAGACTGCCGCAGATTTCGACCCAGGGCATGATGCCGAGCCCCCAAAGGGCCGCTGAGTTGGCAAGCAGGAAGGGGGCGGTGACGCCTCCGAGCAGGGCAAAAGTGAAGACGCCGTTGAAGTGCCCGGCGTGGTACGACTTGAAGCGTTCGGCGATGCGTTCCGCGGCGAGGGGGTAGATGACGGAGAACCCGGCGCCGACAAAGAGCAGGCCGACCACCACACCCACGCGGGTTCCGGAGCCAAACAGCGCCGTGTTGCCGAAAGCGGCGCAGATGGCGCTAAAGCCGAGCATCCGGCTGTGGCGCACATAGGGCAGGAGCGCGGCGGCGGCAAAACGACCGAGCATGAGCGCCACCCAGTAGAGACAGAGCATCTGGACGGCACCGGCGGGACTCATACCCATGCGGTCCACCAGGTAGACGGGCAGCCAGCCGGCGATGGACCACTCGCAGGCGAACTGGAAGAACAGCAGCAGCGCAAAGAAGAAGGCGAGAACCGTGCGGAGGTCAGGTGCCGGAACTGTGGTGATGGGACAACTTGTCACCACCTCTCCCAGCGGCAGGCGCGACCAGGCCCAGGCGGCGGCGCATGGCAGCAGCGCCGTGAGGCCGAGGAGGCGGACGGTGTTTCCGGTATCCAGACACTCCGAGAGAATCCATGCCGCGGCAGCGCTGCCGGCGCAGAAGAAGGCTCCGCCGGTGAGGGTAACTCGAGCGGGGTTCTGTTCCCAGGCTTTTTCCACGAGGCCGAAGACGCCGGTATTGATGGGGGCGGCCGAAGCGCCTGCCAGCAATAGCGCCAGACACTGGTACCAAACCGGCGCGGGAGGAAGGGAAAAGGCCAGCATCAGAAGCGCGGCGGAGGCACCCAGGCCGCCGGCGATGAGGACGCGGGGCGGACCATATTTATTGCGGAGACTGAGGCTGAGCCAGGCGCCGCCGCCCAGGCCGGCGCCGAGCGCGATGAAGTAGAGGGACGCCAGCGAGTAGGCCGGGCGAATGTGATAACCCCACAGGGGCAACAGGCCGCCGGGCATGGCGAGCAGGAAGCCAGCGACGGCCAACCCGGCCAGAATTCGCCAGGGTTTCACTTCGGGCTGCGTCGCTGTCTGCGTGGGCACCACCTGGCTATGATACCGACCGGACGGCGGACGGTTAGCATTTTGACCCCAGAGAAGGGGAAAAGTGTAGAATGGCGAGGGCTTGTTTTGGGGAGGATTTGCGCATGAAGATTCCGTTGACGCCGCTGCGGTGCATGCATCGCGGGGTTGATCTTTATGGAAGTAAAGAAGGGGTGATCTGCAGTGGTCGCCGCTTCACCTATGCAGAGTTTGGAGAGCGCTGTGAGCGACTGGCGTCGGCACTGACGCAGGTTGGCGTCGGACCCGGCGACCGGGTGGGCTACCTCAGCTTCAATACTCACAAGCTGCTGGAAGGTTATTACGGCGCGATTCAGGCGCGGGGCATGGTGATGCCGCTCAATGTCCGGCTGACGACGGCGGAACTGAGCGGGATCCTGAAGCACTCCGAACCGAAGGTGTTGCTGCATGAGGGTGAGTTCGCACCCCTGGTGCAAACCCTGCTGGAAGCCTGGCCTGGGATGCGGACCATCAATCTGGACACGGAGTACGAGGACTTTTTGTCGAGCGGAACTCCGGAACGCGCCGACATCTTTACCTACGACGAAGATTCAATCGCCGAACTTTTCTATACCAGCGGCAGCACGGGGACGCCGAAGGGCGTGATGCTCTCGCACCGCACGATATATATGCACGCGATGTCGGTGGCCGGAACCTTCAACCGGGATGACACCGGGGTGGAACTGCACACGATTCCGCTGTTCCATGCGAATGGCTGGGGGCGCCCGCAGACGGCAACCATGATGGGCCTGAAGCAGGTGATGGTCCGCCGTTTTGAACCGGCCGGGGTACTGGGGCTGATTCAGAACGAAGGCGCGACGGCGATGTCGGTGGTGCCGACAATGGCTTCCGCACTTTTGAACTTCCCGGGACTGAGCGGTTACGATCTTTCTTCCCTGCAAACGGTTTTTGTGGGGGGGGCGGCGGCTTCGCCTGAACTAATCAACAAACTGGAGCAGGCGTTCGGGTGCCAGGTTCTGGCCGGCTACGGCTTGACGGAGACTTCTCCGGTGGCCAGCAGCGCCCGCAAAAAGGGCACGGTGGTTTATGCGGACGAGCAGGACCGGCTGCGGCATCAGGCCATGGCGGGCTGGCCGATTCCGGGCGTGGAGATCCGCGTGGTGGACGGGGAGATGTACGACGTGCCCCGCGATATGGAGTCGGTGGGCGAAGTGGTGATTCGCGGTGACAACGTGATGGACGGCTACTTCCGCGAACCGGAGGCGACTGCGGCGGTGATGTCAGGGCACTGGTTCCATTCCGGCGACATGGCCGTCTGGGACAAGGAAAACTACATCCACATTGTGGACCGCAAGAAAGACATCATCATCAGTGGCGGAGAGAATATCTCGTCGATTGAGGTGGAGAAGGCTGTCAGCGCGCATCCGGAGGTTCTGGAAGCAGCTGTGGTGGGAGCCCCCGATCCGCGATGGGGCGAGATCCCTGTGGCGTTCGTGCTGCTGCGGGAGGGTGTGACGGTGACGGAGACCGAAATCCACGACTTCCTGCTGGCGCGGCTGGCGAAATTCAAGATGCCGAGGCAGTACGTGTTTGTGGACGAGGCGCTGCCAAAGGGCGGCACCGGGAAGATTCTGAAGCGCGAGCTGCGGGAGAAATTCTGGGCCGGGAAAGAGCGGCGCGTCCAGGGCTAGCGGAAGTGGCTCACACGCGGGGGTTTGCTCTTAGTCTCCGCGTGTGAGATACTGCGAAGCGCAGTATAAAGTGTTGTTTTGCCGGTCCATATCGGAGAACGAAGTAAAGCTGCGGATGTTTTCGCAGCTTTTTGTTTTTTGGGACCCCGGGACGTTCCGGCAAATATCAGGAGAAGGTTTGTGAGAGAAAAAGGTACAGTTAAGTGGTTCAACGCTGCCAAGGGCTTTGGCTTCATTCAGCGTTCAACCGGAGACGACGTGTTCGTCCATTTTTCCGCG
>CANIHR010000271.1 GCA_947467185.1 Bryobacterales bacterium
AACACCGGCAGTGTCCTCGCGCGCCACCCTGATGCGCCCCGTTTCGGCACTGCAGCCTACGCCGCAAGCAAAGGTGCGATCGAAGCGCTGAGTCTCTCGGCCGCCGCCTGGTATGCGCCGGCCGGCATTCGGATTAACGTCATAGCTCCAGGGCTGGTGCGAACGCCCATGAGTGCCCGGGCTCAGGGCAGTCCGGAGATCCTCGAGTATGTCGCACGTAAACAACCGCTCACGCACGGCATGCTGGAACCCGCACAAGTAGCACAAATGGCCGTGTTTCTGCTGCGGGAAAGTGGAAGTCCGGTTACCGGACAAGTGATTACAGTTGATGGAGGGTGGTCAGTCGTATGAGTAAACCGGTACGCATTTGCATGCTTGGCTCAGGCTTCGTTGCCGACTTCTATATGCAGGGCCTTGCGAACGTGCATGGACATGAGGTGGTGATCAACTATTCGCGGTCGCTCGATCGCGCCAGGTCATTCGCCGAGCGCTGGGGGATTTCCGAATACACGAATCATCAGGCGGTCATCGCCCGGGATGATATCGATCTGTTTATCATTGCGCTGCCCAACGAGGAACACCTGCCAGTGTCGCTGGCGTTGTCGGCCGCCAAACGAAATCAGGTCTGCACGAAGCCGCTCTCCAGGACCCGCGGGGAGGCCCGCCAAATGATGGAGGCCGCGCAGCAGTCGGGCGCGATCCACGGTTATGCGGAAACAGAAGTCTTCGCGCCAGCCGTCGTGAGAGCGAAGGAAACGATCGACAATGGCGGTGTGGGGCGTGTGCTTTGGGTGCGTTCACGGGAGTCGCACAGCGGTCCGCACAGTCCGCATTTCTGGGACGTGGAGAACACAGGCGGCGGCGCGCTGAACGACCTCGGCTGCCATTGTGTGGAAGCGGCGCGCTACTTCTTCGGCAAGCATGATCGAGTCACCGAAGTGATGGCCTGGGGTGCCAATCTGGTGCATCGCGACAAGACGAAGGGCGAGGATAATGCCCTGTTGCTCCTGCAGATGGAATCAGGCGGGGTCGCTCATTGCGAGCTCTCGTGGACCACGCGTGGCGGCCTCGACTTACGCAATGAGATTCACGGATCAGAAGGCTCCATCTTCACCGATGTGACGCGTAACACCCCGATTTCTACCTTCACCACGAAGTCCAGCGGCTACGTGATCGAGAAGGCGGATATCGACTTCGGCTGGACACGACCGTTGCCGGAAGAAGCCTTTGCCTACGGTTATCAGGCCGAGATGAAACACTTTGTGGAATGCGTGCGCGATGGGAAACAGCCCCGCGAGACTTACGAAGATGGCTACATCGTGAACTGCATTCTGGATGCCGGTTATCAGTCAATGAGAGAGCACAAATGGATACCCGTGACGTACTAGTGGAACGAGGTCCATTACGGACCACTGTAATCGGAAGTTATCCCTTCCCTGGCTGGCTGGAATTTGCAATCGCCCATGCGGACCAATTTGGGGATGCCGACCTGGAGGAGATGCGTCGTGATGCCGTGCTCGCAGCCGTCCACGACCAGGTGGCTGCCGGCCTCGACGTCATCACCGACGGTGAACAAACACGGTATGACTTCAACCTGTCCTTCTATGGCAGACTTGCCGGTATCGATGCAACACCCTATTCTCCCCGGCACTTCGGCCCCCCCGCGCATGATCAGCGCGGCAAATACAAAGTGACCGGAGAGATTCGAGCGGAGCATGGTCTGGGTGCGGTTGCGGAACTGCAACGCCTGCGCGACCTGGCACCAAAGGGGCCAGCACTGAAGGCCAGTGTTCCGGGGCCCTATACTTTGAGCGGTCGTATCGAACCAGGTGGTGATTATGGGGACCGCTGGAAGGTGACACAGGCACTGCTGCCTGTGGTTCGAAAGGAACTGGAAGACCTGGTTGCCGCAGGCTGCGAAGAGATCACCCTCGATGAGCCTTCCATGAGCTGTTATGGTCATCGCGAGAATCCGCAACGCTTCGTGGATATTTTCAACGAGACGGTGCGCACGGTTGCGGGGCATTGCCGTCTGTCCACGCACCTGTGCTTCGGGAATTACAAGGGGCGCGCGGTGGGGCCCCGCCGTTACGCACCTCTGTTCCCAGCCTTCCTGCGCCTCAACGTGGATGAGATTCACCTCGAAATGGCGAGTCGTGAATTCGCCGAGATCGAGTGTATCCGCCAGATTGCGGAGACCGGAATCGATATCGCGGTCGGCATCGTGGACGTGAAGAGTTACTACATCGAAACACCTGCAGATATCGCGGACCGCGTGCGTCTCTGCCTGAAACATGCACCAGCAGAAAAGCTAAGTTTCGCCCCCGATTGCGGTCTAAGCCAGACCGCGCGCTGGGCGGCGAAGCAGAAGCTTGCCAACATGGTGGCAGGTGTCCGAATCGTACGCGCGGAACTCGGCCTCCAGTGATTCGACCGGTTCAATCGCACGCTGAATTACTGGCGGACATTCAGGCCTCGAACCAGCGGGACGGCGGTTTTCGGCTCTGGTGGCTGGGCCAGAGCGGATATCTTCTGCAGTGGGAGGGCGTACATATTCTGCTCGACCCGTACCTCTCGGACTCACTGACGAAGAAGTACGCAGCCACCGATAAACCGCATATCCGGATGACAGAACTGGTGGTCGACCCGGCGGAGTTGTACTTCGTCGATATCGTCACTTCCAGCCATAACCACACCGACCATCTGGATGCCGAGACACTTCAGCCACTCTTCACAAGAAAGGCACCTTCCCTACCCTGCTTCGTGGTGCCGGAGGTGAACCGCTCCTTCGCCGCCGAACGCGCCGGGGTGCCGGAGACCATACCAACCGGCTTGCGAGAAGGGCAGACTATCGAACTTTGCGGCGTGCGCTTCACCGCCGTCCTCTCCGCCCACGAAGAAGTCGGCCCACAGTATCTGGGCTACGTGCTGCGGTTTGGACCGTGGAGCGTTTATCACAGCGGCGACACGATTCTGTACGACGGAATGGTGGAAGCACTGAAGCCTTTCTCCGTGGATGTCGCACTGCTACCCATCAACGGACGAGGACCCGAGCGTCGTGTGTCCGGCAATTTGTGGGGACGCGAGGCCGCGTGGCTGGCACAGCAGATTGATGCCAAACTGGTGATCCCCTGCCACTACGAGATGTTCACATTTAACACCGCAACCACCGACGAATTCATGGCCGAGTGCCACTCACTCGGCCAGCCCTTCCTCGTGCTGCAATGCGGTGAGAAGATGCAGCAGTCACTGACCTGAGCCTATGCGAATTATTCTGTTACTCCTGATCGCGGCGCTTGCCGCCTCCGCGCAGTCCCTTCGAATTTACGCGATTGACACGGAAGGTGGCAAGGCTACGCTCTACGTCTCGCCGTCTGGCGAGTCGATGCTGATTGACACCGGCTACGCGGGCTTTGCGAATCGCGACGCCGACCGCATCGTCAAGGCGGCGAATGAAGCCGGGGTGAAGCGAATCAACCATCTGGTGATGACGCATTTCCACGCCGACCACATCGGAGGCGTACCGCAGTTACTCGCGAAGCTTCCGGTGGATCATATCTATGACCATGGCGAAGCTGTCGAGAATGGGGCGGTGATGGCCGCATATCTGGGAGCCCGAAAGAACTTGCCATACACAGTCCTCCGTGCGGGCGATTCCGTTCCGGTCAAGGGCTTGCAGGTGGATGTGGTGTCGGCGGATGGCAAGGCCATCAAAAAGGCCATGAAGGGCGGGGGGCAGGCGAACCCACTGTGCGCCAGCTATAAGGCAATGGAGCAGGACAAGGGTGAGAATGCGCACTCCCTCGCGCTGATCATCACGTTCGGCAAGCTACGCATCTCGGACCTGGGCGACCTGTTCTGGAACCAGGAATACGACCTCGCCTGCCCCACGAACCTGTTGGGCACGGTCGATCTCTACATGACGACCCACCACGGGACAAAGACATCAGGACCTTCGCAGATTGTCCATGCACTGCACCCGCGCGTGGCGCTCATGAACAATGGTGCGACGAAGGGTGGCTCGGTGGAAGCCTGGTCCACGCTGCGGCAGGCGCCCGGCCTGACCGACATCTGGCAACTGCACTACTCAAACGTAGGCGGCAAAGACCACAATGCCCCGGAACAGTTTATCGCCAACCCGGCGGAAGCCTGCACCGGCGAATGGCTGGAAGTAACCGGCCTGATAGATGGCACCGTCACGATGAAGAACCACCGTAACGGCTTCAGCAAGACTTACAAACGCTGAGTTACTGCACCGGCAGGAATTCATTCAGGCGCTGTTCTGCCTGACCAATCGCCCGAGCGACGCTCAGCTTCGCCAGGTTGTGGACGAACAAAGAAGTAATACGATCCAGTTCCGCCGTAGCAACTGCTTCCGCCGCCTGGGTCACTTCCAGGGAATCACTTACGCCCGCGTCGAACTTCTCGCGCGCCAGCTTCAGGGTTTCCTTCGCTAACTCCTGATTGTTCGCCGCCAGCTGCAGCTGGCTCGTCGCGGCCTTCAGATCCAGGAAACCATTCCGGACATCGCTCTCGATGCGTCCGCGGAGATCAGCGGCTTCCGCACGGCGCTGCTCCAGCGTCGCCTCGGCCACTTCCAGATCACCACCGGATTTACCTCCCTGCCAGATGGGAATGCGCAGAACTCCGGCCACAGTATAAGTGTGTTCGGTCTGGCTGAAGCGTGGACCAATGGCGCCAAGGTCCGCCTGAACACCAAGCGTGGGTAAGTGCTCGGCCCTGGCGGCGACTCGCAGTCGTTCCGCAGCCCGAACCTGTGCTTCCGCAGCCTTCAGGTCTGCGCGGGAAGCCAGCGCCCCCCGAACAGCTTCGTCGACAATCAACGCCGGGGGCGGCGAGAACGGGACACCGTCGCCCACGTCGTAGTTATCATTTACCGGAAGGCCCGTTACCCTCGCCAGGTTGATCTTCTGGCGAGACAAATCGTTTTCCAGTGTGGCGATCCGCTGCTCCTGTGTTTGCTGCTGCACTAGCGCCCGATTTACCTCGATCTGTGCGGCGACACCGGCCTGACGCCTCTGCAGTGTCTGTTCATAGAGAGCCTTCGCCGTTACCAGCTGCGTCTTCGCCGATTCCACACGCGCCCTCGCCGTGAACACCTGCAGCCACGCACCCGCGGCTGCCAGCACCACGGATTCCCGCGCATCCTTCAACTGCTCTTCCGCGGCCTTCACGGTCTCCGCACTCGCGCGACGATTGTTGACAGCCGTCATATCGACCAGGCTCTGCGCCAGCGTAGCCCGCAGGTCGTAATAGCTGTTCGGGCCCACCACCGCCGGTAACCCCGGCACCTTAATGCCGAGCGCCTGCAGGTTTTGCGTGAAGTAGTTCTCACGAAATGCACCACTCAGATTTGGACGCAGTGCACTGCGAACAATCCGCTCCTGCCCGCGCGCCTGCCGCAGCGCCTGAGACAAATCAATCGCGCCCAGATTGTGCGCCAGCGCCCGATCCACCGCGTCCTTCAGCGTCAGCTTCCCAGTGAGCGGAGGGCCGCCCGCGACGGACCCCGCAAAATTCCCCTGCACCTGAACGGAGCTGTTCAGCGTATTCACGCTGGCCGTTGCCCCCACGACGACAGACTGCGTCGCCGTCACCGAACTACCCTGGGTTCTGCCCGACAGAGGAACCTGCAGCGCCGAGGACGCTCCACCCGAACTGCCCTGCTGCCCCAGTTGGGCGTGCACCAGGCCGGCAAATAATCCAGCGCAAACGAAAATCTTCCGCATCATCATCCTCAAATACCCCTCAACCCAACTGCTTTCGGAAACGCCACACACTCAACGACAACAGGACGAGAGTAATCGCAGCCAGCGCCAGAATGTTTGGCCACAAAATCTCAATCCCACTGCCCTTGAGCAGTGCCGCGCGCGTAATCACGCCAAAGTGCCGGATGGGATTCAGGATTGTCAACGGCTGCATCCAGTGCGGCATAGCCTCCACCGGCGTCAGCGCGCCGGAGAGAGAGGACAGCGGCGGGTTCACGAAGAAGCTCATGAGCTGCGCCTGGCGCGCGGTCCGCGTGAAAGTGGCGAGGAACGTGCCAATTGCAATTCCGCAAAGCACGCAAAGCGCGGCCCCCAGGAATACGATCACTAAGTTGCCCCGGAAGGGAATCTGAAAGACGATTTTAATCAGGGCGGTGGCAAACAACACCATTCCGCACAACAACAGGAACAACGGAGCGATCTTGGCGAAGATGATTTCTCCGGTACCCGCAGGAGTCATAAGTAACTGTTCCACAGTCCCCGCCTCGCGCTCCTTCACCATGGCGGCAGAGGCAACCAAAGACCCGTTCAGCGTCAGCAACAAACCAAAGACACCAGTGACCACAAACCAACTGCTGACAAGCCCGGGGTTATACAGGAAGGCTGGATGCAGCACCGCAATCCCTCTCAGGTCGCGCGGAACTGCCCCGATCTGTGTAAAGCGGGCGTGCAGAGAACCCGACTTGAGAATCACCTGATTCCATGTCCCCAATACGCCTTCCGTGTACCCCTGTGCAATGGCCGCGGTATTGGCATTCATGGCATTCAGCAGAACCTGGACGTCGGCTTGCTGTCCGCGATGGAGGTCGCGGGCAAAACCAGTGGGCAGGACGATTCCGGCATCCAGCTTGCCTCGTGAGATGCCATCCCCCAGACTCTCGGCAGATACAAACGCGCCAGCCGACTTGAACGCGCCGCTCTGCGTCATCGCCGCAATCAAATCGCGGCTCTCCGGAGAGCGGTCGAAATCGACGATACCGAGGCGAAGGTTATCCACCGTCGCGTTCAACGCGAACCCAAACAGCACCAGTTGCAGAGTAGGCGGAACAATCAGCGAGATGCGCAGACGCTTATCCCGCCCAATCTGCGCAAACTCTTTGCGGATCAGGGCCGCCATGCGACCACCGAATAATCGGGCAATCATATGCTGAGTTGCATCCTCCGCATTCTGCGCCAGCCCAGACCAAAGAAGATACTGCCGATAAAGCCAATCACCACGACATTCGACCACATGGCCGGCCAGCCACCGCCTTCCAGCAGGGCATCACGCACCACTTCCATGTAGTAGCGACCCCACACAAAGTTCGAGAGCCACCGCAGCCCCGCCGGAATATTCTCCACGGGGAAGATCAGCCCTGAAAGCAGGAACACCAGCAGGAAGCCTCCGAGCGCGACCGCCTGAATGGCTGCCGCCTGACTTGGAATCGCCGCGCCCAGCATGGTGCCGAACGACGAGACACAGAACGCGTAAAGGACGGAGGCCACGAAGAACGGGGTCGGGTCACCCGCGAACGACAGTCCAAAGTAAGTGAACAGCAACCCCAGCATGAGTGTCCATTCCGCGAAAGCAATCGTCATGAAGGCGAGGATCTTACCCAGGAGAAACTGATACG
>CANIHR010000272.1 GCA_947467185.1 Bryobacterales bacterium
CGGAGGAACGGCAGCTGAACGAGCGCGTCCCGGGTAAGAAATGAGATGACGAGACTGGCGGCGAGGAGCGCGACGAGGCCAGCCAGGATGAACCACTTCAGGCGTTTGGCCACGTGGAACTAGCGGGAAAATTCGATGCGGGCACCGGTTCTGGCGTTCCAGGTGATGGTGCCGTGCTCGAAGGTATTGATGCGGCTGGTGCCATCAGGGGCCGGCATTTCATCGGAGATGGGGTAGCCGAGGCGACCGTTTTCAGCGCCCATACGAACGTACTGCTCGCGGATGGAGCCGTGGACTTCGTGGGTACCGGTGCGGGCGTGGGAGTAGAGGGTGCTGTTCTGGTAGACGCGATAGCGGCCTTCACCGTCCGTGCTGGCCTGTTCGAGACCAACGGCGACGCCAAGAGCCACGCCGGCGCGGCTCATTTCCTGATATTTGCCGTCGATGGAGGTCTGGCGGGGCTGGTCTTGACGGGCGCCGGGGCGGTTGCCGTACCCGTCGTAACGAACGTGCTGGTCGTCGCCGTAGTTGTCGGAATTGAAGCGGTCGGTGTTGTCGCCGTCACGGTTGAATTCGATACGGGCGACGTTATTGACGTCAAAGCGGCGGACGCGCGTACCTTCCGCGATGAACATGATGCCGCCGTTCTGGATGGAGACTACGCGACCGGGGAGGTGGGTACCGTTGCGAAGGACGAGGGTGTCGCCCCAGGCGAGGGTCGAGAAGGAGATGCAAAGCGCGAGAATGCCGAGTGGACGTATTTTCAATTTGTTGCCTCGGGCCGGGATAGTGCAGGTGGAGGGCCATTGGGCGCGTGGCTCTATTCAGACGGCACGGGCGCAGATTTCACCCAGGAGGGTGGCCCCGAGCCAGTCGGACCTTTCGAGGACTCTTGCGGCGTAATCCTCGGGGGAAAGTTGACCGGGGCCTGAGAGACGGAGTTGGTCGGCGAGGGTTTGTGTAATGGTGCCCTCGTCCAGGGCCGGGCAAGGGACGGACGCGAAACGGTGGCACAAGGCGTCACAGGTCCTCCCGATGTGGTGCCTTTGGGCGTCAAGCGCAACCGGGCCGGAGATACCGGGGAGCATAGCGAGGTTGGCCTGCATCAGGTTCGCGGTGGCGACGAGGTGGCGAAGGTGGAGGAAGTCGGGCTGGGCTTCCGCTAAAGAGGTATAGGCATCGCGCCATTCGACAGGAGTTTTCAGCATAAGCTGGCCGTTGGCGAGGTAGCGTGTCTGGAGGCGGGTGATCTCCCCCGACAGGGCGTCGCGGGACTCGCCGGCTTCCCGAATAACGTCATCTGGTTCTGAGCCGGACAACTGAAAACTGGCTGCCTGGACTTTGCCACCGGCCCGAATGAATTCGAGGGCAGCGTGACGGGAGAGGGATTCCTCGAGGAGGCTCCAATACCGGCCGGATTCGTCGAAGTCAGACAGGGCGACGACAAGGTCCTTGCCCTGGTCTGTGGGCAGACGGAACCAGCGGGCGGGCATGGAGACCGGACCTAAGAAGGTCGCGAGCGCTTCGCTGCGGCGGGTCTCCGCCCGGGTCGCCTCAATGACGGCGGGCGTGGGGCGAAGATTCGCCTCGGCGGCTCCTTCACCCAGCGACAGGTTGTAGGCGTGAAGAGTGGCGGACCGGGAGAGCTGTTCAAAATCGGCGAAGAGGACAGAGGAGGGAACAGTTGCGGCAGTTGCGACGCCTGATATTCCGTGCATCGCCGCGAGGCGTTCCGTGGTGCAGGGGTGGGTCGCCCAGCGACCGGTCACTTCCGCGAGATCGGCCGATATGAGGTCGTCGCGTTGGGTTGCGGAAAGGGAGATGGCGACGTGATTGACGAGGAGTGCGAAATCGTCGCAAAGCTCTTTGGAGCGCCAGGTCCGGTTGACGGTTTGCCAGGAATTCTCGACGGCGACGGAAAGAACCGGGAGGGCGGCGAGGGCGCCACCGAAGCACTCGGCTCCGACCAGCGCAGCGGCATGGCGGTCGGCATCGAATTCCATTTGACGGCTGAACCAGGCGCTGACGATACTGGCGCAGTAAAGGAGACCGCGCAGGATGTCGCGGCTGGCCTGGACAGTGGCCCAGGCGATATTGAGGACGACTTTGGTCCGCCACCCGGAGGTGCTGCGCCACTCGTCGAGGCTTTCATCCCAGGAATCACGCTGGTAAGCAACGCGAGCGAACCAGTGCCGGATGGTGGCGATGAGGAAATGGAGGCGCATGCCGGCGTGCTGCGAGAAGTGTCCGAATTCATGAGCGACGACACCGGCAAACTGGCGGACATCAAGGCCCGCGACGAGAGGCAGACCGAGGGTAAGAACGAGGTCGTGGGAGAAGAGACTGCGCCAGCCCCGTCGCAGACTGGCCGAGGCGTTGGCGGAAAGGTCGATATCAATGCGGGTGGGAGTGGGCGACCCGACCTGGCGGCAGATCCGGTGAACGAAGGAGTAGAGGACGGGTTCGGCGGCGGGATCGAGCCGGAGGAGTTCCGTAGCAGCCGGGGACCGGGCAAGCAAGGGTTTCAGCAGGAAAAAGGTGACGATACAACCGGCAACCAGCGGAGTGATGAGGAGCAGCACGGTCAGAAAGTTCACGGACATGCCGTCGAAGATAACCGGGATGGCGGTGACATACCGGAAAGTGGCGTAACCAGCGAGGCCAACCATGGCGAGATAGAGCGACTGCAGGACAAGCAGAGATACCGCCACGAGGACGAGGCCCAGGTAGTAGAAAGGACCGGGCCGGACGGGCGGGATGGCGCGCGGCAGAAAGGCTTCCACGTCGGCGTGAGTCCATTGCGTTGGACTCGGGGGTATTTGAGGGTGGCCCTGGGTTCCCATTCCGCCGACCGAAGTTACTGAGACAGGGCGGCCAGCAGCATAGCTTTGGCGAAGCCGTAGTTGTAGATTTCGCCGACGAAGCCGCCTCCGCCTACTTTGTTGTACTGGCCGGGGATGCCGCGTTCGCGGTCGATGTCGATGGCACGGGGGTGCTCTGGCAGGAGGCTGCGGCCATACTTCTGGCGGACGAGTTCCTTCATGACTGCGAGCATGTCGACCTGGCCTTCGTCGAGCCAGACTTCGGTGTAGTCGACGTAGGGCTTGCGGACGGTGACGTTGCGGTAGTGGACGTGGTTGATGACGTCGCGGGAGCCGAGGTATTTGCAGACGGCTACGGGATCTTCGCCGAGTTCACGAGTGACACCGCAGTCGAAGGTGATGCCGTTGTAGGGGCTTTTGACGATGTCCAGATAGCGCTTCCAGTTGCTGAAGCTGGCAAAGAGCTGTTGGGAGCCACGGGAGACGGGCGCGGGTGGGTCGTTGGGGTGGAGGGCGAAGCGGACGTTGGCCTTTTCGGCTTCCGGGATGACGGCTTTGAGGAAGTACTCGGCGCGCTTGAAGAGGTCTTCGAGGGTGTGGGCGCCTTCCTCCGGGGTGGGGGGCAGGTCTTTGACGCGTTCATAGTTGAAACGGGTGAGGCCGGAGCCGGCGCGGCCGAGTTCTTCTTCGTAACCTTCGACCAGGCGGTGGGCGTAGAAATTGTACTCGATGCAGGGGAGTCCGGCCTTGCCCGCGGCGCGTGTGGACTGGATGATGTTGTCGATTTCGCGGTCGCGATTGGGGCCGCCACGAATGATGTCATTCATGCCGCCGATCATGGCGTTGACGACGGTCATGCCCTGCTCTTTGAGGGTGGCGATATTGCGGCGGAGAGCCTCTTCGGTCCACGGACCACCGCCGCGACCGCCTCCACCGCCGTTGCCAATGACGTGAAAGACTCCGACCTGCTGGAGGGCTCGGTTGGCGGCGGGGGTGGCACCCGCGTAGGCGCAGATTTTGGGGATGCCGGGGCCCTTGAGATCGAGGGGCCAGGAGGTGGCGGCACGGGCGACCAGAGGGGTGGCAAGGGTTGTCGCGGCAGCGGCTCCGGCGAACTGCATCAGGCTGCGGCGGGAGAGGGGGGATTTTCCGGACATGAGCGTAAGAGACATCTTATGCTGGCGGGAGGTTTCGCGTCGCGGGGGGACTTTATACTTGAGTAGATGGCTTCCCTGATCGACGCGATTAGCGTTAAACGCAGAAGTTTGATTGAGCATGAGAATGTTCCGTATACGTGCCTTGAGGTGGAGGTTAGCTCACCGACGGCGCGTGGGGGGCAGACGCTGGTGCGGCTGAAGATGCGGAATCTTCTGACGAGTGCGGTGTTTGACAAGACGTTCAAGGCGAGCGATAAGTTCAAGGAACCGGATCTGCAGAAGGTCAAGGCTTCGTACCTGTACAGCGATGGCGACGGGTCGCACTTCATGGATCAGGATACGTTCGAGACGCTGACGCTGACGGAGGAGATGCTGGGGTCGGCGACGGATTTTCTGGTGGAGGGTTTGATTATTGACCTGAACAAGTACAACGGGAATCCGATCGGGCTGGAACTGCCTCCGAACGTGGAACTGACAGTGGTTTACACGGAGCCGGGCGCACGCGGGGATACGTCGAGCGGGAGTGTGACGAAGCTGGCGCGGGTGGAGACGGGGATGGAGATCAAAGTCCCGTTGTTCATTAAGGACGGCGAGAAGGTGAAAGTTTCAACTGAAAACCGAACGTTCGGCGGGCGGGCGTAGGTTCGGACGGTTTTATCGATGAGAGTTAGCTGCCACCTTACATTCAACGGCGAATGTGAGGTGGCATTTTTGTTTTATGCGGCTTGCCTGGGTGGCACGATCACCACGATGTTGAAGTACGGGGAATCGGGGCTGGCTTCGCAGGTTCCTCTGGAATGGCAAGGCAGGGTTCTGCATGCGAGCCTGATGGCCGGGGATTTGGTGCTGGCCGGGGTGGATGCGGCACCTGGCGAGTATGTGCGTCCGCAGGGCTTCTTCGCGTTGCTGGACCTGAACGAGGTTGCGGAAGCCGAACGGATCTTTACGGCGCTGGCCGAGCGGGGTGTCATCCGGATGCCGTTGCAGGAGACGTTCTGGGCGCAGCGGTTTGGCATGGTGACAGACCGGTTTGGTATTCCGTGGGAGATTAACTGCGGGGCGGCTCAGGGTTTGTAGCGGACGTTGACCGTCGGGGGGAAGATTTGGGTTCCTTCGAGTGTGACTTCGGGCAGGCCGTAGAGGTTGAGTTCTTTCAGATTGGGTAGTGCGACGAGGTGCTTCAGGCCTTCGTCGGAAATATGGCGTGTTTCGAAGAGCTCAAGGGCTTCGAGACACGCCATTTTGCTTAGCAGCACAAGGGAGTGATCGGTGATTTGGGTTAGGCCGGCGTAGTACGAGTTGAGGTTGAGGTGGGCGATATGTTCCGTTGCCAGATCGGTGGTTTCGCGGCAGTACATGCAGCAGAGGCGGGTTAGCCGGGGGCAGTGGCCGAGGTGGCGGAAACCGTCGTCACTTAGGTCGATGGGCGTGATTTCGGTTAGTGCGGGAAAGTTCGGAAGTTCGGCGAGGACGGCGTCGGAAAGGTTGGCGAGGCTGACTCCGAGGTTCGTGAGGGTGGGGATCTGCGCGAGGGCGCGGAAGGCGCGGTCGGTCAGGTTGTTGGGGTCGCGGCCGGTCCAGAGCTTTTCGAGGGTGCGGGACTGACTGAGGGCGAGGAAACCAGGCTCGGTGGCGGTGGTTGCCTGGGCGCGGAGATTTTTCAGGTTCGGGATCTGGCCGATGTGGCGCATCGCGGTGTCATCACTGAGCTTTCCGTCGCAGCCGAGGGCGGTCAGGTTCGGGAGGCTTGGGAGAACATCGAAGGTCTCGGTGGAGAGTTCGCGGACATGCCAAAAGAGGTCCAGGTTTTCCAGGGTGGGGAGGGCTTCGAGAGGCGTGAGCGTCGTGATGGGGCCGTCGAGCAGGAGGCGGGTGAGGCTGGGATAGTGGGCGAGGTGCGCGAGACCGGCGTTGGTGACATAGGCTCCGGTTTCGAGGTAGTGAAGGCGGGGCTTGTCCTGCAGGGCCTCGAGGAGGCCGTCTCCGGTGGGGGTACCCATGAGCATCACGACTTCGAGGTTGGGGCAGTGGCGGAGGTTCGAGACCCCGGCATCCGTGATGCCCTTCTGCCAGGTCATCTGGAACCGGCGGAGGCTGGGGAGGTGGCGGAGGACTTCGAGAGCGCGGTCGGTGAAATTGCCGCTAATTTCGAGGTCCTCGAGTTGGGGGAAGCGGGCGAGAGTTTGGAGGCCTTCGTCGGTTAGCTGGCGGCTGCCTCCGAGGCGGAGGCGGGTGATGTGGGGGAGGTCGGCCAGGCGGCAGAGGGCTTGGTCGGTGATGCAGCCGTTGGCTTCGAAGGCGGGGATCTGGCGGTCGCGGAGGAGGGCGAGGAGTTCGTCCCAGTCGCGGGCGGTGGGTTCGTGGCGGGGGGAGATGGCGTTTTCTTTGGGGTCGAAGGCCCAGGCGGGAGTAGTGAAGGCGGTTCCGGCGAGGAGGGCGGCGGTGAGAGCGTCCCAGTTGCCGTAGCCGGCTCGGCGGGCGATGAAGGCCTGGGCGTCTTCGAGAGTGAAGGGTTTGGCTCCCCCGCCCTGCCGGACTTTGTAGACGTTGCTGAAAACGAGGGTTCGGACGTCAGCGGCGGTGGCGTTGCGGCCGTAGCGTCTGTTGAGGCGCGCGAGGGCTTCAGGGTCTCCCGAGTTGTAGACGGCGTGGGTGTCCCGCGCGAGTTGTTCGAAGACGGGGAGAGTGGACACTGCAGTTCAGTTTTCCTCGGGGCGCTCGACGTGGTCAATGACTATTTTGTGGTGGGTGACCTTCGTCGGTATGAGCTTGAAGCCGAGGGCTTCGGTGGCGGGGCGGAGGAGTTCGCGAAAGTGGTCGGTCGGGGTGGCTGCGAAACTGTCGGGGTCCAGGGTAAAGTCCCAGGCGCCTTCCATCCGGGTACGATCCACAACGGGTACTCCCATCATGTTCGCGAGCCACAGGGCAAGCTCAGGCATCAGGACGCCGGTGAAGAGGAGTTTTCGGGATTCGTCGCGGACACCCGCCACCCTGCGCCCGCCAGCGGTGGGCTTGACGTCCGGCATTTGGACACCTTTGGTGAGAGCGAGGCCATTCTGCTCTATGTCGACGACGTGGAAGGCGAGTTTGAACCGGTCCTGGAGCAAGGAGAGCAGCAGGGCGGCGCGGTCCGCATTGGCGATTTGCCCCTCTGCCTTCGCGACGATATCGTAGTGGTCGGACTCGACCCACTTCGGACCGCCTTCGACAATGCCTGCGAACTTAGAGAACGACAGCAGGAGCTCCTTTAGGGTCACGTTTCTGGCATCGATGCGACCAGGGGGAACAGTGATGTGCATGTCCTGGGGGCGAGAGTCGGGGCTGCTGAGTTTAATGGATGCGACTTCAATGGTGGGCCTCGTCTGAGCGTGGAACGCGGGCGCCAGACAAAGCAGGGCCGACAATATCCGAACTGGGATCAC
>CANIHR010000273.1 GCA_947467185.1 Bryobacterales bacterium
AAGTCGTAATCGCCGGTGCCGGGGTGTTTGCCGTCCATTTCATTGACATGAACGTGCCGGATGAGGTCGAAATACCGCTCGATGGCGGCGGAGTGGGGATCGGTTTCATCCTCAGCGTTGTGGGTGTCGAACATGGTGCGGACGGCCGGGTGGTGGATGGCGTGAACAACTCCGGCGGCGGCCTCGAGGGTGGTGACGATGTCGCTCTGGGATTTGGGGAGCGCTTCCATGAGGAGAGTGACGCCGCGCGACTGGGCGTGATCCGCAATGGAGGCCATGCCGTCGATGAAGTTTTTGGTGGCTTCGGCCGGGGTCAGACCGCCGGTGGAAGAACGCTGCTTCGGGGAGCCGAAGACCATCACGCCGTTGTCGCCCAGGTCCGAGCAGAGGTCGACAAGATTGCGGACGTACGCCCAGCTTTCGGTGCGGAGTTTGGCATCCGGGGTGGTGACATGGATGGGTTTCGGAGTGACGAGCAACCAGTGGAGCCCGACGCACTGGAGTCCTTCCCCGGCGATGATCCGTTTGTACTCGGCGCGCTGCGCGGGAGTGACATCAAGAGGGTCGGGAGCAAGGGTGAAGGGGGCGATTTCGATACCTTCGTACCCGAGGCTGCAAAGGGTTTTGCAAACGCTGGCAAAGGGCTGTCCTTCAAACGCCTCATTGCACATTGCATAGCGGAACGGCTGACTCATTTTCTACCTTTAGTTTGGCACGCGGCACCCAAACGGCGGAGTACGAGGCGGCTCCTGAGATCATGGAAGTTTGAAACATACTTCTCAACCTCAGGTCAGCGTCTCGCGCAAAGCATCGGAGCGCCATCGTGGCGGGCATCCGTGGATCTTCAAATCGGATGTAACAGAGTGCGCCAGCGCGAAGCCGGGCGATCTGGTTCGCGTTCTGGATCATCAGGGGCGGCTGCTGGGGCAGGCCCATTATTCGGCGACATCGCAGATTGCGCTGCGGATGCTTTCGCAGTGGCCGGCACCGATTGACCTCGGCGAACGCATCGCTGCGGCGCAGGCGTATCGTAAGACGATCGTGAAAAACACGAACGCCTACCGGATGGTACACGCCGAGGCGGATCTGCTGCCGGCACTGGTGGTGGACCGGTACGGCGACTACATCTCAATTCAAACCCTCAATCAGGGCATGGATAAAGCCACACCAGTGCTGGTGGCAGCGCTGGAAGAACAGTTTTCGCCGAAAGCGATTGTGGCGCGCAACGATGCGGCGGTTCGGACGTTGGAAGAGCTGCCTCGTGAGACTAAGATTTTGTCGGGCGAGATTGACGGGCCGGTGCCGGTCTCGATGAACGGTTTCCAGCTGGAAGCCGATCTGATGACGGGGCACAAGACGGGCGTGTTCCTGGATCAGCGGGAAAATTACATGGCGGCGGCGAAGTGGGCGCACGGTAAGGCGCTGGACTGCTTCACGGCGACCGGCGGCTTTGCTCTGCACCTGGCGCGCGTTTGCGATTCCGTGCAGGCGGCGGACCAGAGTCTGCCTTCACTGGAGACAGCGGAGCGGAATGCGAACCGCAACGGGCTGGGGAATATTGAGTTCCTGGAAGCGGACGTGTTCGAGATGCTTTCGAGCTACACATCGGCGCGGAAGACATTCGATACGGTTGTGCTGGATCCTCCGGCGTTTGCTAAGTCGAAGAAACAACTGGACGGGGCTTCGCGGGGTTACAAGGACATCAACCTGCGCGGATTGCGGCTGCTGGAATCGGGCGGCATTCTGGTCACCTGCTCGTGCTCACACCACATGAGCGAAGCGGCTCTGATTGAGATTGCGGCTGCGGCTGCGGCGGATGCGGGGCGGACGGTGCGGGTGCTGGAAGTTCGGCGCCAGGCACAGGATCATCCGGTTCTGTTGTCAGTTCCGGAGACCCTGTACCTGAAGTGCCTGATTTTGCAGGTGGTTTAACGAGCTTTTTCGTTCAGGATGGCGGCTAACGCCTTCATCCGGTTCGCGTCGGCTACGGTCTTAACCGTGGCGGCATCCTTTTCCAAACTGGCGGCGAGTGGCTTCAGGGCTGGTGCCGCCTTTTTGTCAGTGGGTCCGGCTTCCGCTTTGGCGATGGCCGCATTGAGGTCTGCGATTCGCTTTGCGGTGACGGAAGTGCCACGAGCGAGTTGGTCGACATAGGCTTTGGCGACGACGAGGCTCGAGGGCCAGACAATTTTCGGCTGGTTCTGAACGTTCAGTTCGTCGAAGTGGACCTGATTCGAGGCATCGATTTCGTTCTGCGTGAGGAATTTGGTGGGAACGAGCTTCATGACGTCCACGCCGCGGGAGATTTCCGAGCCGTAGATGTAGCCGTTGTACCAGTAGGTGGACCACTGGCCACCCATGGCGCGCTTTGCTCCATCGATTGGCCCTCGATCAAAATACGCGAGTTCAAAGGGGTGCATAGGGTCAGTGAAATCGACCAGCGAGATGCCGCCCTGATACCAGGACTGCACAAGAACGTCACGGCCCGGGATGGGCACGAGAGAGCCGTTGTGGGCGACGCAGTTCTCGAACTCGGTCTGCGGGGCCGGCATCTTGTAGTAGGACGACAGCGTCAGCTTGCGGTCCTTCAGGGTGAAGATGGCGTCGGCGCCCCAGATCATGGGATCGGTGGCGCGGCAGCGGGGCTGGGCTCCCCCGCCCCACTCGTCGGTGAACAGGACGGTGGTGCCGGAGTTATTGAAGTTGGCGGAGTGCCAGTAGGCGTAATTGGGATCGCTCACGGCGTCGATACGAACCGGGTTAATGGGGTTCGAAATATCGAGGAGAATGCCGTTACCGGAGCAGGCACCGGCGGCGAGACCGGCCGAGGCAAAGATCGTGATGTCGTGGCACTGGTTGGTGACTGAGGTGGTCTGGGTATCCGCGCCGTGGTTGCCGCCCTTCCAGAGGCCAGCGATATTGCCGGTCTGAACATCCGTGAAGATGCGGGGGCTGGAGACAATTTTTGCCTGTTCGGGGTGGGCGAGCGGGACCTTGATGATGTCGATTCGGAAGAGCGAGGTGTCGGGATTCTTGTCGGGACCTTCGGCGATACAGCCGGGGAGTTCTTCGGCCTGACGAACCGTGCTGGTGCCCGAGATGTAAACGTAGATGTTGTCCTTGTCCTTCGGGTCGATCAGAAGGGAGTGAGTGTGGGATCCACGGCAGCTCTGGATAGCAGCGATCTGCTTCGGGTTCGCGATGTCCGAGATGTCGAAGATGCGGACGCCGCGGAAGCGGTCGGGGCTGGGGGGAGGCGGCGGACGGCGGACGCGGGCGGGCGGCTCCCCGGGTTTGGTGGGTTCGGCCGGAGGCGGCGGGGGCGCGACGTAGCCGGCGGGCAGAGGGATGCCCTGGGTGCCACAGTCAGTGCGTCCGTTCATGGCTTCGGCGGACATGAAGAGGAGATGGCCGTAGACGGAGACATCGCCCTGGCCGCCGGGGCAGACGATGGAGGTGCGGAGTTTGACGTTAGCGGGGCTGTCAATGTCGTAGAGATTGATGCCGTTGTAGTTGCCGACGAAGAGGTGGTTGCCACTGAAGGCGAGATCGGAGTTGGTGGAGCCGTACTGATTAGGATTGGCGGGTGGCGTGGCAGGTTCGGCGGCGGCACCGGGAGCGGGTGGCTCAGGCGGGGGCGCGGGGGCTACAAAAGAATTGCCGGGGGCGAAGCCGGGGGGCTTCGGGAGTGACCCGACACGCTGCAGGCCGAAGGCTGCTTCGCCTGCGTCGTACAGCCCCCCCTTCAGACCAATGCGGGGATCCTCCGCGCCGGAGCGTGGATTGAAATAGACGGTGGATTTCGGATTGGGTGGCGGAGGTGCGGGTTTGGTTTCGGCGGCGGGCGGCGTCTGGCTGAATAGTGCCAGAGGCAGGGCCAGGCAGAGGGCGAGTTTCATTTTTTCTCCTTGAGAAGCAGGGCCTTCATGATTTTGATTTCAGCGAGCTGGGTGTTGTCGATATCGGTAGCGAAATCGAACAGCACGGCGTCCTGGCCGGCTGCGGGGGTATCAAAGAGGTCCTCGACCATGGTTAGGGCACCCTGGTGGTGCTGGATCATGCCGGTGAGGAACAGGTGGTCAAACTTGGCACCTTTAGCTTTGGCGAGAGCTTTCATTTGCTCCGGGGAGAGCATGCCAGGCATGAGGGGCATTTCGTGGTGCATGTGGGACATGTCCATGCCTTTCATGTTCGACATATCCATGCCGGCCATGGGCATTTCGGTCTTCTGGCCGCGTTCGGTGAGCCATTGCTTCATGAAACCGATTTCGTCGGTTTGGGACACGTTGATCTTCTGGCCGAGGGCGAGGAGGATTTTATTACGCGTGTGGGTGGGCATCAGGTCGGTCATTTCGACCGCCTGGGAGTGGTGCATGATCATGCCCTGCATGAATTCGATATCGGCTTTGGCCGGGGAGCGACGGGGACCTGCGGCGGTTTCGGGAGTGAGGGTTTTGCCAGGCTGACCTGGCGCGCCGGGCTGGATGATTTTGGGGGAATCGGATGCGGACGGACCGGACTGGCCGAACGCGGTTACGGTGCTGAGGAGAAGCAACGCGGTGGGGACAAACCGTGCGAAATCTGCCATAAGCGAGGATACAACACGGGTGGCAGAAGGGAGGCTTTTGAGCCGCTGGCCTCCATATTGGAGGAAGCCAGCGGCCATCAGGCCTGAGGTTACTTTTTGTCGCGGGTGGCGTGGAGTTCGTCGAGCTTCTTTTTGAGATAGTCGGCGTACTCGGCCTTCAGTTTGGCATCGCGGGGGGAGCCGTAGATGTCGGTCGATTTATATTTGCTGGTCTCGTTCTTGAACTTGTCCTGGGTCCAGTCGTCGTGGATGTGGATCTCGTCGGCATTGTCGACGACCTTTTCGACGAGGTGGGGAGGAACAAAGTAGACACCTTCGCGGTCACCGAGGACGACGTCGCCTGGCAAAACCGTGGCGTTGCCGATGCGGACCGGAACGTTGATGCCGGTGATCATGACTTCCTGGGAAATCGGCGTCGGGTGCATGCCACGGAAGTACGCATTCAGGCCATTAATTTCGAGAATGCCGTCCACATCGCGTAGGGCACCGTTGACGATCATGCCACGCTTAGTGACCGCATAGACATAAGTGGCCAGGTTGCTACCGGTCAAGGTGCCGCCTTCAATCTTGCCGAAGATATCGGCTACGAGAACATCGCCTTCCTGCAGGATGTCGAGGGCGCGCTGATTGCCGTTGTCACGAAGACCCTTGGCTTTGGCGTCGGCTTCGTTGGGGCCCTTCATGTCGGGGCGGGTCGGCATAAACTGCACGGTGACGACGCGGCCGACAAGGCGCTTTTCGGGGTGGAGAACCATGAAGCCGCCCTCGAACTGATTGTTGTAACCGTTGCGGGGGAGCATGGTCCAGACGTCTTCCACGGAGACGCCGGCGAGGCGATTGATGAGCTTGTCGTCCACCTTGGGGCGACCATCGGGGAAACGGTCTCCCTTCCAGGCCTCGGTGTATTTTATGAGTTGTTCGCGCGACAGGGTCGCGATCTGCGCGGGGGCGGAAGCACACGCCCCCAGCAGCAGCAGAACTGCCATCTTACTCTTCATGGCAGTTACTTTATCGCAAACGTTTATTTATCGGTGAGTGCTGCCACGCCGGGCAGTTCGATGCCAGAGAGGAATTCGAGCGACGCGCCGCCACCGGTGGAAACATGGGTGATCTGGGCGCTGACACCGGCGACCTTGATGGCCTTTTCGGAGTCGCCACCGCCGACGACGGAGATGGCTCCGGAGTTGGCGACTGCTTTGGCGAGGGAGACGGTGCCGTGGTCGAAGGGCGGCATTTCGAAAACGCCCATGGGGCCATTCCAGATAACGGTCTTCGACGCGCCGATGACGGCGGCGTAAGCGTCAATGGTCTTCTGGCCGATGTCGAGAGCCATCTTGTCGGCCGGGATTTCGGTGACGGTTTCGTTTTCCGCGCCGGCCTTGAATTCGGAGGCGACGACGTGGTCAACCGGCAGCATCAGCTTGCTGCCGAGGTTGGCGAGGAGGGACTTCGCGAGGTCGATCTTGTCTTCTTCGACGAGGGACTTGCCGGTGGCGTGGCCCTGGGCGCGGAGGAAGGTGTAGGCCATGGCGC
Organism: Bryobacterales bacterium; assembly: GCA_947467185.1. Classification (GTDB taxonomy): domain Bacteria; phylum Acidobacteriota; class Terriglobia; order Bryobacterales; family Bryobacteraceae; genus BOG-234. Next base: position 6,122 of record CANIHR010000273.1, read on the forward strand.
CGCCGATGAGGAGGGTGTCGACGACCTTCGCGAGGTTCTCGATCATTTCGATCTTGTCGGAAACCTTGGCTCCGCCGATGAGGGCGACACAGGGGCGGTCGGGGTTGGTGGTGGCCTTGCCGAGGTACTTCAGTTCGAGGTCCATCAGAAGGCCGGCGGCGGCCTGGGAGACGAACTGAATCATACCGGCGGTGGAGGCGTGGGCGCGGTGGGCGGAGCCGAAGGCGTCGTTCACGTAGACATCGCAGAGCTTCGCGAGTTCGGCGGAGAAGCCGGGATCGTTGGCTTCTTCTTCGGCGTGGTAGCGGAGGTTTTCGAGGAGGAGAACTTCACCGGGGGCGGGCAGCATGGCGACAACTTCGGCACCGATGCAGTCCGGGGCGAGGGCAACGGGCTTGCCGAGGAGTTCGGCGAGCTTCACGGCGACGGGGGCCATGCTCATTTCCGGGTTCCGCTTGCCCTTGGGGCGACCGAGGTGGGAGGCGAGAACGACGCCCGCACCGTGTTCCAGGGCGTACTTGATCGTCGGCAACGAGGCGCGAATGCGCTTGTCGCTGGTGATTTCGGTGCCGCCGTTGGCGAGCGGGACGTTGAAATCCACGCGAATGAAGACGCGTTTTCCGCTGAGCTGGAGATCCTGAATGGAGAGTTTCATGGTGAAACCTCAAGGGTAGCAAACGGGCGAAAAATCGCGCCTAGGTGCGCGATTCGGTACGCTGGTAGGACCATGACTTTCCTGCCTGGAAGCCCTGCACCGCATGAATACAATCCGTACTTTGAAGGGTACGTGTCGCTGGCCCGGGAGGTCGCGGACCCGATTGCGCGACTGAGCGAGCAACTCGAGGAGGTTCTGGAGTTACTGGGGTCGCTGCCGGAAGAAAAGCGACTGTACCGGTATGCGCCAAGCAAGTGGAGTGTGCAGGAACTGGTGGGGCATCTGTCGGAGACGGAGCGGATTTTTGCGTACCGGCTGCTGCGGGTGTCGCGGGGGGACCAGACTCCCCTCCCCGGCTTCGATGAGAACGCCTACGTTGTGGCGGCGGAAGCAGAGAAGTGCGACTGGGACCGGCTGGTGGCGGAACTGGCGGCGGTGCGGCTGGCGTCCGTGTTGCTGCTGGGAAATCTGCCGGAAGTGGCGTGGACGCGCACGGGGAGTTCAAACGGGCATCCGACCAGTGTGCGGGCGCTGGCTCACATCATGATCGGGCATGTGGAGCACCATGTGACGATGCTGCGGGAACGGTATCTGAGCTAGAA
>CANIHR010000274.1 GCA_947467185.1 Bryobacterales bacterium
AGACGAGCGAAATGGACTGCAGTGGCTATACCCCGACCGGACACCAGGGAGCCTGGCGTGGTGCCGGCAATTGCGGGTACGGGCGATGGAAGCGATGTTAAGACGGGCGAAGAAGGCAAATCTTTCGCCCACCGAAGTGACGCAGATGGTGAAGTTGCGGCAGAAGCTGACGGGTGCGGTTCGGCTGAGAAAGCGAATTCGGTGGGAAGATCCGAACCGCTGGACGCCAGGAACGGAGCCGAAACTGCCGAGCCTGGCGGCGTAAGCGGGTAGCGGGGGACGCGGGCCTTTAGTGTTTTCGGAAGCGCCGGAGCACGAGAAGGCCCGCGCCGCCTGCCAGAATGGCGAGGGTTCCGGGTTCGGGGGCATCGGTTTCGGCGGTGTTACCAAGCAGAGTAACGGCGACCTTTCACCTTTGAAGTGGACGCGGCTCTGTCGCTCCACCGCAAAGCGCTCGATATCAATCGCCGTCTGCTGGCCGCCACGCCGTCGAGTCGTCCCCTTCGAAAGCAGCTACTGGACAGTGTGAGTTATGTTGCCAATGTGCTGAAAGACGTGGGCGACACGGCCGGGGCGCTGGCGGCATACCGACATGCTGCAGCCGAGGTCCAAACGCTTTGCCCCACGGAGGAGCGAGACCAGTGGTGTCATGAACATCTTGCAGACACCCACACGTCGCTCGGCATCGCCTTGTCGGACGCGGGAGAGATGGCGGGCGCCGCCACGGAACTGAGGAGGGCTGTCGTACTGGCGGAAGGTCGACTGGCGGCACTGCGCCGACCGGCGGACGCGGCGGCACAATACGCGGAAGCCCTCGCGATCAGCACGGCACTGGAAAAGGAAGACCCGGGCCGGGCTGAAACTCGCCGGGACCTGGCTCAGGTGCATGCCCTTGCGGGCGCACTGTCACTTCAAAGCGGACGTGGGGCGCTGGCTGCGCAGCAGTTGGGGACAGCCTTGCAGCTTTACACCGCCGCCGCGACGGCCGACCCGGCCAATGCGGCCCTGCAGCGGGGTCTGGCCAAGACCCGCCAACTGCTTGCCAACCTCCGGTGAGAGGGCTGCGGGTTGCATTCGTTGCCTGCACCCGGTATCGTTTAAGCTCGGGTTTTCAGTTACAAAACCGTATCGAAAGGTGCGGTTGTGTACTTTTTCGAACAAGGGAGGCAACAACAATGAAGCAGTTTTTCGCGCTTGTCGCCGCTCTGGCTCTTTCCACCACTTCTTATGCGCAGCTTGCGACAAGAACGTCGCTCGTCGGCACGGTGGAAGATTCCAGCGGCAAGGTCATCGTGGGGGCAAAAATCACCGCAGTTAATGCGGGAACCCTGGATACCTATTCAACAGCAACCAATCAGGATGGGAACTATCGTATTGACTTCGTCCGCAACGGTACCTACACCGTGTCTGCGGAATCCCCGGGCTTCTCGAAGTCCCAGCGCACCGGCAGCATCGTCGACGTCAACCAGACCGTCCGTAACGACTTCACGCTCTCTCCCGGGTCGGTTACCGAATCCGTCACCGTGGAATCCGGCGCACCGCTGATCAAGACGGATGACGCCGCGGTTTCCGCACTGGTCACCAGCAAACAGCTGGCCGACTTGCCCATGAATGGCCGCAACGCCATGATGCTGGCAACGACCACCGCCGGCATTCTGCCGGGCACCAAGGGTACGCAGGGCGTGCCTCCCGGCCAGGCCTTCATTGGTGCCGGTACTCGCGAAATCCAGAACTCGATGTCGCTCGACGGCATCAGCATTATGAACAACCTGATCACGACGTCCCCCACGCAGCCCATGGTGGAAACGGTGCAGGAAGTGGAAGTGCAGTCGGGCACGTATTCCGCCCAGTACGGCGCCTACCTGGGCGTGCATATCAACATGATCACCAAAGGCGGCACCAACCGCCTGCATGGCAACGTGGTGGAATTCATCCGCAACGATGCGTTCGACGCGCGCGGTTATTTCCTCCCCTCCACCACAAAGAAGACCGCGCTGCGGCAGAATCAATACGGCTTCGAACTCGACGGGCCGGTGGTGATTCCGAAACTGTACAACGGCAAAGACAAGACCTTCTTCATGGGTTCATGGGAACACCTGCGGAACCAGCGCCAGACCGCTTCGACGGGCAACACCGTGATCACGGAGCCGTTCTTCGCGGGCAACTTCTCGGCAACGCCGACAATCGTTAAGGACCCCTCGAACGGCAACGCGCAGTTCCCGGGCAACATTGTGCCGCCGTCGCGGATTTCGCCGATCGCGACCGCGCTGCAGCAGTATTATGTGAAGCCCAGCCAGGCCGGGATCACACAGAACTTCAACACAGTGTTCCCGTCGCTCATCACCAGCGACCAGACGGTGGACCGCCTCGACCAGAACATTGGCTCGAAGATCCGCCTGTTTGGCCGTTACCAGCGTCAGGTGCTGGCGATCGCCAACGGCGCGGCCATCAAGTACAACGCGGCGGAAATTCCGGCCACCACGGACAACATCTCAGGCGGCTACACGCACACGATTACGCCGAACCTGGTAAACGACTTCCGCATGGGACGCCAGGCGCTGAACACAAACGCCGTGAACTACTTCTACACGAATGGCCTGAAGGACGCCGGCACAAAGCTCGGAATCGCCGGTTTTGACGCCGATTCGAAGAGCAACAACCCCGGCACCCCGGAATTCAACGTAACGGGCTTCGCGGGCTGGGGTAACTCGGGCACCAACTGGTTCCAGACCGACAGCACCATTCAGGCGGCTGAACAGCTGAGCTGGATGAAGGGCAACCACGCGATCGTGGCCGGCGCGGAATTCCGCAAGTTGTACACTTCGCGTTCGGCGGCCAACAGCCCCCGTGGCGTGTTCAACTTTAACGGCCAGTTCACAGGCTACGCACCGGCCGACTTCGTCCTTGGCTACGTCCAGAACCTGGTGACCCCGACCGTGCAGTATCAGGGCGATGTCGCCACCTGGCGCGACGGCTTCTTCGTCACCGACAACTGGCAGGTTTCCAAGCGTCTGACCATCAACTATGGCATTCGCTGGGAACTGCAGACGGTACCGTATTCGGTTGCCGGCTTCGCCCGCGAACTGAACCGCGATCAGACGGCCGCCGTGCCGGCCACCACGCCGTCCCCCGGTTTCCGCTTCCATGATCCGAACCACAAGAACTTTGCTCCGCGCCTTGGCATCGCGTATCGCTTCGATGACAAGACCGTGATCCGCATTGGTGGCGGCATCTACTACAACCCGAACCAGACGAACAGCTTTACGTTCCTGACGACGAATCCTCCGTTCGGCAACTCGACCACTTGCACCTCGGACGCAACCCGCCCGACGCTCTCACTTTCGAACCCGATCGGCGCCGGCTGCAGCACTTCGGTGTCGCAGAACTGGATCACCGACAACTGGCACCTGCCGCCAGCCACGATGAATCAGTGGAGCCTCGGCTTGCAGCGGCAGCTGGGCAAAACGACCGGCCTGGACGTGCAGTACCTGGGTTCGCACTCGTATCACCTGGACCGCAGCTACTTCAACAACACGCCGTACCAGCCGGGTCCGGGCGCGATCAATCCTCGCCGTCCGAACCAGCTGTTTGGCCAGATCCGCACCATCACCAACGATCTGATCTCGAACTACCATCACCTGGCAATCACCGTGAACCAGCGCCTGACGCATGGCGTCCAGCTGAACGCCAGCTACACCTGGTCGCACGCCCTGGACGTTACCAGCGACTCGAACAACGGCGGCACGCCGCTGAATCCTTACAACTGGCGCGCGGACTACGGCAACGCGCCGTTTGACCTGCGCCACCGCGTGGTCGGCACCTTCATCTACGAAATCCCGATGATGGCCGGCGCAAACAAGGCACTGAAGACCGCCTTCGGCGGCTGGCAGCTCAACGGCGTCACCACGCTGCAGAGCGGCACGCCGTTCAACTTGTCGATCAGCACCGACGCTGCCAACACCAGCTCGCAGGGTACGCAGCGGCCCGATCTGCTGAAGCCGCCGGTCTGGGAATGCGGCGCCGGACACCTGGTTGCCTGCATCAACCCGACGTCGTTTGCCGTTCCCGGCAACATCGCGGCGGGCATCTATGCTTATGGCAACATGGGCCGCAACGTTCTTCGTGGACCGCACATGTTCAATTGGGACATGTCGATGCACAAGACGTTCATGATCACCGAAGGCGTGCGCTTCACCTTCCGTGCCGAAGCGTTTAACATCTGGAACAACCCGGAATTTGCCAACCCGGCTGCCAACATTCAGGCGGCTACGTTTGGCAACATTACGGCGACGTCAACCAACTCGCGCAACGTTCAGCTGGGCGGCAAGTTCAGCTTCTAACGTTCGCATCGTACCTGAAACCAGAACGCCCCCAGTCACCCGAAGTTTGGGACCGGCTGGGGGCGTTCTGTATTGTGAGCGCATCCGGTATCTTAGTAGGCAGTGGACTTTCGCGTTTCCGACTACAATCCTGCGGTGCAGGAGATCCTTGCTTTGGCTGAAAATGGTCTGCGTCCGATGGCGCTGGCTCCGTCCGGGCCGACTTCCGCGGAAGCGCGTAAACGTTTGAAAACACACAAGCCATCTGAATTGTTCGCCGGGGCGCGCTGCCCGCAAGGCGCGATGAGCGGGCTGTACCTGTACTTCTCCTGTCTGGATGAGGCGCATTCACTGGCGCAGGAACTGGAAACGCCGGACGGCAGCTTCTGGCATGGCATGATGCACCGTCAGGAACCGGACCCAGGGAACGCCGGTTACTGGTTCCGGCGCGTGGGGAAACATGCGGTCTTCCCTGCCCTGGCGGAAGCCGCGACCCGGCTTGGGTACAAAGCCGGAGACCGCTGGGACCCACTCGGGTTCATCCATTATTGTGAAGCGGCGCGGCGGCGGCCGGGATCTAAGGAAGAAAAGATAGCGCAGGCGGTCCAGCTTGCCGAGTGGCAACTGCTGTTCGACTACTGCGCGGTAAAGGTCTCGTGAAGAAACTCCTGTTCATCCTGGTCCCGGTGGCCATCCTCGGCTGGTTTGTCTACCAGCAGAAAACCGAACTGCCGACTGTCCCGTTCGCGAAGACAGCGCGGGAAAAGCTGGCCAGCACGCTTTCAACGAACGGCAAGCTGGAGCCAGTAGAGTACACCGATGTCCGGCTGATCACCGGGGGACTGGTGCAGCGGATGCTGGTGAAGCAGGGGGCGGCAATCCGGAATGGGCAGGCGCTGGCAGAACTGGCGGCGCCAGGGCAGCGCGATGAACTCGCTGCCGCACAGGCACGAGTGGCGCAGGTGCAGGCGGAACTGGCCGGTCTGGAGGCAGGTGGACGAGGTTCGGATATCGCGGAGATTGAGGGCGCACAGTCGCGGCTGAAGGGTCAGCGGGAGGCGGCGCAAAAATCTCTGGACTCACTGAACCGGCTGGTGCAGGCAAATGCTGCGACGAAATTTGAAGCGGACCAGGCGACGCAGGTAGTACGCGATATCGACAATCAACTGGCGTCCCTCGCCCAGAAGCGGACGGTACTGGTGGCACGAACGGATGTTGACGCGGCGCGGGCCCGGGTTCGGGAAGCGCAGGCGAATGTGGCGCTGATGGCCGGCCGCATAGCGCGGAATGTGGTGAAGTCGCCGGCTGCGGGGATTCTGTATAACCTGCCGGTGCGGGACGGTGCGTTTTTGAACGCCGGGGACGTGCTGGGGAGTGTAGGGCAACTGGATCCGGTGCGGGTCCGGGTGTATGTGGATGAGCCGGAACTGGGGCGTGTTGCCGTCGGGCAACCAGTGCGGATCACATGGGATGCGCTGCCGGGCCGGGAGTGGACGGGCAAGGTTGAGCAGAAACCAACTCAGGTGATCGCATTGGGGTCGAGGCAGGTGGGCGAGGTCCTGTGTACAATCGCCAACCCGGGAATCGACCTGGTGCCAGGAACGAACGTGAATGCCTTCATTCTGACGCAGGTTGTGGAGAATGCGCTGACGATACCCCGGACAGCGGTGCGGCATGAGAGCGGCGTTGGTGTCTACGTTCTGGACAAGGCAACGGGGACAATTACGTGGCGGAACGTCAAAACTGGCGCTTCGGACGCTCTGCGAGTCGAAGTGCTAAGTGGTCTGAAGGACACCGATGTAGTGGCGCAACCTTCCGATGTCACGCTAAAGAGTGGGCTGAAGGTGACGCCGACGATCCAGTAGCCAGCGCCTTAACCCAGGAGACCACCGTGGCCGAGACAGGCGACTTCCCACGTCGAGACCCGATAACGCGCGGTCAGAGGTGGCAGGAGAAGGTCAATCACGTTCGGCTTTAATGAGCGGAAACAGCCCGGAGCAGAGAGCACCGGGACATCATTTTTGTAGCCCATTAGCAGCAGATTGCCGGGTTCAACGGGTGCTAAAAAACGTTCAATCTGGCACTGGACATTCGTCATCGCGCGGCCAACAACATCGTTCGGACCCGCCGGGGCCGTGGTGGAAGCGATAAGAATGGCCGCCGGATTAGTGCGCAACAATTGCTGAATGGCACGCGCAACGTGCTCTTCATTTTCCAGTACCGCGAGGGAAGAATGAATTCTGGCACCGAAACGGTCCAGTTTTTGGCGCACAACGGACTCGAACAGCGTGCGGGCACGGTCGCCATTTATGGGGTCGCAATAGAGCACTGCGACGGAACCACCGCGTGTTGGCCGAGCCTGGAGAATGGGGCCGCGCTCAAGAAGCATACCTAAAGAGCCGTCATAATCAGATTTTGCGACGGCAAACGGGGCGCTCTTTATAGTGGCAATTCGTTGTCCGGCGAAGGCGAAACTAAAGTTCAGTGTGGTGGCAATTACCACTCCGGACGTGCAGTTCATTTGCCTGAGAAGTTCGTCGTCGACCAGGACGCAGCAGTTTTCGGTGGCGACCAGATTCGCGCGGCCACCAGGTGCCATCTGTATCTCATAGCAGCCACAGGCCATTTCGCCCGCAATGCCACAAACAGCCGCGTCTTCCGACACTTCGTCATCATCCAGCGTGGTGACCCAGATCTGATCCATACCCTCAGACTGCAGAACCCGGATATCTTCGTCCCGTAATACGTGACCTTTTGCAAGGAGCTTTTTCCCGCCCGGTCGAAAAATGGGAGAAGAAAGGATCCGGCCACTGCACGCCTGCACATCAATTGTCTGCGCTGTCATTGAGGACCACCCTTTAAATTACGAGAGAATAAAACGTCACTTGTTCGTTCTTTTCTTAAACGAAAAGTATACGTATATAGTGGCTGCATGGCCACAAAATTCTCAAAATATTTTCAGGGGCTGAAACAGGAAAGGCCCGGGCTCGCCG
>CANIHR010000275.1 GCA_947467185.1 Bryobacterales bacterium
CTCCAGCTTAACGGTTCGCGCCGCCATGCCGCGGCCACCCGCGCCGCCACCGCGTCCGCCCCGGAACTCCAGCTGCAGCTGATCCCGCCGCGCCCCGATGGCATCAAACTTCTCCATCCCGAACCCAATCGGATCAATCAGCTTATGGCAGCTCGCACACACCGGATTACTCGCATGCTCACTCATCCGGTCGCGATTTGTCTTCGGCTGCTCTTCCGTCACCGCCGGCAGATTCGTATTCACGCCCGGCGGAGGATCCGGCACCTGCTGACACAAAAACTGCGTCCGAACAAACAACCCGCGTGCTGTCGGCGACGAGTCATCAGGCTTCGCCGTCAACGCCAGAAACAACCCCTGCCCCAGCACGCCCGCCCGCTCCGACCCCTCCGGAAACTTCACCTTATCGAAGTCCCGCGCCGGAGCCTTCACGCCATAAACCGTCGCCAGTTCCGGATTCACATACCCGTAATCCGCCGTGAACAGATCCATGAAATTCCCGTTGTTCCACACCAGATCGGCCACAAACGTCCGCGCTTCTTCCGTCATCGCAGCCGCCGTATCCCGCGTATACAGCGGATACTTCCGCCGATCCTTGCTCGCTGTCGTCAGCCGGTCAAACCGCAGCCACTGCGCCGTAAACTCATTCAGCGATTCCTTTGCGCGAGGGTCCGCCAGCAGCCGCCGGGTCTGTTTTTCCAGCCCCGCGCGCGTCGACAAATCCCCGCGCGCCGCAGCCCCAAACAACTCCGCATCCGGCATCGTATCCACCAGCGCATACGCCAGCCGGTTCGCGGCCGCCCACGGCTTCATTTTCGGATCAGAAACCACTTCCAGCCGGAACAGAAAATTGGGCGATTGCAACATCGCCTCCACCACCAGCTGCGCCCCCGCCAGCGCATCCCTCTCGCGCGCCATCAGGTCTTCATACCGCTTCTGCTCGCCCAAATCCAGAGGCCGACGGAACGCCCGCAAACCGAAGTCCTTCACGAACTTCGAACGGCACGCCACATTCGCCGTCGCCGCCTTACAAGGAATCAGCCCATGCGTATCCCCGCCCCGAAACGCCGACTTCGCCAGCCGCTCGGCCGACGCCGAATACGCCTCAATCAGAATCGGCGAAAGGCTCTGCCCCTGCGATTGATTCCGGAACCCGTTAATGAAATCTTCCGGAGGAAACTGATTCGCCGGATTCGTCTGATCCCCCAGCAAATCCCGCACCGTGTGGTTGTACTGGCTGTGCGTCAGCCGCCGCAGCTCGGCATCCTGACTCTTCGCCCCCACGCCCCGGTCCTGAAATTCCCGATACCGCAGCGCCGTCGCCAGTTCCGCGCCCGAAAGCTTCGCCAGCTGCGCAACCCAGCCCTTCAGCGCCGTCTCTTCCGCGCTCCCCGGCTTAATCCGCTGACCACCCGCATGAGCCACCGCCGCTGTCGGTTTCCGCAGCAGCAACGAAGCCTCCGGATGTTCCCTGTCCACCAGATTCACCAGCGAATTCCCGAACGCCGCCACCTTCGCCGCACTCGCATCCGCTTCCGGGAAGTGCAGCCGTGTCGCCGACGCCACGCCTTCACTGGTATGGCAAATCCGGCACTTCACCTGCTCCAGCATGGGATACACGCTCGTCCCAAACGACGAACTCTGCGCCCAAAGCGCGCCCGAACTCACAGCCACCAAAGCAATCCGTCTCAACACAGGGACCCTCACAGGAGTAAACGGTAACTGGCGAACCAGATACATTCGTTAGAATAACCCCTGATGCGCCTGGTTATCACTACCCTCCTGCTGTTCGCCTCCGCGGCACACGCCGCGAGTGAACGCGAACTCGCCGAATGGGTCCTCCGCTGGGAAGGCACCGTCCTCCTCGAAGGCGCCAAACAACCCCTCTCCGACGTCTCCCAACTCCCGCCCGGCGACCTCCACATCCGCACCATCGACCTCACCTCGGGCGTCATGCACCCCATCGAACTCCTCCGCCTGAAGGACCTCCCCGGCCTCAAAGAACTCTACCTCCCGGGCCCCATCTGGAACCCCGGCGGCAGCAACGAAGACCGCAAGGGTGTCTTCAAAGCCTTCGCCACCAACCCCAACGTCGAACGCGTCGCCTTCGGCTGGCACTACAACGCGCAGATGGAAGTCGGTGACGAAGAAATCGCCGACCTCTTCAAATGGACTAACCTCCAGGACCTCCGCTGCACCCAGTGCCGCCTCGCCAAACTCGACCTCTCCCCCTTCACCAAACTCCGCAACCTCGACCTCAGCTACAACCCTTTCACCGACACAGGCATGGCCGGCCTCGCGAAGCTCACCCACCTCCGTCGCCTCATGCTGAAGGACACGGTCGTCACCGATGACGGCCTCAAACACCTCGCGGGCGTCACCTCCCTCGAAGAGCTCGATCTCTCCGGCGTCCGCGCCACCGACCGGGGTCTCGAATACCTCCGCAACCTGAAGAACATGCGCCGCCTGACGCTGCTCGGAGCCCAGGCCACCGACGCCTCCATGGACGTCCTCGCCGGCATGACTCAGCTCGAAGTCCTCAACCTCTACCGCCTCCCCATCACCAACTCCGGCCTCGCCAGGCTCCAGGGCCTCAAAAACCTCACCGACATCGACCTCCGCTACACCAGCGTCACGCCCAACGGCATCGAAGCCCTCCGCGCCGCCATCCCCGGCATCCGCATCCGCTTCGTCGGTTCCTCCGCGCCGAAGGCGCCCAAGCCCGGTACCGCCCAGCCCTCTGCCCCCACCGAAGAAGCGATCTCAACCTGGGTCAAAGCCCTCGGCGGCAAGACCACCCTCCGCGATGGCAAAGTCATTTCCGTCAATCTCTCTTCCACCGGAGTCTCCGACGCGCAGCTCTCGAGCCTGGTCCCCCTGCAGTCCCTCGAAACCCTCAATCTCGCCGTCACCCAAACCGCCGACCTCGGCCTCAACGCCATCGCCCGCCTCCCCAACCTGAAGGACCTCAACCTCGGCAGCACCACCGTCTCCGACACAGGCGTGGCGAAACTGCAAAACCTCGCACATCTCGAAACTCTCGGCCTCTCCGGCACCCTGGTCCAGGGCAAAGGCCTCGGCAAGCTCCAGCACCTGAAATCCCTCGACCTTTCCCGCTCCCGTCTCGATGACGCCGGTCTCGCCGAAGTCGGCACTCTGACCAGCCTCACCACCCTCCGTCTCAGCTACCTGGAGATCAGCGATTCCGCTCTCTCCAGCCTCGCGAAACTCAACAAACTCGAACGCCTCGAACTCAACAGCACCGAAGTTTCCGACGATGGCCTGAAGCAGGTCGCCAACCTCAAAACCCTCCGCGAACTCTACCTCAATTTCGCTCGTTTCACCGATGAAGGCCTCGCCGCGCTCCTCCCCCTCCAGCAGCTCGAACGCATCGAACTCTTCCGAACCCGCACCACCGGAGCCGGTGCCACCGCCCTCGCCGCCCTCAAGAACCTGCAGGTCGTCAAGCTCGACTACACCAACGTGGATGACAAGGGTCTCGAAGCTCTCCGCGGCTTGCCCCGCCTCCGCGAACTCTCGCTCGACACCACCAACGTGACCGACGTCGGAGCCGCCACGCTCGCCAACATCACCACCCTGAAGTCCCTCAATCTCTACCACACGCTGATCACAGAAAAGGGCCTCGCGCCCGTCAAAGCAGCCCTCCCCGACTGCAAAATCATCTTCGATCGCGACTCATCTCTGCCCATCCGGAGGAGCAAGTAACATGCGCACAATTCTCATCGCCCTCACCTGCGCCACCCTGGCTCTGTCCGCCACCCGGAAGCCCGGCGACACCCAGTGGATCGAAGACCTCGGCGGCGTAACCGTCCGCGACGCCAAAGGCCGCGTCACCGCCGTCATCCTCCGCGGCTCCTGGGTCTCCGACACCGACCTCGGCCGCCTCACCGAACTGCCCGACCTCACCGTCCTCGACCTCTCGCTCACCCACATCACCGACCAGGGCATGTCCGAAATCAAGTCCCTCCCCGGCGTGACGGACCTCAACCTCTACTTCACCGAATACATCACCGACGAAGGCATCGCTGCTATCAAGGACTGGAAGAAGCTCCGCCGCCTCAACGTCCACGGCACCAAAGTCGGCGATACCGGCCTTGAACACATTGCCAGCCTCACCAACCTCGAAGCGCTCAACGTCGGCTCCACGCTGATGACGGACGTCGGCCTCGAACGCCTCACCCAGCTCACCAAACTGAAGGAACTGACCATGGGCGGTAACGAACTCGGGGACGCCGGTCTCCAGGCCCTCCGCCAGATGCCCGGCCTCACATATCTCGACCTCAGCGGACGTCAGGGCACCGACAAAAATGTCTGGACCATCGCCATGACCGAAGTCGGTCTCGAAGCCGTCCTGACCCTCGCCGAACTCCGCGAACTCCGCTTCGCCTGCGTCGCCATCGGGGTCGGAATTGAAGGAGCAAAGTTCGGAGAGATCAGCCTCCTCAGCGTCACCCCGAAGTGGGTGGAAAAGATGAAGGCCCTCAGCAAACTGGAACGCCTCAAACTCCAGGGCTGCAACCGAATCGGAGACGACTCCATCCCCGCCCTTACCGCCCTCAAGTCACTAAAAGAAGCCGACCTGCAGGGCACCGCCGTAACCGAAAAGGGAGCCGCCGCCCTGAAAGCCACCAAACCCGGAATCACCGTCTTTCAAGGCCCCTGGGAAGCCAAATCCGCCAACTACCGGAATAACTGAGACACCGCAACTTTTGCTAGACTCATCGACAGGGCCATGAACTCCGTCCTCGAAGGCACGCTGAAAACCCTCCGTACTCACGAGTCAGAACTGCGCGCGCTCGGAGTTCGGCACGCGGCTGTGTTTGGTTCCGTCGCCCGGGGTGAGGCCACCAGCGAGAGTGACATTGACGTCCTGATCGATCTCGACCGAAACCACCCGATGGGAATCTTCGAATACTCCCGAATCAAGCTCCATATCGCAGATCTTCTTGGCCACGCGACCGACGTCGTCAATCGCGCCACCCTGAAGCCACTGCTCCGGGACAACATCCTGAACGACGCAATCGACGCATTCTAGGCGACTATGCCTTCAAAGAATCCCGCCCAGCGTCTCCAGGACATCATCCAGAACATCGACCTGGTGGCGGAGTTCACCGCCGGTCTGGCCTACGGGGCCTTCATGGAAGACACCCGGACCGTCTACGCCGTCGTTCGCGCCCTCGAGATCATCTACGAAGCAACCCGTCGCTTGCCGCCGGACATGAAGGATCGCTACCCAAACATCGACTGGACCGCCGTAGCCGCCGCTGGCAACATCTACCGCCATGAATATGACGGCGTAGACGGTTCGCTACTCTGGTACACCGCCCGCAACGGCACGGATGCGCTGAAGGCAATGGCAACCTCCGAATTAGCCAGACTCACGGCACAGGCTTAAATCCCGTGGATCCCTACAAGCAATGGCGTATTGAAAACGGCCAGCACCTCGCCGGAGCCCCCCTCCGCCAGCAACCCTGGCAAACCACCCAGGACTCCGACCACGCCCACTGCTCCTGCTGCTGGGCCAAATTCGCCGAATGGGACGCGCCCGGAATCCAGCACACCGGCTACGTGACCACGACCCGCCCCTATGCCTGGATCTGCGAGCAATGCTTCAAGGACCTCTGCGAAGCCCTCGCCTGGACCCTACCGAACCACAAACCCATCCACATCCACCTGTGAATCCAGCGCCTCCGGACGCTTCTCCCCCAGCACCCGCACCTTCAAAACATGCGGCCCCGCCGCCAGCCCATCAAAGCTCACCCGCGAATGCCAGACAATCCCATGGCACCCCGGCTCCTCCTTCAAACACGGCGCAAATAAATCCACGCGGCCCCGGCTCTTGCCGTCAATCCAAACCTCGGCAAGCCCCCGATTATTCGCCTTCGTGAACACCCAGTCCACCGCCGTCCCCTCAAACGCAAACGACGCCTCCGCGCCCTTCGCCGCCGTAAACGTCAGCGTCCCCACCCCGCAAGCCTCCCCGAAACCAGCCACCTTCTGCCACTCCCCGGCAAACTGAATCCGCCCCGAAGCATCATCCACCAGACTCGCCTCGCACGCCGGACCCCGTCCACCCGCAAACTGCCTGGCCTCCTCCTGCTTCGCCGCCTCTTCCGCCCGCTCCTGAGCCCCCGGCACCAGCCGCCGCAGTTCCATCAGGCCATACGTGTACTCCGTCTCCGTATACTGCCGCAGAAACCGCCCCACGACCTCGCCGTCCGTCCCCTGCGTCCACGCAACCGGAGCCAGAAACAGCGAAATCCCGTACTCCCGCGCCACTTTCCCATACGCCGCCTCGGAAAAACTCCCGATCACGCGCATCGCATACCGCTCGGTATGCCACCCCGTCTGCCACGCCTTCCCCCGCAACCCCGCAATATCCGCACTCCCAAAGAACGCCACCGGAGCCCCGTCATGCTTCTGGTTCAAATACTCGACAATCTTCCGCGTCGGATTCCCCACCAGAATCTGCTCCTCCGCCTCACGCGGCACAAACGGATTCAAAAAGAACCCGCCGTGATACCAGCCCGAAGAAGGCAGCAGATAAATGTTCACACCCAGCATCACCACCAGAGTCGCCAGCAGACCCCGAAACAGCCGCCGATCCTCCGACACCAGTTGCAGCGCAAACGCCACCGCCACAAACACCAGTGGCAACGCCGGATACGTGTACCGCAGATACGCGCTGTTCCGCAGCACGAAGAAACACCCGACCACCGCCACCACCGCAGCCACCCGCACCACATACGGCAGCCCGCGACGCAGCAACAAACACCCCACCGCCAGCAGCACCGGAAACGCCACGCCCATCGCCCCGTTCCGCCCCTCCAGATACCGGTGCGTCTCCAGCAGCAACTGCCACAAAACCTGACCCGTCAGCGGAATCGTGTACAGCCAGTTCACCAGCGGCTGATGCGTATCAAAGTACGGGCTCTTGAACACATTGTTCGAAAACGGAAAAATCGGATTCCCCGTCACCGCCCACGCGTATGCAAACGGCAAAAAACCCGTCACCACCGGCCACAGATGCACCACGGAAACCCGCCACCGCCGCATCTCCCACCCCGCGCAAACCAGCACCGGAGCCACAAACGCAACCGACCCCACCTTCGTCGCCAGCGCCGACCCAACCAGCAGCGCAGTCAGCCGCAACAATCCAGCCTCGCCCCGCTCCCGGAACGCCACCAGCGCCAGCACCGCCCCCAGAATCAGGCTCGCCTGCACATTCTCCACCAGCAGCGACCCCGTCACCAGCTGCACCAGCGGCGTCGACGCGAAC
>CANIHR010000276.1 GCA_947467185.1 Bryobacterales bacterium
CGAATTGAGTCGTGTGCACACCCACCGCCAAGCCACCCGCGCCTGCCGCCAGGTAATAGCGGGACAGAGCCCGCTGCCGGCGTTCATCCAGCTTCCGCTCCGCCGTCAGCGCCAGCGGATGCGCCGGAATCACCAGCCCGCCCAGCAACCGCTCCCGAACGTTCGTCAAAACTTGCCATCCTGGACTTCGAAGTGCGTCGGCTTATTCAAAACCCGCCCACCCTGCGCAATCCAGTGTGCCGACCATTCAATAACCTGGTTCACCGCCACACTCGGCTTCCCAAACAACCCGTGTGACTTAGAGGCATCATTCAGCAAAGCCACGCCAGCTTCTTCGCCGAAAAACTGTGGCGCAACGCCAAACAGCCGCCCAAATTCCGCGGCAATCTCCCGAACCCGCAGCGTTTCCGGTCCCGTAATATTCAAAACGCAGGGCGGGGAACTGCAATGCGCGAACGACCGCAGGCACATCGAATTCGCATCCCCCTGCCAGATCACATTCACAAATCCCATCCGCACATCCACCGGACGCCCCTCATAAACCGCCCGCCCAATGTCCACCAGCACTCCATACCGCATCTCTACCGCGTAGTTCAGCCGCAGAATGGCCGTCCGGGTCCCCCACTTCGCTGAACCATACTCGAACATTCGCTCCCGCCCCAGAGCCGACTGCGCATACTCACCCACTGGCCCCGTCGGTGTTTCCTCGGTGGCGCCGCCTTCCTTAACGTGCCGCAGCGGATACACATTCCCCGTCGAAAACGCCACAATGCGAGATTGACGGAACCGTTCCGCCACCCGCCCGGGAAGATACGTATTCATCGCCCATGTCAGATGAGCCTCGCCCGTCGTGCCGAACTTCCGCGCCGCCATGAAGATCACGTTCGGCGCATCCGCCAGGGACTCCAACGCCCCTGGTTCCAGCAAGTCGCAGGAAATCGTTTCGATTCCCTCAGACGCCAGTTGCCGCCGAACCTCCAGGTCACTGAATCGAGCCACCGCCCGAATATGCAGCGGTACCCCCGCTGCATCCGCTGCCCGGCGAGCCAGACGAGCCAGGCTCGGCCCCATCTTTCCGCCCACCCCCAGAATCAGCAGCGAACCCGCCAGCCCGGTGACCGCCGCCAGATCCGCTTCGCAAGGCCGCGACAGCCGTTCTTCCAGTTCACTCAGGGTATTCATCATCTCGTCCACCATTTAACCGAACTCAAAACCGGCAAGGCCGTAGACCAGCGATTCTTCACCCCGCAACGGCTTGCCCCGATACATCCGCATCAGCCTCCGAACTGGCGCAAAACCTGATTCCGACGCCAGCGCAACTGCGTCCCGGTGCTCTGCAAATACATCCCAGAACCATAGCCCCGCATCCGTCGCGAGCGCTGCGCGAACCAGGCGACCTGCTGCGGCAACATCCTCCGCCACACAAGGCCCCAGATATCGAGCTCGCACTCCGGCGCGCCGTTGAACGAACCCACCCTCGCAGACCAGTGCCGATCCCAAATTCCGCACCAGTGCGCTCCGATCCGCCCCGAACGCCCGGGCATCCAGGTCCCCCGGTACTCCTGTCAATTCCGCACCTGCGCCACCACCCCTGCCCAGGCACCGCTCCACCCTCTGCTCCGCCACGAACCCCAGGCGCGCATAAATCGGCTCACCCTGCTCCGTCGCGTCCAGTTTCACGGTCCGAATCCCCCGCACATCCGCCTCCAGCAGCACCCGCTCCAGCAGCGCTCGCGCGAAACCCCGCCTCTGAAACCGCTCCGCTGTCAGAACCATCCCGACCCAGGCCAACCGCTGCCCGTAACACGTCAGGACGGCCGTCGCCGCCAGTTCTCCCTCGCACTCCATCCCGAAACATGTCTCCGGATTCAGCCGGATCATCATCGCCCAGTCCGTCTCCGTCTGGTTCCATCCCGCGGCGCACGAAATCGCGAACGCGGCGGGAATATCGGTAGTTGTCAGCGGCCGGATCAGCATATAGCAGAAACCGCCATCAACCGGACTTCTCCAGTTGATGGCGGCGTAAGATCACCTGAAAATGGAAAACTCAGACCCCGTTAGTGAGCGCCAGCCGTGTCCTTTACAAACACGTCAAACGGCAGATTTCCGTCCGCATCGAACGGCAGTTCATGCTCGCCCTCAAGAATCTCCAGCCGCGGATTCGCCTCAATCACCGGACGCAGATTCGCGCTCAGACCCAGCAGGCCCAGTTCCAGAGTGTTGTGAATCCAGCCCAGGCGGACATTCGCAATGTCATGCTGACCCACCGTGAGCGCGATCCGCTCCAGACATTCCTTATCGGTTGACCAGTGGATCGGAGTCTTCGCGGCGCCCGGCGTCGAAGCCGTCAGCGCGTTGATCCAGGTCGGTGTCGGATCCAATTTCGCCAGCAACCGATCATGCACCACGTCCGCCAGGCCAAACCCCACGCCGTTGCCGTAGCTCAGCGAACTCAGGCCACGCAGATAAATCCGTTCAATCTTCGGTGTGTTGCGCCACGGGTTGTACTCGCCCGCCGTGCCGCGATTCACCACCTTCGTGTCCATGCCTGCGCCGCTGATCTGCTTGCCAATCTCGTTGATCATGATGATGTCGAGATCGCACGGCAGAGAAGGAGCCCAGCTCTTGCAGATTTCCAGAAGCTCTTCTTCCATCTCCAGCATCCGGCCCACTGGCACCGCCGACAGCTTCGCCGTGTTGTGGTAAGCATCTTCCAGAATGGCCATGCCGCCCAGGATCTTACCCGACCCCAGCACCTGTCGGCCCACGCTGCGGATGACCGTCTCCATGCCCAGCTTGTAAGCGTGCGTGTGATAGTTCTTCGCGCCGGCCCACTTGCCCAGGCCGATGGCCATCATCTTGAACAGCCCGCTCTCGATCTTGCCTTCGAAATCGGTGTGCTGCTTCACGCGGCCCACCAGCATGATGCCGTCCGCCCCCGAAGCATGCTTGTCGAGGAAGGCCTCAATACCTTCCGGCGTCTTGCCCAGCGAGATCACTTCCAGCGAACTCTTAACCGGGCAGCCCATCGTCGCTTCCGTGATGCCGTAGTGCGCCAGCACGTCCGCCTGGCCTTCCGCTGTGGCAGCACCATGGCTACCCATCGCTGGGAAGATGAACGGGTTCATGCCCTTCGCCTTCCAGTACGCCACCACCGCCTTCACAATCATGGCGATGTTGGAAATGCCCCGGCTACCCACGCCGATCGCAACGGTGGCCCCGGGCGCAAGTCCCGAGCCAAACCCGGCATCCTGAAGTTCCTGAGTCACGGTTCCCGGGATATCGGCCAGTGCGCGATCCGGGAAATTCTGCTTCACGAGAAGCATCTGGGGAAGAGGCATGAGGTGAATTATATCAATCGAGTTAATTCAATAAGTTAGCTCTGTTCCCACTGCTCCGATAACAGCCGTGAGTATTCCTCCGAAGCGTACAACTCAAACTCGAAGTCACTCCCCACCACGCTCTCAAACGGACGCAAATGCTGGAAACAGATGTATGCGTGATCCGCATACCGGTGATAGTGATTCAAAAACGTCGGCGCCAGAGAGGAAATCGGCGGAGGCTCCGAGAAAATGCTGTAGATCCCAATCGCCCGCGAAAACACCGCACGACGATCCGAAACACCCCACTTCTCCAGCTTCTGTCTTACGTTCAGAGGTGGCTCTTCCACAATCAACGAAGCAAAACTCTGCTCTGATAACCGTGGATTCACACCCTCCGAGCGCTTCGCAAAATCCACACACTGCTGTAGCCACCGGGAAATATCTTTCCCCAGAAACAACAGCATTCGGATCTCCTGGTACCGCCCAACCAGTATCCGGCGCTGCAACTCATACTTATCGTCGCCAGCCTGTGCATCCGACTCCAGCAGTCCCTCCAGCGCCAGCGTCGCGCGGGACCCCTCCATCAACTCGTCAACAGAACTACCGCCTCCAAATGGATGAAGGATCAGCGGAGGCAGCACCTTCGCCAGGGTTTGCGTAAATCTCTCTGTGGGCGTCAACGGTGGGGGACGGCTCCTTCCATGTACCTGACAGTAATACTATCGGTACTTTCCGCTTAAAAGTGTAGCTCGTTTTGAAGTACTATTTCCGCTCCGTCAGCTTCACCTTTACCGCAAGCTTCTTGTCGCCCCGCAGAACCTCCACCAGTACTTCGTCCCCCGCCTTGTGGGAGCGCAGCGCAAACGTGAAGTCATACAGATTCGCGATGTCCTTGTCGCCGAATGTGATCATAATGTCGCCGGCCTTCAAACCTGCCAGAGCGGCAGGCGACCCCTCCTTCACATCCGCAAATCGCACGCCCTTCGGAGGTTCTGCAAAATCCGGAATGCTGCCAAAAGCCGGCCCATACCCGCCACCCGAACTGCTGCTCGGAGCACCCTGCCGCGGATCCACCTTCGGCTCCACGCGCACGAACTTCGGGCGCTCCGGAGCTGCATCCAGCTTCTCGGCGATCTCGGAGACCAGTTTCAGTACCTCCACCGAATTCGGCCCGTCAATCTTGTCCCACGTGTCGCTCGGCTTGTGATAATCCCCATGCAGCCCGCTAAAGAAGAACAGCACCGGAACCTGCTTCACCGTGAACGACGTATGGTCGCTCGATCCGTACCCGCTGTTATCCGAATAATCCACCTTCAGCGGATGCTTCGGAATAATCTCATCCAGCGAGGCCCGCAGCGTCGTTCCTGTACCCGCGCCGCCTACAAAGAGCTTGCCATCGCGCACCCGGCCCACCATGTCCAGATTGATCATCGTCACAGCTTTCGCCAGCGGCATCTCGGGGTGGTTCGCGTAATAGCTCGAACCCAGCAACCCCAGTTCCTCACCTGCAAACGTCAGGAACAGAATCCCGCGCTTCAACTTTTTCCCCGCGAAATACTTCGCCAGTTCCAGCACCGCCGCCGTCCCCGAAGCATTGTCGTCCGCCCCGTGGTGCACTGTCCCCGCCAGCGATGGAGCCATCGAAAACTGCTCACCCAGCCCCAAATGGTCGTAATGCGCGCCAATAATTACGTACTCGTCCGTCTCGCCCGGCAGATACGCCACCACGTTATTCACCGTCTTCGTGGCCCGCTCAATCTCCACCTGTTCCCGAACCTCAATGCCCTGAAACTCAAACGATCGCGGCTTTAGATCTCCATCAATGCCTGTCACCAGGTCGTCCAGTTTCTTTCCCGCCGCAGCGAACAGTCCGCCAACCGACTCCGGCAACATCTGAAGGGCCAGAATCCCCGCATCCGGCGGACCATCTGTCGCCCCAAACGCCACCAGTTTCTCGCCGTCTTCCTTATGATTCAGGCGATCCTGCACCACGATCACACCCTTCGCCCCATGCGCCTTCGCATTCGAAGCCTTGGCGTACATCCGCGAGTGGTCCGTATAAGCCTTCCCCAGGAACACGCTCTTCTCGTCCAGTTCCTGCGGCTCATGCGCCAGGACCACCACGAACTTCCCTTTCGCATCGATCCCGGCATAGTCGTCGTAGCTGTACTCCGGAGCGGTAATCCCATACCCCGCGAACACCAGCCCACCCGACGCCTTCCCGCTTGACGAAAAGTTCAGCGGCTGGAAGTCCTTCAGCGCCGCAAATGCCGTCGCCGCCGTTCCCGCCGTTATATCCAGATGGTTTTCGCGCCCGATCTTCGCGCTGGTCGTCACCTGAAACGGCTGCAGATACCCCTTCGCCCCGGGCACCGGTTTCAACCCAAGTGCCTTAAAGTGGTCCACAACATACTGTCCGGCCCGCTCCAGTTCCGGCGACCCCGTCGCCCTCCCCTTCATGTCATCCGAAGCCAAAAACTTAATGTGATCCACATACCGGCCAGCATCAAAACTCTGACCAAAAGCCAGGCCCGTAACAGCAAGGCCAATCAAAACCAGGGGCGTCTTCATCGCTTACTTCAGCTTTCCCGGGGTCGTCGCACTCGACGCTCCGCCAAATTCCGGCAGTCTTACATCGCAACCGCAATCTTCACCGGCATTCTTCGCCGTCTTCTGATACCCAATTTCGTAGTCGATCACGAACTTCAGATCCGCCCACGCCGTCGCGCCGCCCAGTTTCCGGCCGTTCACAAATACCGTCGGAGTCTGGTTCACACCCAGTGACTGCCCGATCGCCACGCTGGCATTGACTTCCTGCTCGGTCTCCTTTGAAACCATGCAGCCCTTTAGCTTTTCACCATCCAGATCCTTCACGCCCTTCGCAAACTCCAGAACCTTCGCCTGCATGTTATCGGCGGTGATGTCCGCCTGGTGCTCAAACATGTAGTCGTGATAATCCCAGAACGCCGTCGTGCTCTGCTTGAACACGCACCGCCCCGCCATCGCCGCCGGCTTCGCCCAAGGATGAATCTGTTCCAGTGGGTAATCGAAAAAATATACCCGAGCTTCCGTCGGATACGCCTTCAGCAGATTCTCCCGAATCGTCTTCGCCTCTTCCCGGCAGTACGGGCACTGGAAATCGCTGAACTCCGCGATCACCACCGGAGCCCCCGCTGTCCCGAATGCCGGACGACCGGCCGTCTTCAGCTTCTCGTTCTCCACCTGAAACGGATTCTTCGCCACGTCGTAAACCACGCCCCGTATGATCCGCTGGCCGTCAAATGAGACAAAGAAAGTCTCGTTCTGCATCTGCGCGCCGTTTGTACCCTGGACCTTGACCTCGTAATACCCCGGCATCGGCCCCTTTGCCGGATCGCTGATCGTCAGCACAATGGGAGGCGGCCACACGAACAGATGCCGCAGATAGACCTCCATATCGGTCTTATTCAGGGCCGACTTTTTGGCCGCCGCAGCCGGAGCTGCAGCTGTCGCAGTCTTCGGTGCGGCCGCCTTCGGAGCCTGCGCGAACATCGTCACGGCCACCGCGGCCACCAGTAAACCAATCTTGCGTATCATCTGTTCTTTTCCTCTGTCCCGCCTGCCTACAGCACCGGCCCAATACGCCACGGCACAAACTCGTGGTGCCCCAGAATCTCGGCCTTCGTTCTCTCGCCCGACGCGACCCGCAGCATCAGGTCAAATATCTCTTTACCCACCTGCTGTACTGTCCGGTCGCCATCCGCAATCGTCCCCGCGTTGATGTCCATATTGTCCGGCATCCGGCGGAACATCGGTGTATTGCTCGCCACCTTGATTACCGGCACTGTCGGGAACCCAATCGCCGACCCGCGCCCCGTCGTGAACACAATCAGATTGCAGCCACCCGCCGCCAGCCCGGCGAGCGATGGTGGATCATATCCCGGCGTATTCATAAAATTGAAG
>CANIHR010000277.1 GCA_947467185.1 Bryobacterales bacterium
CGATCATCGCGGCCATCGCGAGCGTCTCGTTCCCGTCGTTGACAGCGGGTCTGGCGGGCGTCCGCCTCAGTTCTTCTGCGGGTGATGTCGCCAGCTTTTTCACCAGTTCGCTGAACCGAGTGGAGCGCCGCGAGCAGGCCGCCGCCATTGTCATTGATCCGGCAAAGAACCGCCTCGCTGTCTTCACCGCCGCCTCGGGTGAAAAACCCGCCAGCGAACTGGTATTCCCCGCCGGCATCACCATCGATGCGCAGGAACTCAGCCGCTTCTTCGTCTACCCAGGTGGTGCATTCCCCCGAATTTCCATCGTGCTGAAGAACGAGAAAAACGCACGCCGCCGCATTCGCATTGACCCCGTCACGGCAGTCCCGCAGATCGACCGCGTGGAGGATGCGAAGTGAGGAGACGCGAAGTGAGTAAGCGCGCTGGCTTCAGCCTCCTCGAAGTTCTCGTCGCGACGCTCATCATGGGCATCGCCGTCACCACTCTTTTGGTCGGTCTCTCACAATCCGTTCGCAACGCCTCACGCCTGGCCGAGCACGACCGCGCTGCCATGCTGGCACGCAACAAAATGAACGAGCTTTTGCTCGACGCACAGCTGCCGCTCGCCGGGTCCGTGGAAGGCAGCTTCGAAGGCCCGCAAGTGCAGGGTGAACTCACCGGCTGGCGTGCCATCACACGTCCATTCGAAGGCCAACCCAACTCCGGCCCCGGATCGCTCATTCTCCAGGAAGTTGCTCTCGAAGTCTGGTGGAAGCCCGAACACGGCGACCGCCGCACACTGCGCGTGGACGCGTACCGACCCACGCGAATCCCGGTGCAACAGCCATGAAGCGCCTGA
Source organism: Bryobacterales bacterium (assembly GCA_947467185.1). Lineage (GTDB taxonomy): Bacteria > Acidobacteriota > Terriglobia > Bryobacterales > Bryobacteraceae > BOG-234. Next base: position 842 of record CANIHR010000277.1, read on the forward strand.
AGCCGCAAGCCGGTGTCACGCTCATTGAGATTCTGATCGCGGTCTCGCTGCTGAGCCTGTTATCCGTTGGCGTGCTCGTCGCCATGCGCATCGCACTCAACACGATGGACAAGACCGACGCCCATCTGGTCCGCAACCGCCGCGTCGTGAATTCCCAGAAGCTCATCGAGAATCAGCTGGGCGGCTTCATCGCCACGCAGGCCGACTGGCGACCATTTCCCGACCGTCCCAACCTCATCCCGTTCGTCCAGTTCGAACAGCAGACCATGCGTTTCGTCACCTCCTATTCTCTCCAGGACAGCAGCCGTGGCCGGGCACAGATCGCCGCCTTCCACGTCATCCCCGGGGATAAGGGCATGGGCGTCCGCCTCATCGTCAACGAGCAGCCATGGACGGGCCCGCTGCAGGCAGGCCTCATGGTGACCAACGTGGAGCAGAATCCGCAGACCGGGGTCCGTAACATTCTGTTCGCGCCCGTCCTGCCCGGGCCGGAATCGTTCATTCTGGCCGACCGCCTCGCGTACTGCCGCTTCTCCTTTCTGGAAGCCCTGCCTGCGCCGCCCTTCCGCCGCTGGCGTCCCGACTGGGTGAACGGGCAATTCCTTCCCCTCGGCATTCGTATTGAGATGGCGCCGCTCAGCACCTCCGCCGCCGAGCTCCACGTCACCACCATCACTGTCCCCATGCACCTGACCCGCGACACCATGTCCACCTACGTCGATGGCAACTAACTCATACCAGCGGGGCTCCGCGCTCCTCACCGTCCTCTGGCTCACCGCCGCACTCTCCGCCATCGGTGTCGCGGTCGCCCACAACGTGCGTGGCGAAACGGAACGCGCCGGGACCAACGTGGAGGACGTGAAAGCGGTCTTCCTCGCGCGCGGTGCCATCGACCGCGCCCTGATGTACCGGCAGTGGGGCGGCGACTACTACAAGCCGTTCACCAGCGGCTATGACTTCACTTTCCCTGCGGGCCAGGTCCACGTCGACATGATTCCGGAGGCGGCGCGACTGAGCCTGAATACCGCCTCGCCCGAAGAGATCCTGCGGCTCCTCATCACCCTTGGGGAACCCGAAGACCACGCCACCGAAATCGCCGCCGCCATCGTTGACTGGAGGTCAGCCGCAACCGTGGAACGCCCCGGCCTCTTCGAGGGATATTATTTGTCCCGCGTTCCGTCTTTTACCGCCAGGCACGCGTCATTCAAAGAGAACGAGGAAATGCTGCTGGTACGCGGAATCACACCCGACCTTTACTACGGAACATCCCTGGATGGCTCCCGTGCCGGGCTGCGCGACTGCATCTCCGCCGCCAGCAATGGTGGCATCCTCGACATCAACTTCGCGCGTCCTGAAACTATGGTGGCCATCGGCCTCACCCGGCAGGACGCCGACGCCATCGTGACCCGCCGCAATCTCCGTCCCTTCAGCGACTATCGCGAACTTGCCCCGCTGCAGCAGACTCTGGGCCGCGCCGGCAGCCGTCTCGGCTTCGGCGGCAACGGCATGGTGACGTTCCGCGCCACCGCCCGCGTTCGCCAGGCGGATGGCAAACTCTCTGACCTCCGCCGCAGCGTCTCCGCGCTCGCCAAGTACTTCGAACCGGGCAACAAGCTGGGTAAGGCGCCGGGCTTCGAAATCGTCAGGTGGTTTGACCGTGGCTGATCTCGTGATGCCCGAAGCTTTGGTCTCCCCTGCCACACCCGCGCCGAGCACCGCGCGCAGCTGGCTCATCTTCGGCACCGGCCTCGGCATCAGCGTGAACGGCGATTCGCTGGAAGTCGCAATCGCCCGCTCCCGCGCCGCCGGACCTCGTCTGGTCGGCACCACAACGATCCGCAATTTCCGTCAGCGCCCCGCTGCCGAGTGGGGTGCCGAAGTCACACAATTCCTCGCAGCCTCGGGCGAGCCGCATCTGGCCGCGACGCTTGTGCTGCCGCGCGAAGAAGTCATCGTGCGCACCATTAACCTTCCTGGCGTGCCTGACAAAGAAGTTCCCGCCGCCATGGAACTGCAACTGGAAACACTTCACCCTTACGGCGATGAAGATGTCGCCTGGTCGTGGCTGCGCGCCCGCCAGGACACCATTCTCGTCGGCATAGTTCGCAAGGCGTCACTCGATTTCTGGGAGACGCTTTTTGCCGAAGCGGGCATACCGATGGCGGCCGCCACTCTCTCCTCGGCCACCCTCCACGCGGCGTTACGTGTCTGGAACGCCCCGCCCGCTTCGCTTCTTCTCTGCTCCACCAGTCCCCAGGGACGCACGGAAATCTACGGCGAAAGCGAGGCCCGAGCCCTCTTCTCAGCCGACCTCGCGCTGCCGCAGGAACGAGCCATCGCCGTCGCCCGTGCGGAACTTCGCATCCCGGCCGACGTGCCCGCACAGCAACTTCGCGATGCCCTGCCCGCGCCCCTGCCGCCCTGTGCGCAGGATTACCCCGCGCTCGCCTGGGCCGCCGCACTCGGAGCCTCCGCGCCCTTCACCACCAACCTCGCGAACTTAATCCCGAAAGAGCGCCGGGCTTCGAACGCGCGCCGCCAGTATCTGGTCACCGGCATCCTCGCCGGACTGTTCGTAATCGGGCTGCTGGTCGCGTTTGTGGTCTTCCCTGCCCTCGAACGCAGTAACTATCTTTCGGCCCTCAACAGCGAGATTCGCCGCCTCGATCCCGCCGCCCGTCACGCGCAGGAGCTGGAACAGCGCACCACCGCCGTGAAAGCCCGCGTTGCGCAGCTCGACGATATCCGCCGCCGGCCGCAGGCTGACCTCGAAATCCTGGCGGAACTCACGCGCATCCTGCCGCCGCAGGTCTGGACCAACACCATCGAGATCTTCCCCGATTCCGTCGTCATCGCGGGCGAAGCCGACCAGGCCGCACCGCTTCTGAAAGTCCTCGATACTTCTCCACTCTTCCAGAACTCCGAGTTCGCGCTCTCGGTCACGCGCAGTACAACGGTGGAACAGTTCCGCATCAAGACCATGCGACGCAACCGCACCGGGAGGACCACGCCATGAACATCTCTCCCCGCGAACGTCGCCTGCTGATGCTGATCGTGCCGGCTGTCTTGATTGCTATCGTTCTGCGCTTCGCCCTGCCCGATGAAACTGCGGCTCCCGCAGGCGGCAGTTCCGAAGCCGGTGACATCTCGCTCGCCCGGACCCGCGCGGCTCGCATGCGCCAGCTCATCGCCACCACACCGGTTCGCGAAGCTGCCTTTAAACAGGCGACGTCGGACCTCGCGGATCGCGAACGCGGCATCCTCCAGGCCGACACCGCGCCTCAGGCACAGGCCCTGCTTCTGGAGATCGCACGCCGCGTCGGCAAAGCCAACGAAGTGGATGTCCGTGGCGGTGACTTCGGCGCACCGAAAATCATGGGCGAATACGGCCTGGTCTACACCACCATCTCGTTCGAATGCCACGTGGAACAGCTGGTCAATTTCCTCGCCGATCTTTCGAAGCAGCCCGAGCTGATCGTGCCTTCCGAAGAGCGCATCACCAGCAATAACCCGAAGACCAAGATGATGGCAGTGCGCATGGTGCTGGCCGGAGTCGCACCGAAGAAACTGGTGCCGGAGAAGAAAGGTTTGGGGGCATTTTGAAGACGAAACTGATCGCCCTGAACCTGTTGCTGGCCGGTGGCATCGGCTATGTTGGCTGGCAGGTCAACAACAGCTGGAAACAGGCCGAAGCCGAACGCAAAGCGAACCTCAACGTCCGCATCAAGCCCGTCACGGTGGCGCCCGCCGCCCCCGCGCCGAAGCCCGAAACCGCAACACCCGCCCAGTTCGCGCAGGTCGCCGAGAAGAACCTTTTCTCCAGCGACCGCAACCCGACCGTCATCATCGAGCCGGAAAAGAAAGAAGTCCCCAAGCCGATGCCGCGTCTCCCAGTCGTCTACGGCGTGATGGGCCTGCCCAGCGGCGCGAAGGCCATCATGGCCGAAAAGCCAGGTGACCAGAGCAAGGGTGTCCGCGCCGGTGACACCATCGGTGAATTCAAAGTCCTGGCCCTCGATACCCAGAACATTAAGTTCGAGTGGAACGGCAAGGAAATCGCCAAACGCATTGACGAGTTGGTGGACCGCTCGAATCCGCAGCCCGCCGGAGGTGGTGGTGGTAACAACAATCCGCCTCCGCCGCCGCCCACGCAACAGATGGCTGCCGCCCCGACCAAACCCGTCGAACCCAACCTCGACCCCAGGGTCGGCATTACCCTCACCGAAACTACGCGCGCCTGCCGTCCAGGTGAAAACTCTCCCGCCGGAACTGTCGCTGACGGTTTCCGCAAAGTCTTAACCCCCAGCCCCTTCGGCACAGTCTGCCGCTGGGTGAAGTAACAAGTGAGCCTAATCATGAAAAAGCTTCTCGCCTTCGCCGTCCTTCTCGCCGTTCCGGCCTTCAGCCAGACGGCACCTGCTGCCGCAAAGCCCGCCCCTGCAAAAAAAGCGGCCTCTAAAGCTGTGGTGAAGCCGGCCCCCGTCGTGGTACCGCTCGTCATCCCGAAGGACGCCACGCCCAATCCCGATGGCACTTATGCCTGGGCCGACAAGGCCGGCAAGAAGTGGATCTTCTCGAAGACTCCGTTTGGCATTTCGAAGATTGAAGACACCGCCGCCACCGGTTCTGCCTTTGCCAGCGCCCCCGTCGGCCAGTTCGTGAAGGCCGTCGAGGTGGGCGACAAAGTCCGCTTCGAACGCCAGTCCCCGTTTGGCCCTACTAAGTGGGAAAAGAACAAGGCCGACCTGAACGACGAAGAGCGCGCCATCCTGGCCGCGCAAGCCCAGAAGCAGCAGTAACGGAGCGCCATGACACGATCCACCGCACGCTCGATCGCCTTCTGTGCCACGCTCGCCCTCGGCAGCGTTTCCGCACAGACCCCACCGGCCCAGACCGCACCCGCTCAAACCGCGCCCGCAGCTCCGGTTGGCACGCCCGTTGGCGGCTTCAATCTGAATAACGCGTCGCTCATTGAAGTGATCGATACCCTGGCCCGCGAACTCAAGATCAATTACGTTCTCGATTCGTCCGTCAAGGGTGGCAGTGTCACGGTCAACACCTTCGGCACGGTTCGTGATCTCGACCTCCGTCCGCTCTTCGAAACCATCCTGCGCATGAACAATCTGGCGATGGTGCAGGCGGGCAACATGTACCGCATCGTGCCCATCGGCAACATCGCACGCCAGCCCATCAGCCCCGTCACGCAGACCGACCCCACGAAGCTCAACGACGACGAACGCCTGATCCTCAACATGGTGTTCCTGCGCTATGCGACCTCCGCCGAAATGGCCAAGGTCCTTGCGCCCTTCACCGGTGATGGCGGCCAGCTCACCAGCTATGACCCGGCGAATCTGCTCATCATTCTGGACAACAGCCGCAGCATGAAGCGGACGCTGGAACTGATCAGCCTCTTCGACAGCGACACCTTCGCCGGCCAGCGCGTGCGTGCCTTCGAAACGAAGAACGGACGCCCCACCGACGTGGCCCGCGAACTCGATCAGGTCTTCAAAGCTTATTCGCTCTCGGGTGGCAAAGATCGCGGTGCTGTACAGTTTCTGCCGATTGACCGCATCAATACGATCCTCGCAGTGGCGCCGAATCCAAGCGCGTTCGTCGAAGTCGAGAAGTGGATTGCGAAGCTCGACATCGCACCTAAGGTGACTGCGGGTTCCATCCAGAACAATGTCTATCGCCTGAAGTACGGACGTGCGGAAATCCTCGGTGGCGTCATCAGCCAGCTCTACGGCGGTTGCGGCGGCGGCGGTATGGGTATGGGGATGGGCGGTGGCTATGGTGGAGCTTACGGTATGCCGGGTAACTCCAGCTACCCGGCCAGCAGCTATGCGGGTGGCGGTGGTCTGGGTGGCGCGAACGCCGGCGCAGGCTATGGTTCACCTTACGGCGGATCGCCCTACGGTGGCCAGCAGTATGGTGGCGGTCAGCAGTACGGCGGTGGCTACGGCGGCCAGCAATATGGCGGTGGTTATGGCGGTGGCGGCTACGGCAATCCAAACTGCTATGGTGGCGGCTACGGTGGTGGTTATGGTGGAGCCTATGGAGCCCAGCCGGGCGCTGCTCCCCTTGGTGCCTTCGCCCAGCCCGCAGCAGGCGCAACAGCTCCCGGAGCTGCAGCGGCAGCCCCCCTGGGCGACCAGACCGGTTCCTACATGGGTGCCGGCGGCATGGGAATGGGTATGGGCATGGGAATGCCGCGCATCATCCCAAACCCCTTCGACAACACTCTGCTCGTACAGAGCACGCCGGAAGTCTACGAGCAGATCAAGACCCTCCTCGACCAGTTGGATGTCTCCCCACGTCAGGTCCTGATCGACGCCAAAATCTATGAGGTCGATCTCTCCG
>CANIHR010000278.1 GCA_947467185.1 Bryobacterales bacterium
GGCGCAACTTACTCCCCGCGCCGGGTGACCTGAACCTCGCCGCTATCGCCACCGTCATTCGCGGGCACCTGCGCTTCGAAAAGCCCGGCGACAGCACCTACAACGTTCTCCAGCGACTTACCTATCTCGCGGTCATCTTCATCGGCTTCCCCCTCATCATCTGGACCGGCCTCGCAATGTCCCCATCCCTCGCGGGAGCCTTCCCGCCCATCGTCACCGTCTTCGGCGGCCAACAGTCCGCCCGGACGCTGCACTTCTTCCTCACCCTCGGCCTCGTCGCCTTCCTGGTGCTCCACATCGCCATGGTCTGGCTCGCCGGCTTTCGCACCAGACTCCGCGCCATCACCACCGGAACTTCACAGCCTGGCACTTCAGGAGCCGCCCAATGACTCGACGCAAACTTATCACCACGGGCCTGGCCGCCACCGCTGGAGCCACCGGCCTGGTCGCTGCCGCGAAACTTGCCGATCAATACGGTCTGCTCGCCCCGGATTCGGGCGGCATCTATGGCCCCGGTGAAGCCCTCACTTACGCTTCACAGCGACTCATCACGCGCCACACCATGGCCCGCGAATTCCCGCGTGACCAGATTTCGAAGGCCCCGTTCGTCAACGGCCCTCCCCTCGCCACACCCGCCTACAAGGCCCACGAGGCCAGCGGTTTTGCAGACTGGAAACTCACGCTTGATGGCATGGTTGCCCACCCAGCCACCCTTTCGATAGACGATATAAAGCGTTTCCCCTCCCGCAGCCAGATCACCCACCTCGCCTGCGAAGAAGGCTGGTCCTACATCGGCGAATGGACCGGCACGCCGCTGCTCTACATCCTCAATGAAGTCGGCATCCTGCCCCAGGCCAAATACGTCGTCTACTCCTCCCTCGAAAAGGACTGGTGGGACAGTATCGACATGGACGACGCCCTTCATCCCCAGACCATGCTCACCTGGGGCCTGAACGGAGGCGCGCTCACCGCTGCCACCGGAGGCCCGCTGCGCGTGCGAGTGCCCCGCCAGCTCGGCTACAAGAGCGTGAAATACATCAATCGCATCACCGTCATTGATGACCTGAAGAAGTTCACCGCCGCGTCCGGTTCCCCCGACCCTGGCTACGCCTGGTGGGCGGGAATCTAACTCCGCTTCGGCACAGTCACCACCAGGCAGCCCCCGGTAAACTCAGCCTTGACGTCGCAAACCGCCACCGGCGCGGGAAACTGAAACCGGCGCATCACTTTCATAGCGGGTCTCCCGGCAGTGGCTACCGATTCCGCCCGCACCACCATTTCACCGGGAGCAACAGCAATGCCAATTTCGCTGGCCATAAAGCAAGGCAGCGCCACCGTCACCCGGCATATACCGTCCATCTCCGCGGTCTCCGCCGTCGGCGTTCCCAGCAACTGGTGCTCGGTCTCCAGCCAGTCATCGAAATCCGCGCCCGAATAGCGTCCAGGCTCATCCCATAACTGATACGCCCGCCGCGACACGTGGTCCATCAGGCGCTCAAACTCATCAATTGCCGGCAAAACCTCGGCGTCCCGTTCGTAACGTGTGACCCGGACCGTACCCATGCCACGACCTTACCCCGTTCGACACATCTCCAACAAACAGATACTTCCGATATAACACATAGATTTTGACGATCCTTTACCGCCGAGCCAAACACATCGGCTGGAACGATGAATCAAATTCTATTTATCTATTTTTCAAACGGTAGGCTTTTCGCCTACAGTGGGATTGTCAGCAACGCATCATTTCCCCGACAATATCTCCAATGACTTCCCTGCCAACCTTGACCACCCCGCGCCACAGGTTGTTCGCCCTCCTCCAGCTGGAGCGCAACGACCTTTGGGTTGCCATCATTTTCTCTCTGGCGATTGGCATTCTGTCCCTCGCCGTTCCCGTTGCCACACAGGCCGTCGTCAACACTGTTGCCTTCGGAACCCTGTTGCAGCCCCTCCTGATCCTCAGCCTTCTGGTATTGGGCCTGCTCATCATCTCGGCCATTCTCCAGACCGTCCGCTTCCACGTCGTTGAGCTCCTCCAGCGTCGAGTCCTCGTCCGTCTCTCGTCGGAATCGGTGCACCGCCTCCTCCACTGCCGTGCCGACGCTCTCCGGCTGCAAAACGGCCCGGAAGTCGTCAACCGCTTCCTGGACATTGTCACCGTCCAGAAGGCCAGCGCCACTCTCCTGGTCGACGGCCTCAGCATCTTCACCCAGACAATCGCAGGTATGGCGCTCCTTGGCATTTATCACCCCTGGCTGCTCGCCTTTGACCTCGTGCTGCTTGTAGCCCTCCTCGTCGTTATCTTCCCGCTTGGCCTTGGCGCCGTCTACACCTCAGTCAAGGAATCGAAGGCCAAATACGCGCTCGTCGGCTGGCTGGAAGAGATTGCCCGCAACACCACCACCTTCCGCGCCACCGAACCGGCTCGCTTCGCCTCCGGGCGCTGTGACGAACTCGTGCAGGAATACCTCAACTACCGTTCGCAGCACTTCCGCATCCTGCTCCGCCAGTTCAGCGGCTCTCTGCTGCTCCAGGCCGTCGCCAGCGCCACCCTCCTGGGTGTCGGTGGCATGCTCGTCATCGAACGCCAACTCACACTCGGCCAGCTTGTAGCCGCGGAACTGATCGTGTCAGCGGTCCTGGTCGGCATAGCAAAACTCTCCAAACACCTCGAAACTTTCTACGACCTGCTGGCCTCACTCGATAAACTCGGCACACTCTCCGACCTCCCGGAAGAAACCTCCGGCGCAGAAGCAGCCCCTGGCAGCGGCCCCGCCCGCCTGCTGGTCCGCACCCCGACCTTCCGGCTCGATGTCCCGGCCCGCGAAAAGCTGGGCCTGCAGGGCACCAGCGGTTCCGGCAAGAGCACGCTCCTCGACACCATCACCGGCTACATCGACCGCCCCGGGACCGCTGTCGAAATTGACGGCGTCGATATCCGTAGCCTTCGGCTCTCCGACCTGCGCTCCGGTGTCGCCTTAGTTCGTGGCATCGAACTCTTCCACGGCACCATCCTCGATAACGTCCGCGTCGGCCGCAACCTCACCTCCGCACAGGTACGTACAGCGCTCGATCAGGTTGGCGTTTGGCAGAGGATCCAGGAACTCCCCGACGGCCTGAATACCATGCTCTATACCGGAGGCGCGCCGTTGTCCGAGGGCCACAAGCAGGCTCTGATGATGGCCCGCGCAATAATCGGCGCTCCACGCCTGCTCATTATCGACGAAGCCCTCGACAGCATTCAGGATTCCGAAGAGCGCGACCTCTTCCGCAACATTCTCTTCGACCGCGAGGCACCCTGGACACTCCTCCTCGTCACCGCCCGCCAGGACCTTATGTCCTGCTGTGACCGTGTCCTCAAGCTGTCCGCCAACAACCTTCAGGAGGCTGCATGAAATCCGACAAGTTGACCTATCCCCTTCTGCCGTCCATGACCAGCGTCGCTGGCTACGCCCCGGCCCGGCGCCTCGCCTGGCTGCTGGTCATCCTGTTCATCCTCCTCGTGGTAGCGCTCGGCTTCACGCCGTGGCAGCAGAGCATCACTGGCAGTGGGCGCAGCATCGCCCTCGCCCCACTCGAGCGTCAACAGACCATCTCCGCCCCCGTCGATGGCCGTGTCGTCCGCTGGCATGTCAATGAAGGCACCCGAGTCAGGAAGGACGACGTCATCGTCGATATCAGCGACAACGACCCGGGTATGATCGAGCGGCTGCGCGGCGAACTGGCCGATGCCCGCGAACGCCAGGGATCACTCGGAGACCGCATAGCTGGTCTGGAAGCCTCCCGCGAGAATGCTCTGGCCGCCGCCGAGTCGCGCGTCAGTATGGCCGCCGAACGCATCAGCGCCGCAGAACGTGGTCTTGACGCCGCGCAGGCCACCCTGGTCGCCGCCCGCCTCAATCTCGACCGGCAGGAACAGCTCGTCAAGCGCGGCCTCACCGCCGTTCGCAACGTGGAACTGGCACGCCTCGACAACGACCGCGCCGCGGCCGAACTCGAACGAGCCCGCAACACCCTCAACGCCTCCCGCCAGGATCACCAGGCCACCATCTCCGATCGCCAGAAAGTTGAGTCCGACTACAAGGCGCTCATCGAGGATGCCAACGCTTCGCGCTCCGTCGCCAGCGGCGCCGTGCGCCCCATTGAGACACGCCTCGCCCGTCAGTCCACACAGCAGATTCGTGCGCCCCGCGATGGCGTCATCCTCCGCCTGCTCGCGCAGCCCGGCAGCGAAATGCTGAAGGCCGGGGAGGCCCTTGCGATCCTCGTGCCGGACACCTCGCGCACCGTCGTGGAACTCTGGATCAGCGGCAACGACATGCCCCTCCTTCATGTTGGCGATAAGGTCCGCCTCCAGTTCGAAGGCTGGCCCGCCATTCAGTTCGTCGGCTGGCCCTCAGTCGCCGTCGGCACCTTCGGCGGCGAGATCACCCTCATCGACGCCACCGACGACGGCTCCGGTCGCTTCCGCATCCTGGCCGCGCCCGACCCCAATGACGACGCGTGGCCCGAAGCTCGGTACCTCCGTCAGGGCGTCCGCGCCAACGGTTGGGTCCTGCTCCGTCAGGTGAAGCTCGGCTTCGAAGTGTGGCGCCGCTTCAACGGCTTCCCGCCCACTACCACCAAAGTTCCCGAGCCCCAGAAAGGCAAAGGAGAAAAGAAGAAATGAAGCGCCTCTTTCTCTCCACTCTCTGCGCGCTCACACTCTCCGCGCAGTCCGCAACCGCGCCTCTTTCGCTCGACGATGTAATGAACAACGTCGAGAAGAACTACCCGCCTCTGCTCGCCACACTGGCAGAGCGGGCTCTGGCCGATGCCGATGTCCTGCAGGCCCTGGGTCGCTTTGACCTCGTTCTCAGCGCCCAGGCCGATACCGACCGCTTTGGCTACTACCGCAACGAACGCGTCACCGCCGGCTTTGATCAGCCTCTCAGCACGATGGGTGCTTCCGTGTACGGCGGCTGGCGCGGCAGCGATGGCAGCTTCGCGCCTTATGCCGGAGGCCTCGATACGCGCTCTCTCGGCGAGTGGCGCGGCGGCATCAAGGTCCCGCTCTCCAAGAACCGCGCCATCGATGATCGGCGTGGCAATCTGCAGAAGACGCAAATCGGCCAGCGCGTAGCCACCCTGACCATTGACCAGCAGCGCCTCGTCGTACGCCAACTCGCCGCCCGTCGTTACTGGGACTGGGTCTCTGCCGGCCAGCGTCTCCGGGTGGCGAAGGAGATCCTCCGTGTCGCCCAGGAACGTGATGCCGCACTCCGCGAAGCCTCCTCGCTGGGGCAAATCCCCGCCATCGAAGTTACCGAGAATCAACGTCAGATCTTGCAGCGCCGTTCGCAGATGGTGGAAGCGGAACGTGCCCTCCAGCAGGCTGGCATTGAACTCTCTCTCTTCTATCGCGACACCTCCGGTCAGCCCCGCATGCCCGTGAGTGAACAGCTCCCCCCGAAGCTCCCCACTACCGAACCGCTGGCCGAAACCCAGGTGGAACGCGACCGCGTCGCCGCGCTCAGCCTCCGCCCGGAAATCGAGCGTTTCACCCAGCAAAAGAAACAGGCGCAAATCGATGCAGCCCTCGCCGAAAATGACCGAAAGCCAGCCGTCGATTTTTCGCTCGGTTTCACCGCCGAAGGGGGCGATGGCACGGTCCGCCGCGGCCCGAATGAAATGAAGGCGTCTCTGCGGTTTGAGTTGCCCGTGCAACGCCGCGCCGCCGCCGGCAAACAGCTCTCGGCGGAAACCAAAGTGGCCCAACTGGCCCAGCGTGAACGCTTCGCCCGCGACCAGGTGGAAGCCGAAGTTCAGGACGCCGCCAGTGCCGTCCGCGCCGCCCACAACCGGGCCGCGCTGCTGCTGGACGAAGTCCGCGTCTCGCTCGACCTCGCCGACGCCGAACGCGAACGCTTCCGCCTTGGCGACAGCAATCTCTTCACCGTGAACCTGCGCGAGCAGGCTGCCGTGGATGCCGAACTGCGTCAAGTCTCCGCCGTCAACGACTACCTGCGCTCGCTAACCGTCTACGACCAGGTCACCGCGCGCCTGCTGCACTAGCGTCAGGATTCCTGGCGCTCCGGTTGCCAGTATTCCTGCTCCTCGCGCGTTAGCTGCGTCTCGCGGTTCTCCTGCTTTTCCTGCTCGATGCGCATCTCGCGTTCTTTGCGTTCTTCGCGTCCGTCACTCATACCTCAAGTCTAGCCCTTAATCCGCACGGTCCACGATGCCTGGGCGGCTGCGCTCGCAGCCACCAGGCGCACCCGCAGCAACCGCTTGCCCCACACGCCCGTCAGGCGCGGGTCTTCCACCTTGACCTCGTCCACCTGGCGCTCCAAACCCGGACCCTCAAAATGAATCCGTTCCAGCTTGCTCTCGTCGGTCGTCATCAGGTTTAGTGTCACCGCCCCGCGACCCTGCAGCCGGGCGTCGTCTTTCACCACCACCTCATTGGCTTGCCTGTCCAACCGGATAGTCCGCTGCCAGCTCTCCAGCTTCGCTTCCGACGGATACGCTTTGGCAATGTCCAGCGACAATTCCACACCCGACGTATCTTTCCGATACGCCACCTGCCGCGCTTCAAACTCGCGTCCCGGCGCCTGCATCACCCCGTTCACCGTCGGGCAGTTGTGATACCCCGACTGCATCGTCCAGATCTCGTAACGCTTACCCGAAAACGTCTTCGCCGTGTACGTCTCCACACCGACATCGATCAGCACGGGCTCACCGTTGCGGAACACCACAAAGTTCCCTACGTCGTTGTGATTATGGCTCTCCGCGTTGTGGCCACCCTGCGCCGCCACATACAGTCCGTCTCCCGACCCCTCCCGCTGACGCGCCGTCATCACCTGAATCCCGGGCAGCCAAGCCTCGCCCACAAACGGCTGTTGTGGAGCCACTTTCTGGAACTCCTTCGCATGGAACAGCATCGGCAGGAGCCGCCCCAGACTGTCCCCCCGCAACCGACCCGGACTCCGCTGCGCGAACCACGCGCCAAATGACTTCAGCTTCTCGTCGCCAATCTTTTCCCCATACCGGCACACCAGATCCGCCGCCAGCCCGGGCTTCGCTGCCGCATCCGCAAAGTTCACAAACCAGTCGTCCGCGATATGCACCCGGTAGATGTACTTCCCGATCTCCTGCACCAGTGGCATGTCCCAGTAACGAACTGCGCCCGCCGTAGCTGAATCCAGA
>CANIHR010000279.1 GCA_947467185.1 Bryobacterales bacterium
TCCGGCGCGATCCAGCAGCGTCAGGTGCAGATTCGCCAGCGGAGTCGGGTCTTTGTACTGGATATATTGCGCGCCCTTCACCCGGCCCGCCGCACCGCCCGCCACCACCAGCGGCAGATTGATGTGGTCATGAATGTCCGGATTCCCCATGCCGCTCCCATACAGGAACAGCGAGTGATCCAGCAGCGTGCCGTCGCCTTCACGAGTCGCCCGCAGCTTGTCCAGGAAATACGCGAACAGTGAAACGTGATAGCGATTCACAATCGCCAGCCGAGCCATCTTTTCCGGATCGTTCGAATGGTGCGTCAGCGGATGGTGCGGATCGGACACGCCCACTTCCGGGTACGTCCGGTTGCTTGTTTCACGCGCCAGCTGGAACGTGAAAACCCGCGTTGCATCGGCCTGCATCGCCAGAATCTGCAGATCGAACATCAGCTTCACATGGTCGGCATACAACGCCGGAACACCCACCGGGCGATCCGCATCCGGCACCGCCGCGTCCGTGGTCTTCGCCTCCGCCTTCTGAATCCGTCGTTCCACTTCGCGCACCGACTCCAGGTAATGGTCCACCTTCGTCTTGTCCGCCGCGCCCAGCTGCTTCTTCAGGCCCGCAATGTCTTCCGTCACCCAGTCCAGAATGCTCGCATTGCGCTTCAGTTCCGCGCGCCGCTCACTGGCCGAACCACCATCACCAAAAATCCGCTCAAACACCACACGCGGATGCGCCTCCGCAGGCAGCGGCGACGTGGGCGACGACCACGACAGATTGTTCTGGTACACGCACGCAAACCCGTTATCGCAATCGCCCACCGTAGTCAGCAGATCCATGCCGAGTTCCAGTGACGGAATCGGCGTCTCGCGCCCCAGCGTCTGCGCGGCAATCTGATCCACCGTAATGCCCAGCTCGTAATCAGTGCCCTCGGTCTGCTTCGCCTTCGCGGCACTCAGATAAGCGGAGTTCGCCGTCGCATGGTTACCCGGCGAATAGGCGTTCTTGTTCTCCACGTTCTTGAAGATCGAAATCTGGTCAATGAACGGAGTCAGCGGCGAAAGAATCGGCGAGAGCTGCGTGAGCCGCGCCGACGTGTCCGTCGGGAACCACTGGAACGGGTTGCAGCCCATCGGGATATAAACGAACCCAATGCGCCGCACCGGCAGGGGGGCCGCAGAAAGCGCCGGCATCATCGCATCCAGCATCGGCAGCGCGACACCCGCGCCCAGACCGCGCAGCAGCGTCCGGCGTGACAGGGCTTTCTTCGTCAGGAATCTCATTGTGCTCTCCTCATCTCGAACGGCGTACTTTGGACTATTCCCAGTATGAGGGAATAAAAACGGTAATCGGAGACCTTCGCCTGGTTCACAATCGCACGGACCGCGGGTGCGTCAGAATTCTCCACACCCCGTCCGAGCGCATAGGTCATCAGCTTTTCGGTCAGCGTGGATACGAACAGGTCGGGACGCCCCGCCAGCGTGGTCCGCAGGCCATTGATGCCTCGCACTTCCGCTGTCCCCGGCAACCCTCCGGAAGCGTCGATCACTGCGCCGTGGTCATTTGCTCGCCACCGGCCAATCGCGTCAAAGTTCTCCAGCGCCAGCCCTGCCGGGTCCATCAGTTTATGGCAGCCCGAACACGCCGGATTCTTCCGATGCTCCGCCATCCGCTCCCGCATGGAAAGCGGCTTGGGCGCATTCGCCGTGTCTTTTAGTGGCGGCACATTGGGCGGAGGCGGAGGTGGCGGAGTCCCCAGCAGATTCGCCAGAATCCACTTGCCCCGCAGCACCGGCGAGGTCCGGTTCCCATACGACGTCACCGACAAGATACTCCCCTGGCCCAGCAGCCCGCCCCGCGGACTATCCGCCGGGAAATCCACGCGCCGGAAGTTCGCGCCGTACACGTTTGGAATCCCGTAGTGCTTCGCCAGTCGCTCGTTCAGGAACGTGTAGCGCGCCGTCAGCAGGTCCGTCACGTTGCGGTCGCCCCGGAACACGCTCTCCACAAACAGCTCCGTCTCCTGCCGCAGCGCCTGGCGCAGATTGTCGTCGAAATCGGTGTAGAGCCGCACGTCCGGCGTAAACGCATCCAGATTCCGAAGATACAGCCATTGCCCCGCAAAATTCGTCACCAGCGACCGGGCTTTGGGGTCAGCCAGCATGCGCCGGGTCTGTGCCTCAAGCTCCGCCGGAGTATGCAGTTTCTTCTGCTCCGCCGCGGCCAGTAACTGGTCATCCGGCATGCTGCTCCACAGGAAGAACGAGAGCCGCGACGCCAGATCGACATCGCTCACCCGGTAGTTCGCCTTCGCCGCCACACCCGCCGGATCGCGCTCCATCCGGAACAGGAAATTCGGACTCGTCAGCAGCGCCCGCAGCGCCATCTCCACGCCATTTTCGAAGCCCGCCCCCGCGCCTTCGCGATAGAAACGCAGCAACGGCAAAACTTCCGCCTCCATCACCGGCCGACGCCACGCCCGCCGCGCCTGCTCCAGCAGAATCCGCTTTGCGCACGCCTCATTCTCCGCCGAGTTCGCCGGATGACACGTGAAAATCCGCTTCCGGCTCGGCGTATCGCCCGCCGCCGTCTTCGTAAACGGCCCGGTCACGCCAATCGAATAGATCGCCGGCTGAATCCGCGGGTGGCGGTCCATATTGAACCGCGCCAGATACGGCTGCCGCTCGCCTTCCGCCAGTGCCGACGATTTCTTCAGGAACGTCGCCGCCAGATCATGCGGCCCTGCCTTGATCGGAATCCGCAGCGCCAGTTCCCGGTCGGCCGTTTCATGCTCTGCCGGTTTCGCCGGAGGATTCACCGTAAACAACTGCAGTCGTTCGCCATCCAGCATCAATTCCAGCTGATGTTTCTCGGTCAGGCCTTCAATTCGCTCATTCCGGTCGCGCGTCAGCCGCAACTGGATCAGATACTCGCCATCCACCGGGAAGTTGTAATGGAACACCGCGCCGCCACGAGTCCCCGGAGGGAAATTCCCGAACCGGTCTTCCTGGGTCAAATCGGCCGGGGTGATGAGCATATCGCCGCCGGGAGTCTTCGGGGCATCGCCCACCGCCAGTCGCGAAATCCGCGTCGCTGCCGAAAGGTACCGTTCCAGCAGGGCAGGGGAGAGTTCCCCGACCGTAATGTTGTCGAAGCCATGGCTCGAATCGTCCTTCGGCAGCAGCGACGAAACATCCAGATCAATCCCGAACAGATCCCGAATCGAATTCCGATATTCCGTCCGGTTCAGACGCCGGAACGTGTCGGTCCGCCCCGGATTCGGCTTCAGCGCCGCGGCCTTGTCCAGAGATGCCTCAATCGCCGCAATGGTTGAGTTGTAAGTCGCTTCATCCGGATGCGGAGCACCGGCGGGCGGCATGTACCGAACCCGCATCTTCCGCACCACGCGCTCCCAGACATCTGCGTTCGCTGCCACATTGTCGGCGGACACGCCCACCAGACTCAGGCCACCTGCCTTCGCCTTCTCACTGTGGCAACTGACACAGTACTTATTGATGGTGGCGGTGGGCGTTTGCGCAAAAAGCGCAGGGGCCGCGAGGAAAACCAGCGGAAAGAAGAAAGTGCGGCGCATCAGGAATATCCTATCGGAAATCCCGCGCCGGATGCCCGTCCTTTTTATGGGCTGACTCGGCTACGCTGGTTTCACCGTCATGTTTACGCTCGAGCAACGCGTTCATCTTCGTACCACCTTGCTGGCCGATGCCCGCGCGGACGAGCGCATTGTGGCCGCAGCCATCACCGGTTCAGCCGCCGCAGGCGAAGAAGATCGCTGGTCCGATATCGATCTCGCCTTTGCCTTCGCCGACCCCGCTGACTTGCCCGAACTGCTCACCGTGTGGACCGACCGCATGTATAGCGTTCATGGCGCAGTTCACCACCTGGATGTTCCCGCCGGCCCCTGGCTCTATCGTGTGTTTCTGCTCGCCGATACTCTGCAGGTCGACCTCGCGTTTGTCCCGGTCGTGGAATTCCGCGCTCTCGCCCCCACGTTTCAACTGGTCTTCGGCGTTGCCGCTGACGCCCAGCACCCGGCACCACCCTCGGCCACGGACCTCGCCGGGTACGCCTGGCTCTACGCCCTCCATGCCAGAAGTAGTCTGCAGAGAAATCGCCTTTGGCAGGCCGAGCACATGATCCGGGGGCTTCGCGATCACACGCTCGCTCTGGCCTGTCTCCGTCACGGCCTTCCCACTGCACATGGCAAGGGTTTCGACCGTCTGCCAACAGATGTCCTCTTCGCCGTCAAAGGAGGTTTTGTCCAAACTCTAGATCCGGATGAACTGGGGCGGGCCTTTCGGGCTACTCTTTCCTGCCTCCTGAACGAACTCCGTTACGCGGATCCGGTCCTGGCTGGGCACCTGGAACTCCCTCTTCTTGCCATGGCCGACAGCGGAGAGTAACTTCCTGGTACCAGTACCCGGGCGCGGCTGCCCTGAAAAATATTTCACAAACGGCGGTACGATAAAGGTGCATAGAGCCTATGTCGGGACCAGTCACCAGAACCTATTCCGTGGGCGAAGACCTGACCGAAGTTATCCGCATGACTGGCGAACTGGAAGCCTTCTGCCAGGAATTGCACCTGGGCGATGACCTCGAAAACGTCGCCAGCCTGGCCCTCGACGAAGTCCTCAGCAACGTGATCCGGCACGGGCAGCGCAACGGCAAGCCACCAGCCACCGCAGTTGTATTTCAGGCCGACGATACCGGGTTCGCGTTTGAAGTCTCCGACGCCTGCCTGCCTTACAATCCTCTCGTCCGCCCAGACCCCAATCTCGACATCCCGCTCATTGAGCGCAAGCCCGGTGGCCTCGGTATCTTTTTGGTAAAGAAGTTGGCCGATGAAGTCCGCTACGAACACCGCGAGGGACGCAACCACCTCTGGTTCCGGAAGCGTTTCGCGCCCGCAGCTTAATCTCTTACGCCGCCAGCCAACGCCGCATTTCTGCACGTCCCGTCACACCGGCTTTTTGCATCGCCGGCTGACCGTGGCGGAATACGACGAAGTAAGGAATTGACTGGACCTGATACCGCGCCGCCAGCCGTTGTTCGGCATCGGTGTCCACTTTCAGCACCAGAGCCTGTCCCGCCACCTCTTGCGCCAGTTGGTGGACTTCCGGCGCAGCCATGCGGCAGGGTCCGCACCACTCCGCCCAGAAATCCACCAGCACCGGCACTTTCGCGGAGCCAACAATTTCGTCGAAAGCAGCCGCATCCACGTTGATCGGCTCAGTCGCGGGCGGCAGGGGCAACTTACAAGCCCCGCACCGACCCGTGTCGGCCAGACGCGCCGCCGGAACGCGATTCTTCGCTCCACAGCCCGTACAGGTTGAGATTAGGGAAAAAGCCATACCGTCCACTAATAGCGCAAAATCGCTGCCAGTGGCTGGCCCCGCATCATCAGCGGTGCCGGTAGCATGTAGACTTCGCCCTCACCGCGCAAAGTGGCCACAATCGCCTCGTTCACCGGGTCTTCGCCGGAAGTATCCGGCTCAAATGTATCCACCGCGCAAAGCTGGTGGACTCGCCCCGCTTCCGCCGCCTCAAGTATGGCGGGGACTTCCGACAGTGCCCGCTCCCGATGCCGCATCTCACGCTGTTTCGCCAGCACTGACGAACCCATACGGCGATAGTGGGTCAGCGCAGCCTGTGCCGCCATTACACCGATCTCGGCGGGCGTCAAAAAGTCGATATTGCCGCCGATCGCGCTGTCCAGAAGCATCGCTTTCGGCGCGGCCCGACGATATGCGGCCACATCCTCGTGGACACCGGCCAGCAGAATCGGTGTCTGTCCCACCAGGCCCATCAACCCCCGATCCACAATGCGGAAGTAGTTGTGCAGATATTCCAGGTTCGATTCCTTATCCGACGAGGTTCCAAACTGGACGGCGGTCGCGGCTCCGGTGCCACGGTTGCCCCCCGACCGGCCTTCCAGCAGGTGATCCGGTGTGTCAAAGCCCAGCGCCGTCCGCATGTCGGCCGGAACGTCCGTGGGTAACGGCACCGCTTTACACGTTCCGTCGGCATAGTGGAACAGGTGCAGGTTCTTCCGGTGTAACGCCAGAATGTAGAACTCCCGTGGTGCCAGCACGGCGGCGGCGAGAGGTGCCAGTGCGAAGTACTTTCCGCGAATCACGGCGTTTACTTCCAGGTTCGGGGCCGTACAGGCGGCGAAAAAAGTGGGTGAGCGAAATAGCGCAATTCCGGGTCCGCCGTCCTCATCTTCCAGGTGGTTCACAAAGTCTTCAATCGGTTCGATAAACTCGGTTCCCTGATGTATGGCAGGGGAGGAGCGAAGCATGCCGCGCAAAGTTGCCGCGCGGGAACCGCTTTCGCGTCCACCAGTTGCCCCTGGGATCAGAAAAGTAGTGCAGGGCCCCTTTTGAGCCGCCAGATCCCCCAGGCTCAGTCGGTTCAGCGTCAAAAGCGGCGTGGACATCGTAGTCATAAGATGCCTCCTGCCTCTGCTATTGCATGGCGAGGGCCGAAGCCATTTACCTCTGCTTTACAATCCGGGCGCTTCCGCAAACGCCTGGTTTACATGCACCTGCTCCAATAGCATCATGCGTTGTGTCCGTCCGGTCCTGTTCCTGTTACCTCTCTTCGTGAGCTCCGCTCTTCTGGCCCAGCCGCCGGGGGGCGGACCTCCTCCGGGCGGTGGTGCCGGCGGTCAGGGCGATGGCATTTGGCGTCGCAACGCCGCTTTCGGCGAGGCCCAGACCTTCGACGCCTGCCAGGGCCACCAGCCCGGCAATGGCCAGTATCACTACCACATTCAGCCGAGTTGCCTCCGCGCCCAGCTCGGCGACAACATCGATGTCGTGAAGAACTCCCGCGTTGGCACTACCTATAAAGAGAAGGCATCGGGCTGGAAACACTCCCCCATCCTCGGCTGGGCCCTCGACGGCTACCCAATCTACGGACCCTATGGTTACGCCGACCCCACGAAGGCAACCTCGTCGATCAAGCGAGTGAGTTCCGGCTTCCGTCTCCGCAGCATCACCGCCCGCACCTCGCTTCCCGATTGGGCCCTGCCGAACCATACCGGAGTCTCCCAGCAACTGACCGCTGCCCAATACGGCCCTGCCATCACTGCTCTCTACCCGCTGGGCCGCTACCTGGAAGACTACGAATGGGCTTCAGGCGTCGGCGATCTCGATCA
>CANIHR010000280.1 GCA_947467185.1 Bryobacterales bacterium
CAGCGGCGCATTACTGTCATTGGGACTTTGCGGCATCATATCGAAAACCCGGATGCGGCGGGGAAAACATTCGTAGCAACAACTCGGCCAGAGTGCGGATCCGCAATGGACGGCAGCTCGAAAGGGCTGCCGCTTTTCATTTGCGCCCAAGGTATAGCATGTAATCCATGCCCGCATCCACCCGCAGAGCCTTTCTCGGAACCACCCTTGCCGCCACTGCCTTCGCGCAGGCCCAGCAGTCGGTCTCCCCCGTCCCCACGCCGCGTGACTGGACCGGCCAGGTTCCCGTCCAGTACCCCGACCCCGACGTCGTTGCCCTCACCCCGGCCTTCCGGAAATACATGATCGGCAACACGGTGATCCGCAAGCATCACACCGGGACACTGTGGGCTGAAGGTCCGGCCTGGAACGGCGTCGGCCGCTACCTCGTCTGGAGCGACATCCCCAACAATGTCCAACTCCGCTGGATCGAGGAAGATTCCCGCGTCACCACCTTCCGCAATCCCTCCGGCTACAGCAACGGCAACACCTTCGACTACGAAGGCCGCCAGCTTTCCTGCGAGCACGGCGGTCGCCGTGTGGTGCGTTACGAGAATAACGGCACGATCACCGTCATCGCCGATCATTTCGAAGGCAAGCGCTTCAACTCGCCCAACGACATCGTCGTCCACCCTGATGGCTCTATCTGGTTTACTGACCCGCCCTACGGGATCGGCGGCAACTACGAAGGCTACCAGGCACCAAAGGAAATGCCCGAAGCCGTTTACCGCGTCGATAAGGCTGGCAAGATCACCCGCGTCGCCGATGGCATGAGCGGTCCCAATGGCATCTGCTTCTCCCCGGACTACAAGAAACTCTACGTCGCCGACACCGGCATGGGCCGCGAAATGCGCGTCTGGGACGTGGACGGTGGCTCGCTGAAGAACGGCAAAACCTTCATCAAAATGACCGTTCCCGGTACCGGTGCACCTTCGGGCGCGGATGGGATGCGCTGCGACAGCGACGGCAACCTTTGGTGCGGCGCACGCCCCGGTGTGCTGGTCGTCTCCCCCGCCGGCGAACAGATCGGTATGATCCGCCTTCCGGAAAACTGCGCCAACGTCTGCTTTGGCGGAACCCGCCGCAACCGGCTGTTTATGGTGGCCAGCCAGAGCATGTACTCACTCTTCGTAGGTGCCAGCGCCGCGCATATTGCATAGCGCGGCGCCAGCCTCCCGCACCTACTTCTTCGGCAGGGCGAAAGCGATGTAGCCCTGCGGGCCCTCGCTCTGATTCACAGATCCCGGCGGTGCGTCAGGCGCAATTGGCCTGCCACCGCCGGGCGCTGACGATACCACCAGAAACTGACGTCCGTTCGCTTCGTAAGCCACCGGAATCCCCCGGGAACCGCCTGAGAAGGGGCTGCTCCAGAGTTCCCTGCCATTGTCCTCGTCGTAGGCTCGAAGCTTACCGTCACCGCCCATCAGGAAGACCAGGCCCGACGCCGTCGGCATAATTCCGGTACGGAGTTGTTTGGCGCCCGTGCCAGCCACGTTGCGGGCCAGCATCTCCGGGTCATCCCCCACCGGGATCTGCCACTTGATTGCGCCCTTGTTCAGGTCGTAAGCCGTCAGCGTGGACCATGGTGGTTTCACGGCATTCACGGAAACACCCCAGCCACTGAAGAAGCGATCCGCCGGTGCATCCACGCCGTCCGGGTACGGAGGACCCTGCATGCTGCCGTAGTTAATCACACCCTCCCGCGACTTTTCGAACGCCGCGACAGCCGCTGCCAGTCCCGGTGCACCTCCCGACGCGACCACGGGGCCCGTCGGTGAGGCTGGTCCGGCCAACATCCGCCCTGCATTGGCATTCGGTCCACCCGGATTCACCAGATACTCCGAAAGCTGGTTCAGTTGCTCTGGCGTGAGACTCGTGAACGCGGGCATCATCCCTTTGCCATTGGTAACCGTATCGCGGATCGTCTTCAGCGGCTGCCGCATCGCGATGTTCACCAGTGGAGGTACAGAGCCATTCCCGGCCCGGTCTTCCCCATGGCAACTGGAACAATTCGTCCGGTACACCGCCTGACCAGGAGTCGCAGCAGGTGCCAGAGACCCCGGCCGACCAGTGCGCCCCCACCCGAACAGCGGCCCGCTGCCGCCATTGATCGGCGTATCTTTGTCGAGCTTCAACAGGGAAGGCGCATCCATGCCCAGAACATACACAATTCCCTTCCCTGGCACGGCCGCTGTTGTTCCCCAATTGGACCCGCCATTGTTACCCGGCATCGATACCGTACCCCGCAACGAAGGTGGCGTGTACAGACCCTCGTTGCGGGAACTCAGAATCTGATCTTTCAGGAATGCCTTCTCCTCGGGTGAAACATACGGGTTGATGTCGTCCACACCAAACTTCTGGCGTGCAAAAGGTGGCGGTACCGTCGGAAACGGTTGCGTCGGCCACGCCTTCTCACCCGGCGCATCGCTCTTCGGAACAGCCCGCTCCTCAATGGGCCAGACCGGCACTCCCGTTACGCGGTCGAACACGTACAGGAAACCCGTCTTTCCCGCCAGCGCAACCGCATCGATCAACTTGCCGTCCTTCCGCAGCGTAATGAGCTGTGGAGCTGACACGTTGTCGTAGTCCCAAAGGTCGTGGTGAACGGTCTGAAAGTGCCAGATACGCTTGCCAGTCCGGGCATCCAGGGCCAACAGACAATTGGCGAAGAGATTGGCCCCCGGCCGGTCGGCGCCATAGAAGTCGTAGGTGAACGAACCGGTGGGCAGATAGACGATTCCCCGCTTGTCGTCCAGCGTCAGTTCCCCCCAGGTGTTACCGGCACCGATAAATCTCCGCGCATTCTTCGGATTGGTGTCGGCCCCGAATTCACCGTCAGCCGGAACCGTATGAAATTGCCAGGCGAGCTTGCCCGTCACGACGTTATAAGCCCGAATATCGCCCGGAGGGGTCAGGAACGACTCACCGGGTGTTGACCCGAGAATCACGACATCTTCGAATACCTTGCCGGGAGTATTCGACATGATCCGCGCCATCGTCTTCGGATCGCGATCCAGCCCAGGACGCAGATCGACGACGCCGTTGTCACCAAACGACGCAATGGCTTTCCCCGTATTCGCATCAATCTCCTGCAGGAAACTGTTGATCGTAAAAATGAGGCGGCGGTCCTTGTGATCCTTGCTTTCCCAGTAATTGAGCCCCCGGGCCGTGATGCCCGGAAGGTTGGCGTGGATCCATATCTCCTTGCCCGTTGTCGCATCCAGGGCCGCCAGCGCATTCGCCTGCGTCAGAACATAGGCCACGTTGCCCACCACGATGGGATTGAAGCCCGCCGCCCCTCCCTTGTAGTTCCACACAACTTCCAGTTGATTCACGTTCTGCTTATTGATCTGAGTGAGCGGAACGTAGTGGGAACCGTCAGGTCCCCCGCCGTAGTCGAGCCACGACTTCCTGGTTTGACTGAATGCGGCCTGGCCAATCAGGCAAACCGCCAACATGGCTGTCTTCGAGAGCTGCATGACATTCATCCTTCGTCGGAAATGGCGCCACACGGGGACGCCGACCGATTAGCTTATACCAAAACGAGCCACTCGATATAATCCCCGATCATGAGCACATCGCGACGTTCCGTTATCGCCGGAGCCTTCACGGGCATCGGCGCACAGGTTGCGGCGGCACAGACGCGCGTTGGGAATAACGCGCCGATCTCGCCCAAAGACAACATCAAGATCACGAAGCTGGAAACGTTCCTCGTCCAGCCCCGCTGGCTGTTCCTCAAGATCCACACCGACGCTGGTATTGTCGGCCTCGGCGAACCCATCACCGAAGGCCGCGCGAAGACCTGCGCCGAAGCGGTGAAGGAGATCGAACCCTATCTCATCGGCAAGGATCCCCGACGGGTTGTTCACCACTGGCAGGCCATTTACCGCCACGCCTTCTATCGGGGCGGCCCCATCCTCACGAGTGCGCTCAGCGGCATTGACCAGGCGCTGTGGGATATCAAAGGCAAGGCTCTCGGCGTCCCCGTCTATGAACTTCTCGGCGGCCCCACCCGCGACAGAGTCCGCGTCTACGCTCACGCCAACACGCCCGAGGCGATGAAGCAGGCCATGGCGCAGGGATTTACCGCCTTCAAAGCAGGCGTCGCGAAGAAGCGCCCGTCCCGTTACGTGGAGACGCCGTCAGCGATCAAATACGCGGCTGAGAAGTTCGCGGAACTCCGTGCAGCCGTTGGCGACGACGCGGACATTGGCATCGACTTCCACGGTTCCATTTCTCCGGCCACCGCCAAGCTCCTCATTAAGGCCTACGAACCCTACAACCCGATGTTCATCGAAGAACCGATCAACTGCCAGGATCACGACATCATGGCCGAGATCGCGCGTGGCACCCACCTCCCCATCGCCACCGGCGAACGCGTCTTTACCAAGTGGGGCTTCCGGGAAGTCCTCGAAAAGAAGGCGGCCACCATCCTGCAGCCCGACCTTTGCCACGCCGGCGGCATCACCGAAGTCCGCCTCATCGCCGGTATGGCGGAAGCCTACTACGCCACCATCGCGCCGCATAATCCTCTCGGGCCGATTTCACTGGCGGCAGGCGTCCAGATCTCGGCGTCCATCCCCAATTTCCTCTGTCAGGAACAGGTATCGCTCGGGGAGGGTTACATCAAAAATCCGTTCAAGGTCAGCAAGGGTTACCTCGAACTCCCGACCGCGCCCGGCCTCGGTATCGAACTCGATGAAAACGCTCTGGCCTCGAAAATCGACCATGACTGGCGCAATCAGGAGAGCTACGATGCCGACGACGGTTCGGTCGTTGATTGGTAAATGGGCGACTGGTAAATCTCAGTAGTAATCCGCGCACGACATGTAGTATCCGCACTCCCGGCAGAACAATTTGCACTTTTGTTCTGCCAGGCGTGTGGAGCAAACCGGACAATACAGCATCGGTTCGTCCTCGCTGGCCGGATGATTTTGTAATGGCGGTTGCGGCTCGTCCATGAAACTACGATTATTGTACGAACGGCCCACTTCCTATGAAAAAGCGACTGGCGGTACTCGGTGCGGTAGCAGTAGTGGCGATGGTCCCTCTCGGGGCGCAGCAGCGGCAGGCCCCGGAGCGCCTGGTCCAGTACTCGGCCCGTGGCACGAAGTACGCCGTAGCAGCTGGCACCGACTTCGCAACAGCCGCGGGTTCCCGATTGCTCGAAAACGGCGGCAATGCGGTTGACGCCGGTGTCGCCGGTGTCTTTGTAGCCGCCACCACCGAGTATTCGCACGTCGGCTGGGGTGGCGAAGCGCCTATCCTCATCCGCACCAAAGATGGTAAGGTTCACTCCCTCGCCGGTGTGGGCCCTATGCCGAAACTTGCGTCAGCCGATTTCTTCCGCAACCGCCCTCTGCAGGTGGGCGAAGTCCTGGAACCACCAGAAAAGAGCGGCCTCAAGAATTTTGTCCCCGTTGCCGGCCTCATGTGCGCCTTGGTGCCCGGCCTGCCTGAAGCCTCACTGGTAGCCCTGCGCGAATACGGCACCAAAAGCTTTCAGGAAGTCATCGCCCCTGCCATCGAACTGGCCGACGGCGCGCCGATCGATGAAATGCGCTGGGGGTCCATCTCCGGAAGTCGTGAATTTTTCACGCTGTGGCCCACTTCGATGGCCCACTTCATGCCCGGCGGCAGAATCCCTTCACCCGGCGAAATATTCCGCCAGCCAAACCTCGCAAAGACCCTGCGCGGCATGGCGAATGCTGAAAAGCAGGCGCTCGCCCAGGGTGCCACCCGCGAAGCTGCCATTGATGCCGTCCGCGACTACTTCTATCGCGGCGAAATCGCCAAACGCATCGGCGATTTCAGCAAAGCCAACGGCGGCCTGCTCCGCTACGAGGATATGGCGGCCTTCAAGATCGCCCCGGAAGAACCCGTTTCCACCACGTATCAGGGTCTGAAGGTCTACAAACCCGGCTTCTGGAGCCAGGGTCCAGCCATGATCGAAGCGCTCAACCTCCTCAGTGGCTTCGACCTTATGTCGATGAAGTACAACTCAGCCGACTACATCCATACCGTTGACGAAGCCCTCAAACTGGCCTACGCGGACCGCGACACCTTTTACGGCGACCCGAAATTCAACACCATTCCGGAAGCTACCTTGCTCTCTATGCAGTACGCCGATTCCCGCCGCGGTCTCATCGGCAAGACCGCTTCTCTGGAATTCCGCCCTGGCAAGCCTGACCAGAAGCAGGGTACCCACCCGTCCCTCTCCGCCATCACCCGCACGAAGATCGACGACATGCTGATGGCCCACGACACTACCTGCGTGGATGTGATTGACAAAGAGGGCGTGATGTTCGCCGCCACGCCTTCCGGTGCGTGGCTACCCTCCGTCATCGCCGGCGATACGGGGATTCCGCTCACTGAGCGCGCCCAGAGCTTCCTCCTCGTCCCAGGCCATCCCAACGAACTGGCTGGCGGCAAGCGCCCACGCATCACCCTGAGCCCGACTCTGGTCACCCGCGGTGACGGCTCGCCCTATGCCGTCCTCTCCACTCCCGGCGGCGACAACCAGGAACAATCCCTCATCCAGGTTCTGCTCAATGCCGTACTTTTCCGGATGGACGCCGAGCGCGCCATCGAAAGCCCCCGCTTCCAGACCCGCCACCTGGTTTCCAGTTTCGACAACCACGCCATGAACCCAGGCGACCTGCTCCTCGACGAGCGCACCTCACCCGCAGTCATCGACGAACTTGCTCGCCGTGGCCACGTCATCGAAACCCGGTCCCGTTGGAACAGCGGCGCAGCTCCCGTACTGATCAAAGTGACGCCTGCCGGCGTGATTGAGGCCGGCGCGGACCCCTGGGGCTACCGCTCCATGCGCGCCTGGTAGGTCTTTGTTGGATACCCTTTTCGACCTGCACGAACCCCTTGCCCCCGAACGCGAGGTGCTGAAAGAGCGCCTGCGCGCCCTCGCCGCACGCAAAATCTATATGGGCGGTAGTTCGTGGAAGTATGAAGGCTGGCTGGGCCAAATCTACACGCCCTCCCGCTACCAAACTCGTGGACGCTTCTCAAAGAAGCTCTTCGAAGAAACCTGCCTCCAGGAATACGCCGAGGTTTTCCCGGCCGTTTGCGGCGACTTCGCCTTCTA
>CANIHR010000281.1 GCA_947467185.1 Bryobacterales bacterium
CGCCGCGTTCTCAACAGACCGCTGCGCCCAGCGCGCTCAATCAGTTCCGCAGCACTGCGAATCACACCAGAGTTCCTCAGTATCTGGAAGTTCTCGACAGCGGTGAGGTGGTAGGCATACGGACGCCGTTCGACAAACAACTCAAGATCTAAGCCCATGGCGATTTTCACCATATCAGCGAGTCACACTCCCCGACACGCAGCACGATGAATATTCTCGATAGAGCCATCGGCGTTGTCGCGCCGCAGCGTGCACTGCAACGGGTGCGGAGCCGGGTCGCGTTGGAACTGACCCAAGACTATCTGGATCGGCACGCGCAACGATTCCGCTACGACGGCGCAACTGCAGGTCGCCGTGCCTATGGCTGGTACGCAGCCTCGACGGACGCCAACGTCGAGTTGATGGGATCGCTGATCTGGCTTCGCAACCGGAGCCGCGATCTGATCCGGAACAATCCGTATGCCGCGCGGGCGATTGAAGAGTTAGCAGGGAATGTGGTCGGGACGGGAATCGTTCCGAAGGCGAAGACCGGTAACGCCGCCATCGACAAGATCATCGACGCCGAGTGGCCCTTCTTCGCCGATGCCTGCGACACGCCGCAGCGACTCGACTTCTATGGAATGCAAACGCTGGCTGTGCGAACGATGGCCGAGAGCGGCGAAGCGCTCGTACGGTTTAGGCCGCGTCTGGCCGCCTCTAATCTGCGCGTTCCTTTACAACTTCAAATGCTGGAGGCAGATTTCTTAGACCAGTCACGAACGATGGGTCTGATCAATGGCCATGTGATGGAGGGTGTTCAGTTCGATGAGTTGGGCCGACGCGCCGCCTACTGGCTGTTCAGTTACCACCCGGGCGGAGTTCTGATTCTGAATCCGCGCGGCGGGATCATCAGCCAGCCCGTGCCGGCCGATCAGATCATGCACGTCTATCGCGTGCTCCGTCCTGGTCAGGTGCGAGGCGTGCCGTGGCTCTCGCCCGTGATGATGGCCCTCCGGGATCTCGACGATTACTGCGACGCGGAGCGCGTGCGCAAGAAGGTGGAGGCATGCGTTACCGCGTTCGTTCAGCAGCCGGAAGGGATCGATGGCGATCCGCTGGGCATCTCCGGCACCGACCCGGTCACGAAAGCGCCGGTCGAAACCTTCCAGCCGGGAATGGTCGAGTACCTGAAACCGGGACAGGAGATCAAGTTCAACAACCCTCCGGCGGCGGGCGGTTACCGCGAATACAAGATGACGGAACTGCAGGGCATCATGGCCGGGATCGGTCTGCCGTATGAACTGGGGACCGGCGACATGTCGCAGGTCAACTATTCTTCGTGGCGCGGGGGCATGCTCGGGTTTCGCAACACGGTGGAGGCTTACCGCTGGCTAACCCTGATCCCGCTGTTCTGTATGCCGACATGGCGGCGCTTCGTGGACACGTTGATCCTTCAGGGCAAAATCCCGCAGAAGGCGCTCGATGATCCGAAGGTTGCTATCCATGCCGTGCAATGGACCGCGCCGAAGTTCGAGAGTGTCGATCCAGTCAAGGACGCTGCGGCGGAACTGAAGATGATCCGAACCGGGACGCTCGACCTGTTCGAAGCGATCTCGCGCAACGGCTATGACCCGGAAGAGCGGCTCCAGAAGATCGCCCGCGTAAACAAGATCCTCGACAAGCTCGAAATCATTCTGGACTGCGACCCGCGCAACGTGACGGATCGTGGCCAAGAGCAACCCGCGGCGAGCGAGGAGCGCACGCCGGGTTCGAAGCCAACCGTGGCCGGTTCGAAGGCTCCAGCCGTTTCAAATTCCGACGCCGCAGACATCGCGGAGTTGTTCTCAGGGGCAGCGGGGTCACGATCCTGGGATTCCCCTTCCCGAATCTATCGCTCGTAATTCACCCAACGCAAAAAAGAGGTTCAGATGAAAGCAAAGCAGACGCATGAGTTTTTCGCCGCGTCCGATGCAAAGCCGGTTGCCAGCACTGCCAATGAAAAGGACGGCACGATTGATGTCGTCTGGTACACGGGCGCGCAGGTGCCGAGGAAAGATCCCGATACTGGCGATCCGTACCTGCTCTCGCTGGACATGGACGGGGCCCGGCTCGACCGGCTGAATGCGGGCGCGCCCGTCTTCGACACCCACTTCACCGGCGATGACTACAAGTCGGTGATCTCTGGGAAGGCAGGGACCAAGGCGCAGGTCGGCGTCGTTAACAAAGCGTGGGCCGACGGTCCGAATGGAATGGCCACTTTGAAGTTCGATCTCGGCGACGAGGACGGTGCTGAACTGTTCCGCAAAGTCTCCAGCGGGATCGTGCAGAACCTGAGCTTCGGGGCTTGGATTTACAGCCGCGAGAAGACCAAGGTACAGGCCCAGACGGAGGGCATGCCGGAAGGCAAGCCGCCATATGGCAACCCGAACGAGATCGGCATGTTCACGGCGACCGATTGGGAACCGTTCGAAATATCCGTCGTTCCGGTACCAGCCGATTTCAACACAACGTTTTTGTCCGCCGAGGCTTTGTCTGACAAACCCAACGGTGGGCAAGCAGCACGGGCATCAAGCCCACAACAGGAGAAACCTGCCATGGCAGAAAGCACTACACAGACGGCGGGCGCAGAGGCCCGTGTGAATGAACAGGAACTCGTCGCAGCGCGCGGCGAGGCGGTAAAGCTGGAGCGAGAGCGCGTCGTCGAAATCGAACACCGCGCCACCCGTTTCAAATCGATTCTGGGCGAAGACTTCGTCCGCAAAGCCATCGCCGACGGCAAAACGGCAGACCAGTTCAGCGTCGATGCATTCGCGGCACTGAGCGCCAAGGGTCAGCAAACCACGGGCGGCGAAGACCGGCCCATCCGCAGCGAACTGAGCATTACCCGCGATGGCGGGGAAACCCGGCTGGCTGCAATGCAGAACGCCATGTTGCTGCGCCACGATCCGAAGTTCTTCCTGGCCAAGCATCCGAAGACCGGCGAACTGTTGACCGGATGTGGTCCGGAGCATCAGCGGCGCGCCGAAGAGATGGGGCGTGAGTATGTGGGCCTCTCGCTGATGGAGATGGCCCGCGAGTCGCTTGAAATTCGCGGGATCAACCATCGGGGGATGAACAAGAATCGGATCGCGGAACTGGCGCTGCAGGCTCCGAGCCGCGGAGCGGAGTACTTCGGCGGAGGCGCTGAATCGACTTCGGACTTCCCCGCGATCCTCGCCAACGTTGCCAATAAGACGCTGCGCCAGGCTTACGAGGCGTACCCGCGCACCTTCCAGCCCTTCTGCCGCCAGGTGACCGCGCCGGACTTCAAGCCGATCAATCGCATTCAGTTGAGCGACGCCCCGGCCCTGCAGCAGTTGAACGAAAAGGGCGAGTACCACCGGGCGAACCTCACCGACATGAACACGAACTACTCGCTGCAGACGTTCGGCGAGGTCGTGGCCATTACCCGGAAGGTCATCATCAACGACGATCTCCAGGCCATGACGCGCATCCCGGCGATTCTGGGTGTGGCGGCCGCGCAACTCGAATCGAACACGGTCTGGGGGCTGATCACCAGCAACCCTGTAATGACGCTCGACGGCAAGGCAATTTTCCACACCGCGCACAGCAACCTGCTCACCGGTGTTTCCAGCAGCATCGATCCCACTGTGAGCAACTCCGCTCCGCTCACCGCTCTAGCCAAAGCACGCGTACAGATGCGGCTCCAGAAGGCTCCGCAGGGGACTCCGCTTGATCTGGTGCCGCGTTTCATGGCGGTGCCCCCGTCGCTCGAAACTTACGCCCTCCAGTTGATCTACCCCATCAATATCGCCTCTTCGGACCAGACCAAAGTGGTGCCCGAATGGGTGCGGTCGTTGATTCCGGTTGTGGAGCCGCGTCTCGACAACTCGACCGGTACCGCGACCAACTGGTTTCTGTTCACCGATCCCGCGCTGATCGACACCTTCGAATACTGCTACCTCGAAGGGCAGCAGGGCGTGTACATCGAGACCCGGCAGGGCTTCGAAGTGGATGGCGTCGAGATCAAAGCGCGCATGGACTTCGGCGCGGCGGCAATCGATTATCGTGGCCTGCAAAAGAGCGCGGGCGCATAGGAATTTCAACATCAATAAGGAGAACAGATCATGAAGAGCTATGTTCATCGAGGGGAAACCCTCACTGTCGCGGCACCCTATGCGACGAAATCCGATGGTGGCGTCAAGGTGGGAAATCTCTTTGGCATCGCGGTATTCGACGCCGCGCAGGGCGCTTCCCTGGAGATCGCGACCGAGGGCGTCTTTGATACCGCCAAGGACACCAGCACGTTCGCTTCGGGCGATGCAGTGTATTGGGACGACACGAACAAGGTGGCCACGTCAACGTCCGCTGGGAATCTCGTGATCGGCACGGCAGAACTGGCGCAGGCAAGCGGTACGGCCGCTCTCGGTGGCGCTTCCGGCGATGCTACCGTGCGTGTCAGGCTCAATGGCTTTCTGCCAGGCGCGACCGGTGTCTCCACGGGAGTTCGTGTGGCACACGCGCTCTACGACTTCACGGTTGATGGGGGCACGAGTTGCACGCCTGCCAACAGCGACACAATCCCGGCTAACGCCATCGTATTCGGCGGTGTCGTCAACAGCACGGTCGCGTTGACCGCGACCGGGTCGGCGACGCTGGCAATCGGAACCGTGGCTGGATCGTCCGGAGCCTCGATTCTGGCGGCAACCGGAAAGGCGTCATTTGCTCTGGACGCGGTACTGGTCCCGACCGCCGTGGCGACTCCGTTCAAAATGAGCGCCGCCAGTAAGATCAACGTCACAGTAGCAACGGGGCCCCTGACCGCCGGTCAGGTGGAAGTCTGGGTGCTGTACTTCCTCGCGACCAACGCTTAGTCATCCCCCAGTGGGCGGCGGCTACCCGTCGCCCGTGGAAACCTCCTCTGCGATGAATTGGGCCGCGCTCGAAGCCAACGCCAACGCCGTGATGATTGCGGAGTTCGGCGAGCCAGTCGTGTATCAACCTGTGCACGGCGGCGCGGCGGTGGGCAGTTCGTTCACCGTCGTCGCCGTCCGGCATGCAAGGCTGCCCGAAGAGTCCGGCGCAGTGAGCAACTTCGAAGAGATCGCGGTCAACCCTGCGGATTTTTCCAATCCGCCAGTGAAAGGCGACTGGATCAGCGCCTGGGGCACGCAGTACTCGGTGAGCGCAGTGCGGCAGCCGGATGCTTACGGAATGATCAACCTCACTCTTCTTCAACGGACGTGATCAACCCAAAAACAATACTCGGCGAATGGGTGACGGCGCTTCAGTCCTGCCCGGACCTCGTGACCGCAATTGGCGGGGACGCGAGTGACATCCGGGCATTCATGGAGGGCCTCGCCACGGACAACAACCTGCGGCTCGCCATCGTGCAGATGCCACCCGGCTCGATCCTCGTCACGTGGAACGGAACCACGTCGAGGCGGCTCGCAGGCGGAGCAACTCATTTCGCGCACCACTTTTCGCTCTACCTCCGCGCGCCCGAACAGAACTCGACCGCGACCTACGCCGACCTTTTCTGGCTGCTGGTGAGCGCAATCCCAACGGGCGGCGAAGCGTGGCAATCGCTGCTGCACTACCAGATCGATCCCGACTGCTACCCGATGGACCTCGATCTTCCGTCCGCACAGCGCAACACCGTCGTGATCAGCGCGGACGGCGCAACCCTCGATTACTTCGAGGTGCAGGCAACTCTTGTCGAGCAGGGCAACCCCGGCGGCGAATGAAGGAGAACGTTATGGATTCCATTTTCATGAAATCGCCTGAGGGCGAAGTGAAGGAAGTCGAGGCGACCGCCGCAGCGCTCACGCCGCTCATGGTGGCGGGGTGGCAGCAGGTGCCCGCGCCAGCGGCGACCACGCAACCGGCAGTTCAGAAACCAGCGGCCCCGGCTGCAGAGGAGAAATAGCATGGCAAACATCAACGAACTGCTGAATGGCTGGGGCTACGGTAAACAGACGGCCATCGGCACAGCGAATACATCGGGCACGATCTGGCGTCACACGAATCTCACGACCAAGCCGTGGCCCAAGATGCCGGTGAACGAAGACGACCGGGCGGAAATCGGCAAAGGCCACGAGTTCCCCACGCAGTTGTTCAAGTCGCACTACAACATGCCGCCGTACGAGATCTCAAAGTACGCCTCGTCCGAGTTCCTCGCGTGGGCGATGTCCTTCTCTCTCGGCAACGTCACGCTCAGCGGCAGCGGGCCCTACACGTACGTGGTGATTCCGGCGCTGGGTTCGACGAACGCGACCGGTCTTGAACTGCCGTACTTTTCGTTCGTGCAGCAGATCCGCCCGGGCGGGTCCGCGGTGCTCGATGAAATGCTGGTCGGCTGCGCCGTCAAATCGTGGAAGCTCTCGATCAAGAACTCGCCGGGACGGGCCAGTGCCATGTGCTCGGTCGAGTGCGTCACCACCGGACAGTACACTTCTCCAAGCGGCATCACGCTCCCTGCCGTCTACTCCCCGCACGAATTCAATGCCGGGATGATTTCCGCGCTGACCTTCAACGGCATCAACTACCTGTCGGGCGGCACCGGAAAGCAATTCGTGTCGATGGAGGCATCCTGGGAGAACAACTTCCGGCCCGGCTTCTTCCCCGGCTCAGGCACGCAGGACGGTTATCAGATTCAGGGCCGGTTCGAGTGGGGCGACCGCGTCTTCGCGGTCCAGTTCGTGGTTCGCGTCCAGGCGGGTTCAACTGAATACTCGAACCTGATCAACCTGACGACAGGGACGGCCACATTTACCCTGACGCGCGACGCCAACAATTCGTTCTCGATGCTCGTACAGAAGATGGGCTTTAGCGTTGCTGAGTTGTCGAATACCGACGGTATCGTCACGCTCCAGATCACCGGCGTTCAGCTTTACGACGCGACCAACGGACTCGTGACGATGACCATCGTCACCCCGCAGACCGGCATTTGCCAGTAGGAGATTTGATATGGAAACAGAACAGAAAATAGGCTTCGACGCATTGAAGCCGTTCGTGGTGCCCATCCTTTCAGGCGGCGAGAAGCGCTGTGAGGTGAGGTTCCCGTCAGACGAGGAGTGGTGCGCGTGGGCGCGCCAGCAGCGCACCGTGCGCCGCTTCCTGGGGCGCGGTAA
>CANIHR010000282.1 GCA_947467185.1 Bryobacterales bacterium
CAGACCATAAGCTTTCAGCAGCAGCAACGCCTTCAGCGTCGGCTCCGAACTACCACCACCGTCACTCCCGGCCGACTTCCCCGCCCCAGGAATCGCCTCATCCGCAGTCGAGCCAATCCAGGCCAGCGTCGACCCCACGTCCAGGGTGTCTTCCTTCTCGCCCAGCACCGCCAGCAGGAACCCATCCACCGGGGCTTCCACTGTAAACGTAGCCTTGTCTGTCTCGACGTCGATAATCGGATCCCCGGCGCGCACCGCGGAGCCAATATCCACCAGCACAGCCGCCAGCCGGACCGTATCGTCGTTGT
Organism: Bryobacterales bacterium; assembly: GCA_947467185.1. GTDB lineage: Bacteria > Acidobacteriota > Terriglobia > Bryobacterales > Bryobacteraceae > BOG-234. The sequence goes on from CANIHR010000282.1 coordinate 309, forward strand.
TATTAATTCTCGGGGTATAGACAGCGGTCGCCATGTTCTCTAATCCAGACTAATCACGCGCAGAATCTCGTCCATCACACGCTTCGCGTCCGGAATCACCTGCGCTTCCAGACTCCGCGCCGCCGGAATCGGCACCGGCGCCGTCCCAACCCGTCCGTACCGCCCCGCAAATCCTGTTTCCAGCAATGCAGCGCCCAGTTCTGCCGCGAACCCACATTCCGAGTGCGATTCCTCAATCGCCACCACGCGTGACCTGCCGTGCAGCAAACCAGTCAGCGTATGCCGTGGCAAAGGAGCCAGCAGGGCAGGAATCACTACCTCAACTTCCAGTTCTTCCGCCTCCAGTTGCGCCGCTACAGCCTCGGCAATTTCCACCATGCCGCCATACGCCACAATCGTCACGTCCGGATCCACAGAACCACGTCGCAACACCGGGAAATGCTTCGCACCTGCATCCAGTTCCGACGCCGCCACTTCTTCATACCCGGCCGCATCCACCGTCGCGCCGTACAACAGCTTGTGCTCCAGAAACACCGTCGGATACGGCCACTGTTCCACCACTCGCGCCAGAATCTGCCCCGCCTGATGCCGCTGGCTCGGAAACACCACGGTCAGCCCCGGTACACCACACAGCAAATTCTCCGGACTCTGACTATGCGTCGGCCCATAACCGCGCCGCCCGCCTGCCGGGGTCCGAATCACCAGCGGCACCGGAGCGTCGTCGAACATTCCCGGAAACTTCACCGCGTGGTTCGCCAGCTGATCGAACGCCAGCGTAATGAAATCGGCGAACATGATCTCAACCACAGGCCGGTACCCCGCCAAAGCCAGCCCAATGGCCGCACCCACCACGCCCGCTTCACTGATCGGCGTCGATATCACCCGCTCGGGAAATGCCGTATTCAGCTTCGCCGTCACCTTAAAAGCGCCGCCATAAGGCTCGTGCATGTCCTCGCCCAGCAACAGCACGTCCGAGTACGTCTCCAGCAGATACCGCAGCGCCGTGTTGATCGAATTCCGCACATTGCCGGCCGGAGTCGGCACCACAGTCACCGGCGCAGCCACTTCATCCGCAACAAAGATCGAATCCCGCGCATGCAGTCGGCTCGCCGGGGGTGACGCCAGGGCCGTCTTACAAACTTCCGCGATGAACTCCTTCGCCGCCAGCCGGATATCGTCCGCTTCCCTCGCCCCCAGCCGGTCACCGGTCCGCGCCAAAGGATCGCGCGCCCGGATGAACTCCATCTCGGCTTCGTCCCGCAGATCGTCGCCCTTGCTGTGCGGCCCCAGACGCTTCGTGTCGATCACCAGCATCGCCGGACGCCCCGACTGCCGCATCCCCGCGACCACCGCTTCCACTTCCGCGAAGTACCCGGCAGACGAGTCGTCCACACGATGGAAATCCAGCCCGAACGCCCGCGCGCGGCCCTCAATCGTTCCGCCAATCGTCCACGCCGTCGGCGTTGTCTGCGCAATCCCGTTGTTTTCCACCACCACCAGCAGCGGCGCCGACCACACCGAAGCCAGGTTCATACTCTCGTACAGCAAACCCTGCCCCAGCGTCCCATCACCCACCACTACCGCCACAATGCCCGGTTCCCCGCGCATCTTGTTGGCCAGAGCCCGTCCGGCGCCAATCGCCGTCATGCCCCCCTGGACGCCGTTGCTGTGGAAACCCCGGTACGCCAGATGCTGGCTCCCGCCAATCCCGCCGCACACGCCACCCTCACGCCCCATAATCTCCGCAATCAGCCCGGCAAAGTTACCGGAGTACGTGAGGAAATGGCCATGATTTCTATGATTCGAAAGGACTATATCAGCCGGGTGATTCAGCGCCCGCACCACCCCCATCTGGCAGAACTCCTCGCCAATGCAGGTATGCGTGGTGCCCGAAAGCTGCCCCTCGCCGAACAGGCGCAGCAATGACTCCTCGGCTTCTCGAATCAGGGTTCCGTAGGTGAAGAGATCCCGGTCAGTCAGCGGGATTTGAGGCTTGCCCACCGCGTCACGGGTGAACAGCTCTGTTGTGGGGGCCATGCCAGCGCTAGGATGTGGCATTCAAAACACTAAGTATAGCGCCCGCGACCCAACACTATCGTCGGACAATTACCTCGCGCAGACTCTCGCGCGTGAGGAAAAACTTCACCGACTGGAACTTCCCGAACAGCTTCTCAATATTGCGGTTATTGAACACCTGACCAGACACCCGCATCCCCCGCTCAATGATCAGAATGTTCTTGTTATCCACAATCCGAAACGTGTGCGCCGGCACTTCAGTCACCTTCTCGTTCGACGTGACGAACGCAAGCAGATAGGCATCCGGCCGCATAATCTCATGCAATCGCTCAATCGTCGCGGCCAGCAGCGCCGGCCCCATAAACTGCAACCCATCCCACAAGAGCACGGCGTCAAACGTGTCCGGCGGATAGTCCAGAATGTTTCGCAGGAAGTACTCAATACGCCCGGAGTTCAACTGGTCGGCTGGATTCTGTCCGAATGCGTCGTCGAGGCACCCAATCAGATCCGCCGTGTACAGCTTGTGGCCCAAATTCGTCAGGAACGAAATGTTGTCCTGATTGGGCACGGCAAGGTCCAGGATCGTCAGACCCACCGAGCCCCTCAGGTTGAAGAAAAACTGCTCCAGGCCCCGGCTCGAACGAGCTTCGGGAGCGGCTTGTTTCTGCGCGTGCCGGGACAGCGAACCCGGCCCCTGCACACGATACAGGCCCTGAGCCTTGTCTTCGCCGCCCGGTTGGCCGCTCTTCTGAAATATCGCGCGCAGCTTATCGGTCAGCATGGGCAACCCGGGTCAGCGAGGCTCCTAGCGGCGGATGCCACCCGGAGGCAAACCGGTACCGGGCAAACCAGCCTGAGTACCCGGCGTAGAGGGTGCTGCCGAAGCCGACGGAGTAGTGGGCGCCGGAGGATTCACAACAATGGGAGGAGCGGCGGGCGCAGCGGGCTTCGGTTCCGGCTTGCGGATATCGATGCTGCCCTTGAACACCGCACCGTCTTCAATGCTGATGCGCGCGGTGGTGATGTTCCCCACCAGCTTGCCCTCTTTGCGAAGGTCAACCTTGTCGCTCGCTTCCACGTCGCCCTGGATCTGGCCCAGAATCACAACCTCGCGAGCCTTGATGCCAGCCTGAACACGGCCATTGGCACCGATGGTGACGCGTGAGTCGATCGATTCGATCGTGCCTTCGACGTCGCCATCAACATAGAGGTCTTCACGGGTGAAAATCTGCCCGACAATTCGCACGGCCTTGCCAATGAAGTTGCGGTCGGTTTCGGGGGTGCGGAACGTTGGAGAGGACACGGGTACGGACTCCTTCTTGTATTCCGGCGCGGGGGCCGGCGGTGCGGGTGGTTGATACGAGATCGACGGCTGCGGCGTGACGGTAGGTCGAGGCGCGGGCGGATCTTCCTTCTTACTCCAGAGACTCACAATTTCAGTCTAACCAGCATGGATGCGCTGCGCAACGCGATTGAATTTGGGTTACGCAAAAAGGTCGTCTTTCCTACCCCCCACCCCTACCCTCCAGGACGGCAGCACGACAAACCTGCTGTTGGCTGGTATAATAGGCCTATATGTCCAACTAATACTCATTCCTGAATCATCGACCTTTCGGCCGCTCCGCCTTGTTTTTCGATTCAATCGGACGCCGTCCAACCCTTTCGAAGGACATCCTTCGACGACCCAGGAGAACGACACGAATGAAGCGAATTCTTCAATCAGGAATCGTTATTGCAGCAGGTATTTTAGGTTTTGCAGCAGCATCAGCACACGCAGATCAGGATTTCACCACCACCCGCAAGAAGTTTGACCTCCGCGAAGCGATCCTTCGCCGCTTCCTCAAAGAGAACCACAGCCCCGCCGAAAACTTCGCCGGTGTTTTTGTAGCCGAAGCCGACGCCCATGGGCTCGACTGGCGTTTACTCCCCTCCCTCGCCCTCATCGAAACCGGTGCTGGCAAACAGTCCCGCTACAACAACCTTTTCGGCTGGGCAAACGGCAAAACCCGTTTCGGCAGCATCAGTGAAGCCATCCACGAAGTCGCCACCGGCCTCGCCGAGGGTCGCTCCTATCGCAACAAAGATCTCCTCTCCAAGCTTCACTCCTACAACCGGAATCGCGGCTATGCCACCCTCGTCACAGACGTGATGGCCCGCATCTCCAACCACCCATCTCCTCGCCCTGCCGAGTAATCCCCAAACACCGTTTGACAATCCCTGAAGCCCTTTCTATAGTTGTTAGAATCTCCTGCTGTCTTTGGCCTCCAGGCCAGAGGCAAGCAGGTCTCAGGGGAGTACAGGTTTGCCAGATAACGAAGCGGCGGAGAGTTTCGAAACCGCCAACGCTAATTTTGACGCCGGCGCTGTAGACCCGGACGAATACCAGCACCTGCTGGAAGACTACAGCCATCTCGCGCCTCCTGCCCGCCATGAGGTCCTGGAAGGTCGCGTCCTCAAGGTTTCTTCCACCCAGGTCTTTATCGATGTCGGCCATAAATCCGACGGCGTAGCCCCCCTCGAACAGTTCCGTGAAGCCGATGGAACCTGCACCGTCGCCCCCGGCGATATCGTCGAAGTCATCCTTGAAGACGGCCATACGTCCGAAGGTTATGTCCGCCTGTCCCACGAGCGCGCCTCCCGTCTCCGCATTTGGGATACCCTCGACAAGGCCCTCGCCGAAAACCTCACCGTCTCCGGCCGGGTCACCGGCCGCGTCAAAGGTGGCCTCACTGTCGATATCGGCGTCCCGGCTTTCATGCCCGGCTCCCAGATTGATGTCCGTCCGCCCCGCAATCCGGAACAGTACGTCGGGCAGGACGTCCCCGTCCGCCTCATCAAGCTCAATCGCAAGCGCGGCAACGCAGTTGTCTCCCGCAAAATGGCCGTCGAAGAGGACACCGTCCTTCGCAAAGCCCAGACTCTCGAAGCCCTCCATGAAGGCGCGGTCGTCACCGGCGTCGTCAAGAATCTGACCGACTACGGCGCTTTCATCGACCTCGGGGGCCTCGATGGCCTTCTCCACGTCACCGATATCTCGTACGGCCGCGTCACGCACCCCTCCGAAGTCCTCACCGCCGGAGAGGAAGTCACCGTCCGCGTCCTGAAGTACGACGCCGCCAAACAGCGCGTCTCCCTCGGTATCAAGCAGCTCGTCCCCGACCCTTGGGAAGGCGTAGCCGACCGCTACCAGCCTCAGATGAGGGTGGTCGGAAGAGTCGTCTCCGTGACGGACTATGGTGCTTTCGTCGAACTCGAGGCCGGCATCGAGGGCTTAATCCATATCAGCGAAATGACCTGGTCGCGGCGCATGAAGCACCCGTCCAAGGTCGTCAAACCAAACGACACCGTCGAGACCGTCGTCCTCGAAGTCAGCGGTCCCGACCGCCGCATCTCGCTCGGCCTCAAGCAACTCGAAGCCAATCCCTGGACCACCGTAGACCACCGCTACTCCATCGGTTCCGTCGTCGAAGGTCGCGTTCGTAACATGACGGAATTCGGTGCCTTTATCGAAATCGAAGAAGGCATCGACGGTCTCGTCCATGTCTCTGACCTTTCGTGGACCAAGCGGATCAAACACCCGAACGAAGTCCTGCGCAAGGGTTCCATGATCCAGGCCGTTATCCTGGCGATTGACGCCATTAACAAGCGACTCTCTCTCGGCGTCAAGCAGCTGCAGCCCGACGCCTGGGAAACCTGGTTCCAGACCCATAACGTCAACGATGCTGTACGCGGCAAAGTCCTCCGCCTGACCGGCTTCGGCGCTTTCGTCGAACTGGCTGATGGCGTCGAAGGGTTGTGCCACTTCTCCGAAGTCCCCGGCTGGAGCGGCCGCAAGTCTGACACCGCGCCCCTCTCGCCAGGCCAGGAGATGGAATTCCGCATCGTTCGCATGAGCGAAGAAGATCGCAAGATCGGCCTGAGCCTCCGTGCCCATGCCGAGGCCGAAGAGCGAAGCCGCCTTGACCAGTACCAAAAGCGTGCCGCAACCGCCGCCTCGGAGTTGGAAGACTTTCTCCCCAACCACCGCTAGGACGCAGGTTGCTACCAGAAGTTTGCAAAACGAAGCCGTTTTCGGGATAATCACTTTTTCCCGTACTCGCTTCATTCCAGAAGGCTAACACCCAACTGGCAAAGGGATATACACTGAGGAAGAGATGACGAAAGCCGAACTGATCGAAGAAGTCTCGCGTGTTGTTGAAATGACCCGTAAGGAATCCGAGGTCATCGTCGAGGCCATCTTCGACAGCGTGGTCCGCGCCCTCCGCAACGGCGACAAGATTGAGGTCCGTGGCTTTGGCTCCTTCCGCACCCGCCAGCGCCAGTCCCGCGTCGGTCGCAATCCCAAGACCGGCACCCGCGTCGAAGTGCCCGCCAAGCGGATTCCGTACTTCAAGCCTTCCAAGGAACTGAAGGACGTTGTGAACCTCAGCACCAGCCCGACCGACCCCGCAGCGTAACTGCGGGCACATGGACCGGCTCTGACATGGACCATCTCTGGAGTCCCTGGCGCTACCGCTATCTCTCCGAAGCCCGTAAACCCGAGGGCTGCGTCTTCTGTAATATCGCCGCCGCCGCGGATGATCAGCTCAACCTCGTCGTCCACCGCGCCCGCCACAACTACGTTGTCCTGAACCGCTACCCGTATACCAGCGGCCACCTGATGGTCATCCCGTATCAGCATGCGTCTTCCCTGGCCGAAATTCCGGCCGAGACTGCCGCCGAAATGATGACCCTGACCC
>CANIHR010000283.1 GCA_947467185.1 Bryobacterales bacterium
CCGGATACAGCATGGGGAAGTCCTTCAGGCTCTTGAGCCGGTTGGATTCGGGATTGATGAGGACGCCGCCTTCGTTACCGTCCGCCAGTTCGTTCTTGATGCTGCCATAAGTGACTTCGAGGAACGTGGTGGGGGTGAAAACATAGTTCGCCGTGAAGGCCCAGTTGGTGATGTAGGGTTTCGGCGTGTAGACGTCGCTGAAGCCCGGGAGAAGACCCTGACGCACGACGGGGCGCTGAATCTGTCCGGAGTACTTGCCGCTGACGCGGAGTTTTTCCGTGATGTTGTAGTCGATCTTAACGGCAGGCTGCTGGGTCAACTGGTTGTAGTAAACCGGGTTTGCCTGGTAGTTGTAGTTCGTTCCCGCCGCCTGTTCAATGGTGGGAAGCGGGTAGCGGTTCAGCACCGCGGTGCCGGGGCCATACAGCCGACTCTGCGGAATCTTCTGGCCCGGGAAAGGTGCGCCGGAGGAAGCGTCAAGCAGCGCGGGAAGCAGGGCACCGTTGTTGTCACGGCTCAGCGAGTAGTCGCCAGCGCGTTCCAGGGCTGTGGGCACACGAAGCCGGATCACGTTGCCACCGTTCGTGGCAATCGACTGCGGACGATATTCGTGCGCGTAGAAGAAGAACAGCTTGTTACGGCCGTTGTAGACTTTCGGAATTGCCACGGGGCCACCAAGGGTGTAGCCGTAGATCTGCTGGGCCTGCTTCGGCTTGATGTCGCCGTTCTTCCACTGCACCCAGGTCGCCTTGTTCCAGTCCGAGTCCGTGAAGACGCCGTAGCCTGAACCGTGGTACTGGTTGGTGCCGCTCTTGGTCACGGCCGTGATCTGCAAACCGCTCGACCGGCCATATTCCGCCTGATAACCCTGCGTCAGGATCTTGACTTCGCCAACCGACTCGATGTTCATGTTCAGCATCTGGCCGTTGTTGCCGGTGTCCATGGCCGAGATGCCATCCATCATGATGTTGTTCTGGCTGGCGCCGCCGAGGCGGGTACCACCGGCCGAAGCACCACCTTCAATCACGCCAGGCGTAAATGCCGTGAGGCTGGTGAAGTTACCACGGTTAATGGGCAGGTAATCGACCTGCTGCGAGGTGATGGCGAAAGAACGTTCGCCGCTCTGGGTCTGGACCTGGACCGCTTCCGCGCTCACAGTGACCGTCTCCGTAGTTCCGCCAACCTGCAGTGCGATAGGCGGCACGCCAATACGATCACCACCGGATACCGTGATGCCCGTGCGCCGTGACGTCTTGAACGACGGTGCGGTGACGTCTATGGTGTAGACGTCAGCCGTGATGTTGGGGAATACGTAGTCCCCGCTGGAGTTGGTGTCCTGCGAAATGGCAGTACCTTTGGTTTCGCTGGTCAGAGTCACCTTGGCAGAGGCAATGACGCCCCCTGATGAATCGGTTACGATACCGGTTATTGTTCCCGTAGTGATCTGCGCAAGGGCTGAAACCCCTAGCAGGCACATCACCACGAGAAACGTGCAAATGCGACTTAGCATACGTTATCCCTCTAAATATTTTGTTTGACCCTCGGACAATGGGTTCTAAAGAATGTATAAGTTACGGATGTTTGTGTCAAGTAAAGAATGAAGATTTTGTGTATTCGACTGTAACGAAAATGACAACGTTACGTCAGGCCTTTTCGACGTTCCTTTTGACTTATGTGCGACTTCATACTGAGTGTTTATTGCGTGCGCATGTAGACATACAGATAGGTCAGGATACGGATATGACAGCGTACAAATCCGTGGGGATACAAAGCTGTCAAGATAGAAGGTGATCAGAGGGTTGTCGTGTTGCCAGAGTTCGGCTGCCGACGGGGAGACACAGGGCTAACGCATGCTTCGCAAATCACTCCTGTTCGGAATCGCCGGGACGCTCGTTTACTGTGGCCTTGTGGCGGCCGTGGCGCTTGTCGCGGGCAAACCCCTCGCGGACTTCGCTTCGCCCACCGACTTTGTCGGTCAACTCGTCTTAGTGCCTCTGCTGCCTGGGCTGCTGCCCGGTTTGCTGATCGCGGGCAAACTGTCGCTGGGCACGCAGGACCCCAGCGGTTTCCTCGGCGCACTTCTGCTGGCACCCTTCGTGAACTCCGTCTGGGTTTACCTATGGCTGCGCCGCCGAGCTCGGCAACAGTCGGACTGCTGCAGCTAACTACGCCAGCAGTTCCTTCACCACCACACCATGCACGTCCGTCAGCCGGAAATCACGGCCCTGATATCGATAAGTCAGCTTGGTATGATCCACGCCCAAACAGTGCATCATCGTCGCATTCATATCGTGCACGTGCACCGGATTTTCCGTGATGTTATAGCTGTAATCGTCGGTTTCGCCGTGCAGCACGCCGCCCTTAATTCCACCGCCAGCCATCCACACAGTAAAGCACCGCGGATGGTGGTCGCGGCCGTAATTCTCGGGCGACAGATTCCCCTGGCAATACACGGTCCTGCCAAACTCGCCGCCCCAAATGACGAGCGTGTCATCCAGCATGCCTCGCTGCTTCAGATCTGTAATCAGCGCGGCGGACGCCTGGTCGGTATCCATGCACTGCCCGGGCAACTGACGCGGAACGCCTTCATGGTGGTCCCAGCCCATGTGATAAAGCTGGATGAAACGGCTGCCGCGCTCCGCCAGACGCCGCGCCAGAATACAGTTCGACGCATATGTCCCCGGCTTCCGTGAATCCGGCCCATACAGGTCAAACGTCGACTGTGGTTCCTTCGACAAATCCGTCAGTTCCGGCACCGAAGTCTGCATCCGATACGCCATCTCGTACTGGCGAATCCGCGTCACAATCTCCGGGTCCCCGAATTCCTTCAGGTTCACTTCATTCATCTGCCGGATGTCATCCAGCATGGATCGCCGCACCTTCGCGTCCACGCCCGCCGGGTTCGACAGATACAGCACCGGGTCGCCATCCGACCGGAACTTCACGCCCTGATACGCGGTCGGCAGGAAGCCACTGCCCCACAGCCGGTCATAGAGTGGCTGGTCGACTTTGCGCCCCGTGCCGCGTGAAATCATCACCACAAACGCGGGCAGGTCGTCGGTCTCGCAACCCAGTCCGTAACTCACCCATGACCCCATACACGGCCGCCCCGCAACCTGGCTGCCGGTCTGGATAAAAGTGATCGCCGGATCGTGGTTGATGGCCTCGGTGAACAGGCTCTTCACCACACAGATATCGTCGACAACCTTCGCTGTATGCGGCAATAATTCGCTGAGCCACACGCCTGCCTTGCCATGCTGCGAGAACTTGTACATCGAGGGCGCAACCGGGAACTTCTTCTGCCCCGACGTCATGCCCGTCAGCCGCTGTCCCTGACGAATAGAGTCCGGCAGTTCTTCTGCGAAGCGTTTCGTCAGCCCCGGCTTGTAGTCGAACAAATCCATCTGCGAAGGCGCACCCGACTGGTGCAAATAGATCACCCGCTTCGCCTTCGCCGGGAAGTTCGGGAACCCCGGCAGGCCCGGGCTGGATACACCTCTCGCAGCAAATGCATTCGGAGCCAGAATCGACCCCAGCGCCGCCGCGCCAATCCCCGTCGCGGTGCGGCCAAACAGCTGCCGCCGCGTCATCATCAACTGGTGTTCACGAAGCGGGTTCATTGGCGTGTAATTACCTCGTCCAGGTTCAACATCACGGAAGCGACCGTCGTATACGCGGCCAGCTCCACTTCGTCGAGCGTCTTGTTGCGCGGTGCTTCGCCAGCCGTCAGCAGCTTCGCCGCCGCGGCCTTATCCGCCTTGTACTGCGCCAGGCGGCTGTTCAGACCCTGTTCCAGAATCTTCAGCTCTGCCGGACTTGCCGTCCGCGAAGTCGCCACACGGAACGCCCAGCCCAGACGCTGTGCCGGAGTCTTGCCGCCCTCCAGTATCATGCGCTCGGCCAGCTTGCGCGACATCTCGATATACATCTCGTCATTCAGCAGCGCCAGTGCCTGCAGCGGCGTGGAACTGGCTGCGCGCTTCACCACGCAGAACTCGCGCGTCGGTGCATCGAACACCATCATCGAAGGCGGCGGCACCGTGCGTTTCCAGTAGGAATACAGGCTCCGGCGCCACAGGTCGTCGCCCTTCGAACGCTCGTACAGCTTGCGTCCCGGGAATGCCGACAACTGCTCCCAGAGGCCGTCCGGCTGATATGTCTTCACCGGAATGCCACCCAGCTTCGAATTCAGCAGACCAGACACGGCCAGCGCCTGATCGCGAATCATCTCCGCCGACAACCGCGCTCTCGGCCCACGCGCCAACAATCGATTTTCCGGATCACGTTCCCGCATTTCAGCCGATGCCGGCGACTGCTGCCGGTATGTCGCCGAAGTCACCATCAAACGCTGAATTGCCTTTACATCCCAGCCCTTATCAACAAACTCCGTCGCCAGCCAGTCCAGTAATTCCGGATGCGAAGGCGCCTCACCCTGTGACCCGAAATCTTCCGCCGTCTTCACAATGCCCGTACCGAAATACATCTGCCAGTAGCGATTCACAGCCACGCGGGCGGGCAGGGGATTGGCGGGGTCCACGACCCACTTCGCCAGCGTCAGCCGGTTCAGTGGTGCGCCTTCCGGCAGCGGTGGCAGGAACGCCGGAACCGCCGGGATCACCTTGTCCGAGGGCTTGTCGTAAGCTCCGCGAGCCAGTACGAAAGTCTCCCGCGGCTTTTCCATTTCGGACATGATCATCGTGGACGGAATCTTATTTTCCGCTGCCCGACGCTCCGCATCCAGCTTTAGAAAGACCTCGTTCGCCACCCGCCGATCATGCGGATGCGGCGTAAAGTACTTCTGCACCGCGGCATCATCCGGCAGCGTCTCCAGCAGCTTGGCGATATTTTCCGGCAACACTTCCGGGTACTCCGAATCCGTCACTGACACCCGGAAACGGCCCACCGGAGCGCCTTCGTACTCGCTGCCAATTCGGAAGCGGAACTTCCCGCCATCGGTCAGCCGCGCCGTCTCAATCACCGCATAGTGCGGCTTGTTCATCTCCGGCTGCAGACCCCAGCCCCGCCGCAACTGTTCGGCCGGCCGCACCACCAGATCCAACTCCGACTCTTCCGATTTGAAGTCCGCCGTGATCCGCGTCAGGTCGACCTTCTTCTCGCCCGTCCGGACATCAAACAGCGTCACCACACCCTTGCCGTCCACCCCACGCCCCGACCCGCCACCGGGCAGGGAAGCGTCCGGGATCAGTTCCAGGCGGAACGCCGTAATGCCCTTCATCGAGGTCTCCGCCGTGAACTCGTAGATAGCAGTCGGAGGCGTTGCCCCACCGGCAATGATCGACCCGTCGGGAAGGGACTTCAATACAACGCCGCCATCAGCTTTCAGTTCCCCTGGCTGCAGCACAGTCCACTTCGGAGCGGCCCATGCCACGGGCTTTGCGGCCACTTCCTTGTCAATAGCGGCCAGCTTTTCCTTTGCCGCCGCGACTTCCTTTTCCTTCGCCGCAACCTGCGCTTCTAACTCCGGAGCCGGCAGCCTCATAAACGGCTTGAAGTTGCCGCGTGCATCGCGCACCCCGCCGTTCCCCATCTCTTCCACGGAATTAAAGAACGCGAACAGGCTGTAGAAATTCTTCGTCGGGATCGGGTCGTATTTGTGGTCGTGGCAACGGGCGCAGCCCACCGTCAGCCCCAGCCAGACCGTGCCAAACGTACTCACGCGATCCACGAGATTCTCCGCATGAAACTCTTCCGCAATGCTGCCGGTCTCCGAGTTAATACGGTGGTTTCGCTGGAAGCCCGTGGCGATCTTCTGCTCGACGGTGGCGTTCGGCAGCAGATCGCCCGCCAGTTGCTCCACCGTGAACTGGTTGTAGGGCATGTTGCGATTGAAGGCGTTCACGACCCAGTCGCGCCACGGCCACATCTCTTTTTCCGGATCCACCTGATAACCATGCGTGTCTGCGTAGCGAGCCGCATCCAGCCAGTCAACCGCCATGCGCTCGCCGTAGTGAGACGACGCCAGCAGCCGGTCCACCTGCTTTTCATACGCGTTGGGCGACTTGTCCGCCAGAAACGCATCCAGTTCCGCAGTCGTCGGAGGCAGGCCCGTCAGGTCAAACGACAGACGACGCAACAGCCGAGCCCGATCCGCTTCCTTCGAAGGTGCCAGATTCTCTTTTTCGAGGCGCGCCAGCACAAAGCTGTCTATCGGATTCCGGACCCAACTCTGGTTCTTCACTGCTGGCATCGAAGGACGAACCGGAGCCGTAAAGCTCCAGTGCGACTGCCACTTCGCGCCCTGCTCGATCCATGCGCGAACGGTCGCCACTTCCTTCTCGGTCAGCGGCTTGCGGTCGGAATAAGGGGGAGGCATGCGCCTCGCCGGGTTCTCCGGAGCAATGCGCGTCAGGATCTTCGCAGCCCCCACACCACCCGCCAGAACACGCCGCGCCCCGTCTTCGGTATCAAGCCGAAGCCCGGCCTTCGGGTTCTCCGAAGGACCATGGCACTGGAAGCACCGGTCCGAAAGAATCGGCCGGATATCCCGCGCGAAATCAACAGGAGGAGCGGCGACCAGCGGTAGGCCAATCAGCGCGCAGGTAAGTAATGATGGAAAGCGCATCCTGTGAAATCATAGCGCCCTCCCCGGACACTTCGTAAACGATAAAGGCCGACGTGTTGCCACGTCGGCCCCTGTTCGAATTCACTGGTCGTTAGAAGTCGATCCCGATTGCGATTCCTGCGCCCGGATAATTCCGGTTGTACATGTAATACCCGTCGTCCTCGTAATCGACATAAACGTCATCCGAGTCGTACCAGTCATCACCCCAGTACGCCGGGATGGGATCGAATATCCGGAACCCAAAGCCGCCATACGAATAGCGCTGGTAGCCGTTGTAATAGACGGGACGCCCGAACCGGAAGTAATTCTGCCGTCCGAACGAACTGTAGAAACGGGTGTTCGGAATATACTGGCCCCGGTACCCACCCCGGCTCGCCCACCGCATCCCGCTATCGCCCCGG
>CANIHR010000284.1 GCA_947467185.1 Bryobacterales bacterium
GGCGCCGAGGAAGAGGGCGGCTGCCGCAAGGGCGACGAAGGCCATCAGGAGGGTGTATTCGATCAGATCCTGGCCCTGCTCGTCATTCAGAAAGTTTTTCATGGTGTTCATTTTGTTGCCTCTTTTGTTTCTTGTGGTGGATTTTGGTGATGGTACGCCTGCAACCTGAGTCCAGGCTTAACTTGCTGCGGTGTTGGCCGAAGCGAGTTGGGTATTGGTGGTTCCCCAGATGCCGCTGATGCTGCCGCCGGCACCGAGGAAGAGGGCTGCGGCCGCCAGAGCCACGAACGCCATCAGCAGGGTGTATTCGATGAGATCCTGCCCCTGTTCATCGTTCATAAAGTTGTTGATCATTTTGGTCATTGTAGTTATCCTTTCCTACGATTTCGAGTCCGTTGCCGGCAGCTTTAAGAGATCTTTTATTTCCCGCCGGTTCGGTTCCTGTCTCGTCCGGCTTACGTCTCTCTATGGGCAGTTCGCTGCCCAACGCGCCAAACCACAAAAAATCCATCAACTTACTGATTAAAGGACACTTAACAACCGTACCTACCCAACGGACCGCTTTCTTCGCTGGATCATCTTGCGATTCGGGTGCGAAATGAGACGACGAACCGGCAAATGCCGATCCAGCACCCGCCTGAGGTCGAATGCGCGGTACAATTTTGGTGCGGAACCGAATATCGCTGTCTCCAGATTCGACTCAAAAAGACGGAAAGCCGCGGAGGAATACACCAGGTGACGGCAGAACCGTCAGAGCGAGATACAGCGACTGTGCCGCCGTATCAGACACTTTTTGACAACGTCGCGTTCGGCCTCATCTGTCAGGACGAAGGGGGCAGGATCACCTGTGCCAACAAGGCGGCGGGGCGGATTCTGGGACTGCCAGCGGAGTCACTGGTGGGCAGAAATCCTGCCGAGCCCGGCTGGGATGCGATTTCCGAAAGTGGAAATTCAGTTTCGGCGGAAAACCTGCCGGCAGGGCTGGCGCTACGCGGCGGGCAGCGAGTGGACAACGTTGTGCTGGGATTGCGCCACGCCACAACCGGGGAACGGCGATGGCTGCGGATGTCGTCCACACCAATTGAGTCGGGTACTCAGACCTGCACAACGATTGAAGATGTTACCGACCAGGTCAGGCGCGGAAAGCGAGAGACCCTCGAAACATACGCCAGCGTTCTCAAGGCGGTGATTGCAAGCGCTCCGGGCATTGTTGTATTGCTGGACCGGCGGTTGCGCGTGGTGGAAGCGAGCCATGTGGTGCTGGAGATATGGAGGAAGAGCCAGGCTGAGGTTGCAGGCCGAACGCTGCAAGAGCTTCCCCGGGTTTTGCCTCCGGCCTGGCAGCAGTACTACGAGAAGGCACTGGCAGGGGAAACGCTCCAAGGCAAGAGATTCGTCTGGGTGGCCGAAGACGAGGTGGAACGGTTCTTCGACTGGCGAGTGCATCCATGGGGTGACGAGGGCGAAACGACGGGAGGCATTGGGATCCATGCTACTGACGTGACGCGGGAGGTTCGCGCCGGACGGGAGATCGACCGCATAAACCGCCTGTACGCTGCCCTGATTCAGGTGGGGCGGCTCGCATCGGAAGCCCAGACTCCTCAACAGCTCTTTGACGGCGCGGTAGACACGCTCGTGGGGAACGGCCTGTTCGACATGGCCTGGATCGGGCTGACTGAAGAAGAAACCCTGGACATCCGATCGGTGGCGAGCTGCGGCGACGAGACCGGCTATCTGAAGAAACTGCACATCTCGGCCAAAGAGTGTCCGGCGGGAAGCGGGCCCACCGGTACCTCCGTTCGGGAAGGGCGACCCTTCGTGGTGAACGACTACGACAATGCCCCCCGAACGTGGAGTTTCCGGAGCGTTGCCCGTCAGGAAGGCTGGCGCGGGGCCAGTGCGCTGCCAATCCGGCGCGGGGGCCACGTTATTGGTGCCCTCACAACCTATTCGCGAGAGCTCGGCTTTTTCGGTCCGGCCGAGATGGAGTTGCTGGAGGACGTCGCGGTTGGCATTTCGTCAGGTCTGGACTGGCTGGACGAACAGCACCAGCGACAGGCCGCCGAGCAGGCACTGCTACAAAGCGACGAACGCTTCCGCCAGGTTGCCGAGGATTCCGGTGTTTTCGTATGGGAAGTGAATGAGAGAGGATTATTCACCTACGTCAGCCCTTCTGTAAGGAAAATGCTGGGGTACCGCCCGGAAGATCTGGTGGGTAAACTGCATCCCTACGACCTGGTGCCTGACGAGATGAGGGCGCTGCTCGCCGGGAAACTGGGGGGCCTTATGCAGTCTGGCCAACCTCTGCCCCGAACAATCATGCCAAGTCCTTCGGTGGACGGTGAGACGAGGACGCTGGAAACGACGGGTGCGGCCTTTAGTGACGCCGAAGGCCGCTTCTGCGGATACCGGGGATCCTGCAGAGATGTGACCGAGCATCATTTGTCCGCAAATCGACTGAAGGAGAGCGAAGAGCAGTTCCGTCAGCTGGTGGAAGGTGCGAACAGCGGGATCCTGATCCGAAGCCGGGAGACATTCCGTTACCTGAATCCGAAGGCGCGAGAACTGCTGGGTGTGACAGATCAGCCGCCGGGCGGGATTTCGATCCACGACATTGTGCGAGCCGGAGAGGCAACTGACGCTGACGAAAGCCTGCATAGACTGGTACACGGAGATCAACTGGAGCCCACGGAGTTCCGGGGCGTCCGACTGGACGGCGAAGAGTTCGCCGCCGAAATCACCTCCGTGCCCTTTACTATCGAGGGCGAGAGCGGTTCGGTAGTGTTCCTGAGGAATATTGCAACGCGCAAGGAAGCAGAGAGGGCACGGTTACGCCTGGAACAGCAGTTCATTCAGTCTCAGAAGATGGAGAGCGTAGGGCGGCTGGCGGGCGGGATCGCGCACGACTTCAACAATCTGCTGCAGGTAATCAATGGGTATAGTTCGCTGGCGATGGGGTCGGTGGAAGTGGGCAGCCGGCTGCGCGAAGATCTGGCGCAGATCAGCGAGGCGGGTGAGCGTGCAGCGCAGTTGACGCAGCAGTTGCTGGCCTTCAGCCGGAAGCAGGTGTTGCAGACGAGAATTGTCGATCTGAACGATGTCGTCAGGAACATGGAAAAGATTCTGCGTCGGCTGATTGGAGAGGATATCGCCCTGCAAAGCAGCCTGGCCCCCGCGGTGCCGAGTGTGGAGGCCGACCCAGGGCAACTGGGGCAGGTACTCATGAACCTTGCAGTGAACGCCCGCGACGCCATGCCCACCGGCGGGGTTCTGCGGCTGGAAACATCGAGCCGGGCTGTGGAACCAGGGCTGGAAGCACTTACCCTCGGCATCCCGGCTGGCTACTACGCGGTTGTGACGGTGGCAGATACCGGAGTGGGAATGGACGCGGAGACCCAGAAAGCGATCTTCGAGCCATTCTTCACGACAAAGGAAGCGGGCAAGGGCACGGGCCTGGGGCTGTCCACGGTTTATGGAATCGTGCGGCAGAGTAAGGGCGGGATCGGCCTGGAGAGTTCGCCGGGCAACGGCTCCACATTCCGCATTTACCTGCCGGCGGTCAATCAGGATGCACCGACCAGAGCGCCGGAAACCGGGCCAACCCTGAATGCCGGGGGCGTGGAAACGATTCTGGTAGTGGAAGACGAGGCCAGCGTGCGGGGCCTTTGGGTACTGATTCTGAGTTCGCACGGCTACACGGTGATTTCGGCGGAGAGCGGCCCGGAGGCAATTCGTGTGGCGTCGAATCACCCCGGAAAGATTGACCTGCTGCTTTCCGATATCCTGCTGCCTGGCTTTACGGGGCCCCAGATTCGCGACCAGTTGCGGGCCAGTCGGCCGGACCTGCAGGTGGTATTCATCACGGGCTACACGCATCAGGCGTCGGTGGTGGGAGAGCCGAACGGCGAGGGAAGTTATCTGGCAAAACCGTGTTCGCCCGACCAGTTGCTGGCGCGGGTACGAGAAGTTCTCAGCGCCTAGCCGGGCGTCAGGGCTGAATACGGCGAAAGACCTGGACGACGGTGTCGTGATAGTCGGGACGCCATTCGCGGGACTCCGCGAGCGCAGTGGCCAGGGAGGTTTTCGGGCGGGCAAGGACGGTATCAACCTGATAGTCCCGAAGTGTCGTCTGCCACTGATTCCGCGCATGCAGGATGTCCTGATATTTAACTTCAAACTCGACACCGTAAAAATCGCTGCGCCCGTCGATGAAGACCTTGCGGGTGGGCTGCGTGGAGTAGATGAGATAGTCGCCCCACTCGTCGTCGGCGAACACGGGGTCGGAGGAGCGTAAGTGAGCCAGGGCTTTGGTGGGGTAGACGGCAGGGTCGAAAGAACTCTCGAAAACAGCGGCAGGGGCCGGCGTCAGCATCCCCCAGCCGACCAGTACAACTACCAGCACACTGAAAACAGGCCAGCCGGGCTGCATTCCGGTGCGTGCAAGGAGTTCTCCGATATGTTCCCCGAGAGCAACGAGACGTTGTAGCCACGAAACCTGTGCCGCATTCTTCACGCGGTTGAGACCTTCGGCGAGGGCCAGGGAAACAGGTACAGCTGACAGCAGAAAAAAGATCGGCACGTTGCGCGAAGCCAGCAGGGCCAGGTGCAGCCACATCAGCAACATCAGCGCCTCGGCATAACGCTGGCGGCGGAAGCACCAGAAAACGGTACCGGCGGAGAGCAGGAGCATCGTTTCATAGAAGCGCGCCAGGGGATGAGTCAGGCTGAGTGGCGCGAACTCCTGAATGTCCTGAAAGTAGCCGGGGTGGGTCAGGTAGTCGAACAGGTGCCGGTGGAGCTGCCAGGTGTACGGATTCAGAAAGCTGGCAGCGAAACACGCGACTGCCAGCAGAGCGTAAAGGCACCCGAGGCGGAGATATTCCGGACGTGATTCGGGCAGGGCAAGAGCCGCGTGGAGCCACTGCCCCGTCGCGAAAGTTCCGAGCAGAACGATTCCGAGAAAAAAGCCTCCGTGGAGGTTCGTCCAGAGGACCATCAGGAGCGGAAGCAGCCAGAGCCTCTGGCGAGGCCACGAGTCCAGAGCGTCGTAAAAAACGAGGACGAACAGCAGGGAAAACAGGTGTGGACGGGCCAGCCAGTGCAGAGACGACCCGGCCGAGGCGACCAGGGTGAGGACCCAGGCAAGGCCCGGACTGCCACAACGACGCAATATGAAGCGGAAAAGGAAAAGGGAGATGCCACAGAGCAGCAGCAGGGAGCCGAATACAACAGCGGGGAGACCTCCGGCACGATGCGCCAGGGCCATCAGGATGTCTGCGAGCCATTCCCACGCGTACCACGGCGCACCTGGTCGGGTAAAGGAGAAGATGTCCTTTGTGGGCACCGCGTGGTGCTCCAGTATCCACTCTCCTGTCCGGATGTGCCAGCCGGTGTCGGCGTCGCCGAGTAGGCCGCGAGCCCCGTTCATCCGACCAAACAGGAAGAGTACGGGCGTCAGGAAGGCGAAGTCGCGAAGAGTTGGCAGCAGGCTTTTTTTCACGGCTTTACTCAATCATGCGCGAAATATCGGTGTGAAGACCTGTCTTTTGGCCATCGTCATCCTTGTTGAACTTGCTGCCGTTGGAAAAGGTGACCGTTTTCGCCAGAATCGCAGTAACACTGGTGGAACTTCCCCCGGAGTAGGCGACCGCCGAATTCGGAAAGTACAGGCTTCCGGTCAGGTCCAGACTCGTACCTCCCGCGAAAGTATTGACAAGAGCGGAATTGATAGTCCTGTCGTTATAAAAAAGCAGGCCGCGGTAGGTACCGGAAATTGGTGCGGAAAGTGTCATGACACTGCCACCACCCAGACTGAAGTTTTTGTAAGTGTAACCATTGGCCGTATTGAAAATGGTGACACCAGAGCCGCTGACATGGGCACCGTTACTGATGGTGAAACCGCCCCCGTTCATCACATAGACACCTGGCGAAAGGGTAATCGTGGCACCGCCGCCCAGGTTGAGGCCATTGCAATAGACACCAGGCGTCAGCGTGACCACAACGCCATTGCCGACGGACACGTTGGTGTAGTTGCAACCCGAATACGTGGGTGCCGGTACGGAAGCGAATGGATCCGGGGTAACAGCGGCACCTGTGGTGGGAGTGACCGAGATCGATGCGCCACCAGAGAGGCGATAACCGCCTACAACTTTGGCAACCGTTGTATTGACGACCGCGCCATTGGTCATGGACATGGCGGTCGTGCTGGAGGAATTCACGAAGATACCGCAGCCGGCGGTAACGGTGGTGCCCCCACCGGCGGTAAAGGCACCGGAGACACTGGAATCCAGCACGTAGATGCAGGAAACGGGAGCCGGCGCCCCTACTGCCGCCGTGGACCGGGCGCTGACACTACCCAGGGTCTTCCCCAGAACAGCAGCGAATTTCTGCGGTATGGACTCAATCACCTCAACAGAAACCCAATAACTGGTGGTAACCCCAGGGGAACGCGGTGGCGAAGAACCAGCGCCCGAAGAGACATAAACCCACTGCGTGCCATTCGTCGTAACAGCAAAACCGTTGGCTTTAGCATAAGCGCAGGCTGCTTCAAGGGTGCTGGTTGGCGTAGCTGGAATCGTAACGGGGCAGAGAGTTCGGGCCTGGCAAACGGCCTGGCTGCCGCCGCAGGCATAGCTGCCGCCCGAGAGCTGGATTATCCTGTCGACAGCGGCCATCGCGGCCGCATCAGCAGCCGTTTGCGCCTTCGACTGCCGGTAGTGCATCCAGCCAATATCGGCGGCCAGGCCGAGCAGGCCAAAGACGACCGGGACCGCGAGGGTCAGCATGATAATTGCCTGGCCTTTTCTGCCTTTGCTGGTCGTCCGCATATTGATAGCCCTCTTCATTCAGCCTCAAAACAGCATGGGTTGCTTTGTCCACGCACCGAGAGTGTACGTTCCAAACCGGACGGGACTCCGTCCGGGCCAGAACATGGACAGGGCGGACCGGAACACCCA
>CANIHR010000285.1 GCA_947467185.1 Bryobacterales bacterium
CAGTTGTATTGATACGCCGCTAAGATGGCGTTGGGAGATGGTACGAGAACCGTGGCGAAAAAGAGCAAGAACACCAGCAATATCCCGGATGATTACTTCGCAGCGGGGCCTTTCGAATTTGCTCGGTTTGGGCGAACCATCATCAGCAGATCTCGGGCCACGGAGGATGAGCACGCCAAATATATAAATCATCTCGCCACTCAGCTACCCAATGTCGTCACCGAAATAGACAAATTAGTCCAAAACGTGGCAGCCAGGATTGCCAAGCTGCCACCAGAGCAACTCCTTCAGCGAGCCTGGTGGCAGCTTGCCATCGTCGCTACGGGGATCGGGGGGGCGAGCCTAGATGATCCCGATCAATTCACAGCACTTCGGATGATCGACTACGTCCAGAGCATCGCGGCATCTATTGAACCCCACACAGAATGCGCCGATCATGTCAGCGAAGAGGAATGGGCGGCCCTAGAGGCCGATGTCGCTTCCATTTTTTTGCGAGTATCAAGGGAATACCAAGCATGCCTAACGGCTAGTAAGAAGCTATACGATCCAAACTTTGACATGGCACTGGAAGAGTTCCGCGTGCGGGCTGAAAACGCTTGGGTAAATATCCGGGGGAAGCGCTATCAGGCGCACGAATTACAGGCCCTGACCGACGTATTAAGCCCACACACTGACATTTTGTCTGCTCTTTTCGGCATCGATGCGCCGACACTCATTTCTGAACTCGAGAAAATCCTTCATAAATTGACACGAGGGCTGGGTGATGCGCTCTATGGGATGGAAGACCTTAAGAACCGGACAATGGACCATCTGGTCCGCATCTCTGCGGATATATCTGAGGAACCAACGGGCACAGGCATCGAGGAACTACGTGAACGCGTATTCAGCGATGATGCGGATTTGGCGGCGCAGAGAGATCGGGTAGTCGGCGAGCTATTTGGCCTAGATCTATTTGACGTAGCCAAGATTACTAAACTCCCGATGCGACTGCTCGATGAACTGACTTGGTCACCCGGAGAGGAGGTTGACTTCTTGGCGCCTGGAGAGTTTTGCGGTTGGCCACTGCGCGTGTGGCCCACCATGAAACGCCCTTTTATCCGACTGCAGGGCCGAATACTGTGTTTCGATCTTTTCACATTGTTTGATAATTTTTACAGAGTCCTACAGCGAATAATCCTTCGTTTGGAGCCCGGGTACAAGCAGGACTGGAACCAACGCCAGAAAACGGTCTCAGAAGAACTTCCGTTCCAATACCTACTTCGACTACTTCCCGGGGCTCTGATTTATCGATCTGTTTACTATCGATGGAAAACGGACACAGGATCAAACCAGTGGCACGAAGCCGACGGAATCCTGATCTTTGACGACCACCTCTTCGTCATTGAGATCAAGGCCGGCTCATTCACCTACACCTCACCAGCGACCGATCTACCTGCGCATTTGGCGTCCCTCCGTGGACTGGTTCTTGCACCAGCTACGCAAGGTAACCGATTTATCGACTACCTGGAAAGTGCCCCGGAAGTTGCACTTGCTGATGCCAACCACAAAGAAATTGGAAAGCTGCGACGCTCCGACTTTAGACACGTTACGCCGTGCGCGATCACACTCGATCAGTTTACCGAACTGGCCGCTCGATCTCGACATCTGCGGAAGGTAGGAGTCGATGTGGGGCAACGCCCCGTTTGGGTGCTCTCAATCGATGACTTGCGCGTTTATGCAGATCTAATCGACAATCCTCTCGTATTTTTGCACTTTGTCGAACAGCGGATGCTTGCCGACATCTCGGAGGTTATTGATCTCAATGATGAGATGGATCATCTGGGCTTATACCTCGCTAACAACAACTACTCTTTACACGCCACCAAGATTGTGGGACGTGAGTTAGCCAGGATTGACTTTTCCGGTTATCGAAGTCGAATCGATAACTACTACACCGCGGTAGGACGAGGGGATCCAGTGCCACCTCCGAGGCAGCCCCTACCCACCCGCCTAGAGGAAATAGTTGCGTTCCTTGGCCGATCAGCGATGCCGAAGCGTTCAGCAGCAGTGAGCTTTATCCTTGACTCCGCTGGTGAATTCCGGACGAAGCTGGCCAACCTCATTGAACAGCAATTGAGCGACATAAGAACCTTGCGTCGATCGCGACCGTTGTCTGTCTACGATGATATGCCATTCACGCTTTTCTGCTGGTCGCCCTCAGCCCCTCGTGATGCGGTATCTGCACTGAAGCACGTTCAGACAGTGATGGCGGCAAATTCCGAAAAACTCCGTCATTTGCTTGAGCTGAACTACACCGAAACTGGCGACCTCAAGGATGTGTACTGGCAGAAAGTTGAGTCTTCTAGTCTCTCGGAGGCAGAGCAAACACAACTGCAAGCCGACGCCATCGTTCTGCGGGAAAAGCGGGTATCAGCCGCTCGAAAGCGGGCCAAGATTGGAGCCAACGAGAAGTGTCCTTGCGGCAGCGGTCTCAAGTATAAGCGGTGTCACCGCAGGTAGGGGCTTCGGTTTAAGGCTCAGCACACCGCATGACGGGCGACGAGTATCTCGGCCGTAGAGAGCATCCCCGGCAAACTCAGCGGAGCATGGGTATTCAAAGACACCCGCACGCCCATCTCCATCGTCTTCGAAAACCTCGAAGCAGGAGTCGCAATCGTCGAAATCATGGAATGGTTCCGCTTAGACCGAAACCAAATCGAAGCAGTAACGGAATTCGCAGCCCAAAACCCGCCAAACGGGTAGCAAGCGCAGGGAGACCCTACCCCTTCTTCCCCTTCATCTCCACCAGAACGCTACCAATCAAATCCTTAGCGTCTTCAATCCCCTTCGAAATCATCCGAATATCCATGGTCGGCAACCCAGGCTGCCGCGCGCTCTTGCAATACACCCCATGCTGTCCCACCAGCACCAAAGCGTCCGTAAGAACATCGAGCGCAACCGCTAACCGGCCGCGCTCGATCCCCATCATAAATTCGTGTTTCTCCAGCTCTTCTTTACGCTCACCGAAGACTGGACGTTCATCACCCGGGCGTCCCATTAAAGGCGTCCCATCTAGAACGGGACGTCGTCGTCAGTAATGCCCTGCGGATAATCGTCATGCTGCGCCGGAGGAGCCGACCGCTGCTGCGCCGAACGAGGCATCGACACCGGACGCGACGACGCACCCTGCGAATACTCGTCGCCACCACGCTCACCACCACCCGCATTACCACCCAGCAGAATCACTTCGTCCGCCACAACTTCCGTGGCATAGACCTTCTTGCCGTCCTTGTCCTCATAACTGCGCGTGTGGATCCGGCCCTCCACGTAAACCTGCTTACCCTTCGTCAGGTACGTCCCCAGGTTCTCCTGGCGCCACAACGTGACGTTCGTCCAGTCGGTCTCTTCCTTCCACTCCCCGCTCGTCTGGTCCTTCCAGCGGCGGCTCGTGGCGACTGCAAACCGCGTGACAGCGGCTCCACCGGGCGTGAACTTCGTTTCTGCATCGCGCCCGAGATTTCCCACCAGGATCGCTTTATTTACGCTTCTTGCCATAACAAACGAACTTTACCACAGCCGCCGACCCTGCTCAGATCAGCCCGTCCGCCCGCAGATCTTCCAGCAAAATCGGCCCCGCATTCCGCGGATACCCCCGCGTCCACCACGCGTCCGCCACGTCCGACGACCACACCGCCGCGTCCCCGTCCAGCAACTCCCGCAGCCGTTCATCGTCCTCAGCCGCCAGCTCCGCCAGCCCCGCTACCGCGATCAGAGTCCGCAGATCCAGGTCGTTCCGGTAATCGTCCAGTCCGAACGAATACCCCGCCTCCACCGCGTCCACAAACGCAGTCCACTCCGCAAGCAGCCCCGCCGCGCCGCCTTCCAGCAGCCTCGCCGACACGCCGCGCGCCGCCAAAAGCTCAGCGGCCTGTTTTTCCATCAACGGGGTCATGATTATGTGATTGCCGTTCAAAATACCGGGCTCCGTCGTTCGGGATAAAGAAGGTCCGGATCGTGCCGTCCGCGTCGTACGCCACGAAATACCCCATCTTCACGTCGAACTTCGCGCCCCCGCCGCCCTGCCGCTTCGATTCCAGAACCGTCTTCCCCGGCCGCGAATCCCGCAACTCCTGCGCCATCCGCAAATACTGGTCCTGCGTAATGTTGCCGAAGTCTTTCCCGTGTTTGGCGAAATGCTCATTCAGCTGGCGCTGCGTGCGAAAGCCGCGCCCACCCGCAAAAGCGAGCAGCGCGGCCAGCAGCGCGCATACAACCAGCGTGATGGTCTTACTGTTTCGCAATGATCTTGTCTTTGATCTTTTCGTAAACGCCATCGGGAACAATGCTCTTGCTCTTCAACTGCGCCTTATTCGCATACGGACGACCCTTAATGATCGCCGCCGAATACGCATCCCCAACGCCCGGAATCGTCTTCAGTTCCGCCGCCGTCGCCCGATTGATATCGATCAGTGCTCCAGCCTTATCGGCGGCCTTGTCGGCGGCCTTCTCAGCTGCCTTCGGAGCCTCCTTCGCCGTCTTGTCCACGGCCTTCGCCGCCTTGTCGGCAGCCTTTTTCGGAGCCTGTGCCTGCACGGCTCCCGTCAGAAACGTGAGTGTCACAAAGAGTGTGAAAAGTCGAATAGAGCGCATAGCGTTCTAAGATCATACTCCTTTCGCCACTCCGCCTGCGAGACATGGTCTTACATGCCCTCCGTTTTCATTTGCGATACTGATTCTGTATGTTCACGAAGAGCTTGCTCCGGAAATTGGCCTTCCCTGCGGCGGTCGCAGCCCTTGTCTCGCTGCCCTCCATCACCCTTGCCGCCGACCGCAACGATATTAAGGTCCTCGAGGAAATCGTCGCCAAGGTCAACGGCGAGATCATCACCCGCGGCGAACTGGCGCAGACACGCGCCCTCATCCAGGCCGAAGCGGCCAAACAGGGCCTCACCGGTGCCGCTCTCGACGAAGCCGTCACCCGCGTCTCCGCCGATGTCCTGCGCGACCAGATCGACCAGCTTCTCCTTGTGCAGAAGGGCAAGGACATGAACATTAACGTCGATGCCGACGTCAATCGCTGGATCGCCGATATGCAGCGCACCAGCGGCATGGCCGAAACCGACAAGTTCCACGCCTGGGTCCGCGAACAGTCCGGCGAAAGCATCGAAGACCTCAAGCTCAAGTACAAGAACAGCCTCCTCACCCGCCGCGTCGTCGGTGAAGAAGTCTACCGCGGTATCACCATTCCCAAGGCCGAACTCCAGAAGTACTACGACGAGCACAAAGCCGAATTCGTCCGCAAGGAAACCATCACCGTCCGCGAAATCCTCGTCTCCACCGGCGACAACTCCCCCGCCAAAGTCGCAGCCGCTGAAAAGAAGGCGAAGGACATTGTCGAACGCGCGAAAAAGAACGAGAAGTTCGCCGACCTCGCCCGCCAGTACTCCGACGCCGAAACCGCCAAGGAAGACGGCATGCTCGGCACCTTCACAAAGGGTCAGCTCAACGACGCCATCGAAAAGATCGTTTACCCCCAGAAAAAGGGCTACGTAACCGACCCCATCCGCGTCGGTGCCGGCTTTGAAATCCTCCGCGTGGAAGACCGCACCGTCGAAGGTCAGGCCGCATTCGAAGAAGTCCAGAACGAAATCAGCAGCCGCCTCTCCGAACCGAAGGTCCAGCCCAAGCTCCGCGAGCTCCTCACCAACCTCCGCCAGACTGCCTTCCTCCAGATCAAGCCCGGCTACATCGATTCCGGAGCCGCCCCCGGCAAGGACACCACCTGGAAGGATCCCGCCCAGCTCAAGCCCCAGACCACCACCAAGGAAGCCGTCGCCAATCAGCGCCGCTTCAAGAAGTTCCTCAAAGTGGTGCCTTACGGCCGCACCGGCGTGAAGGATACGGCGGACGCGCCCCCGCCCACAGTCGCCCCCGTTCAGCAGACCCCTGTTAAGAACGCGGACAGCTCCCCCACAACCAAATGAAGTCGCCCCTGGTCCGGGACCTAAAACCCAACGAAGTCTCCACCGGCATTTTCCTGGTCCAGTCCAAAGAGATTCGGCAGAAGAAGTCCGGGGAACCCTACCTCTCGCTCATGCTATCCGATCGCAGCGGCGAAGTTGAATGCAAGATGTGGGACGGCGTCGCCGACGTGATGGAAACCTTTGACCGTGACGATTTCGTCAAGGTCCGCGCCATCCCGTCGCTCTACAACAACCGTCTCCAGCTCACCATCCAGAAGATCCGGCCCGTCGCCAATAACGAAGTCGACCCCTCCGACTTCTTCCCCGCCTCCCTCCGGGACCCCGAAGAGATGTGGGCAGAACTCCGCGCCCTCGTCTCCAGCCTCACCAATAAGGACATCCGCGAACTCCTCGACCTCGTCCTCGACGACCCCGAGATCGCCCCCAAATTCAAGTTCGCCCCCGCCGCGAAGTCCATTCACCATGCCTTCCGCAGCGGCCTCCTCGAACACGTTCTGTCGCTCGCCGGTCTCGCCAAAGCCGTCGCAGGACACTACAAAACCCTCGACCTCAACCTCCTCATCGCCGGCGTCATCCTCCACGACATCGGCAAAATCTACGAACTTAGCTTCGATCGCGCCTTCGCCTACACCGTCGAAGGCCAGCTCCTCGGCCACATCTCGATCGCCATCCGGATGCTCGGTGACAAGTTCCGCCGCCTGCCGAACTTCCCGCCCGAACTCCGCAACCTGATCGAGCACCTCATCCTCAGCCACCACGGCAAGTACGAATTCGGCTCCCCCCGCCTGCCCTCTTTCACCGAAGCCATCGTCCTGCATTACATCGACGATCTCGATTCCAAAGTCGAGTGCATGCGCGTCCTGGTCGATAAAGAACCCCTCGCTGAAGGCTTCTTCACCGCCTATAGCCCCTCCATGGAACGCTCCGCGCTTCGCAAGGAACGCTACTGGCCCACCGACGGTGCCGCCCCCGCGCCCGTCGCA
>CANIHR010000286.1 GCA_947467185.1 Bryobacterales bacterium
CGCCCGCGCCTGCCAGACTCGCTTTGAGATGGTCCGCTAACATATCGGAACCGACGCGCCCCAGCATCTTCACATTTACTGATGCCGCGCCCAGTTTACCGGCCGCCACCGCCTGATTTGCACCTTTACCGCCTGGGATCATGCGGAAGCCATCGCCAAGCACCGTTTCGCCCGCAGCCGGGAGGTTCTTCGTGCGAACCACGAAGTCCATATTCAGGCTGCCGACGACGACTACGGCCGGTTTCATGATTGAATGCCTATTGTTTGCTGGTGTCGATGCCGAATTTCTTCAGCTCTTCGCCGTAAAAACGCTTCTGGAGAATATCCCACTCTTCGCTGCCCTCGGGGATATCTTTCTTCATGCGGCGGACGGCATCGCGGGAGGCGCGATCGGCCTTTTCTTCCACCACGAGGATTTCCGTGAACGCCTTCACGATGTCGAGGCGCGCCTCGTTCTGGTCCTTCTTCAGGCGCATGTCGCGCGATTTCCGCATCACCGCAATCAGCTTGTGCGAAATGTCCGTGATCTTGTCGCGGGAGAGCTTCATGGCATCGCCCGTATCACGGCCCGACGCCTTCACGATCTTGCGCTGCGTGATCATGGTGTTCTTGATCTTGCGGAACATGTCCTGATAGCTGACACCTTCTTTGCGCATGTAATCGCTGTACTGTTCCAAAAGATCGCGCACTTCATCGTTCAGGGCGTCTTCCGCGTTCAGTTCGGCATCGACGAGGTTATTCACCAGTTCGACGATACGTTCAGGATTGGGGGATTCTATCGTGGCTGGAGAAAGACGCCGCACGATTTGGCGGGAGAGATACGCGACGAAATCACGAGGAAGCAGCATTACCGGTTTCTTTGGCCTGACGACGTTTATGTCAGTGTATCATCGAGAGTTATTGCGCCCCTCCAGCCCCCAGTCAACCGCTGAGAATCGCCAGGTTTCCTGGATTCCGGCTATTTCCATGATGCTGGTGTCGTTCATCAGCTACGTGGATCGCAATACGCTTGCGATTCTGGCTCCTACTATCCTGCATGACACGCATCTGAGTGCGGAACAGTACGGGTTGATCATTTCGTGCTTTTCGATCACTTATATGATCGGGAACCCGCTTTGGGGCATTCTGCTCGACCGTTGGGGTGTTCGCCGGGGTATGAACATCGCGGTCGGGATCTGGAGTGTGGCTGCCGCTGCGCATGCCTGGGCTTCCGGCGTCTTCAGCTTTGGCCTGGCGCGGGGTGTTCTGGGTGCAGGTGAAGGCGCGACGTTCCCGGGTGGTCTTCGCACGGTCACCCAAACCCTGCCGCCGGAACGACGGGGCAGGGGACTGGCACTCGCCTACAGTGGCGGCTCGCTGGGTGCCATCATCACGCCATTCATCGTGACGCCGATTGCCCTTCACTTCGGCTGGCACGGCGCTTTCTTCGTTACCGGCTGCCTGGGCTTCCTCTGGCTGATCTTCTGGCAGTTCGTCAGCAAGGGTGTGGACCATCAGGCCCCCCAGAAGAAGGCGAATCTGGCCTCCTTTCCCTGGCGGCACCCGGCGCTGTTTGCCTACATCGCTGCATACGCGCTCGGTGCCATGCCGCTCGGAGTCATCCTCTACAATTCTTCTCTTTATCTCCACAGCAAGTTCGGCTGGGATCAGGCGCATCTGGGCAAAGTCCTGTGGATTCCGCCACTGGGGTGGGAAATCAGCTACTTCGTCTGGGGCTATCTCCTCGATCGGTTCGGGCCCAGACATAAGGGGCTGCTGATTGCCTCGCTCATCATTACGCTGCCGCTGGCGTTCACCGATTCGCTACCTTCCGGCGAGTGGGTCCTCGCGGCGTTCTTTGTCGCCATGTTCGCGGTCGCCGGATTTGTGGTGCTATCGGTCAACTGGGCCACCCGCGTGTTTCCGGCCGAGCATATCGGGCTGATTTCGGGCATCGGCGCGGGTTCGTGGTCGGCAATGGTTGCGATCTCCAGTCCCGGCATTGGTCGGCTTTTCGACCATGCCGACTACCAGTCGGCGTTCCGGATTGCGGTGGTCTGCTCCATTGCCGGCTACCTGCTGTGGCGCTTCCTGTGCGACCGGGGCACGCCCCTGGTAAATGCCCCAAAGACAACCGCCTGAAGCCTTGCTAATCTGGTGAGGGCAATTTCATGACGATGTCGTTCTCAACGCTTACAGGCACCGAACGGCTTGCTGCGGCGCGCGCGGCGGGTCTCGCACCAGAGACTCTCCTCCAGGCGTATCGCACCATGCTTACGTCCCGACTTGTTGATGACCGCGAGATCCTTCTCAAGCGGCAGAACAAGATTTTTTTCCAGATCAGTGGGGCGGGTCATGAAGCGATTCAGACGGCCGCCGGTATGGCTACACGGCCAGGCTACGACTGGTTCTACCCCTATTACCGTGATCGCGCACTGACGCTGGCGCTTGGCATGACGCCGTATTCCATGCTGCTGCAGGCGGTTGGTTCCGCGTCCGACCCCAGTTCCGGCGGACGCCAGATGCCGAGCCACTGGAGTGACCCGGCCCGCAATATTGTGTCCAGTTCCTCGGCCACTGGCACGCAGTACGTGCAGGCTGTCGGCTGCGCCGAAGCGTTGCGAATGCTCCACCCCACCGAGGACCGGGTTGTGCTGGTTTCATCCGGCGATGGCGCGACCAGCGAAGGCGAGTTTTGGGAAGCGGTCAACCATGCGTGCCTTTCGGGTGCCCCGGTTGTGTTCCTGATTGAAGACAACGGCTATGCGATCTCGGTTCCGGTGGAAAAACAGACACCTGGCGCGTCGATTTCGCGGTTGCTGACGAATTTCCCGGGTCTGCTGACGATTGAGACCGACGGAACGGATTTCGTCGCGTCGTTTCGTGCGATGGCGACGGCTGTGGCCTATTGCCGCGAAAACCATGGCCCGGCCCTGGTGCACGCGCACTGCACCCGGCCTTACTCCCATTCGCTGAGCGATGACGAGCGACTATACAAGACCGAAGCTGAACGCGCCGCCGAAGCGGCAAAAGATCCCCTCCTGCTGATGGGCGCGCTTCTGGTGGAAGAAGGCCTTGCCACCCAGGCTGAACTTGATGCCCTCCACCGCCAGATCCAGCACGACATTCTGGAGGATTCCAAGAAGGCGCTGAAGGCGCCGACGCCCGACCCCGCTACCGCCCTCCACAATCTTTACTCCGAAACCTGCGATCCCACCTCCGAACGATTCGATGTTGCCGCAGCCAACACGGGCGATGACCGGACCATGGCCGATCTCATCAACACCACTCTCCGTGAGGAAATGCGCCACAACGAGCGCATCGTCATCTTCGGTGAAGATGTGGCCGATTGCAGCCGCGAAGACCACCTGCATGACGTGAAGGGCAAAGGCGGTGTCTTCAAGCTGACCGCCGGGCTGCAGAAAGAGTTTGGCAGTCACCGGGTGTTTAATTCCCCCATCGCGGAGGCTTCCATCGTGGGCCGGGCCAGTGGTATGGCCGTTGTTGGCCTGAAGCCAGTGGTGGAAATTCAGTTCTTCGATTACATCTGGCCCGCCATGATGCAGCTTCGAGATGAGTTGGCCTCTCTGCGCTGGCGTTCCAACGGCGGTTTTGCAGCTCCCATGGTGATTCGCGTCCCGATCGGTGGGTACCTCACCGGTGGCGCGGTTTATCACAGCCAGTGTGGCGAGGTGGCGTTCACGCACATCCCTGGCCTGCGGGTGGTCTTTCCCTGCAATGCTGCCGATGCCGCTGGCTTACTGCGCACTGCGATTCGTTGCGAAGACCCGGTGCTCTTCCTGGAACACAAGAAACTATACCGGGAAATGTACAACCG
This sequence comes from Bryobacterales bacterium, assembly GCA_947467185.1. Lineage (GTDB taxonomy): Bacteria > Acidobacteriota > Terriglobia > Bryobacterales > Bryobacteraceae > BOG-234. Next base: position 3,818 of record CANIHR010000286.1, read on the forward strand.
TTCGCCGTATCCAGGCGACGGCTATATGATTCCCCTGGGAAAAGCGCGGATCGCGAAACCTGGTGATTCACTGACTGTCGTGACGTATGGTGCCGTCGTCCAGAAGGCGCTGCTGGCCGCGCATGAAGTCGAAGCGGCCCATCCCGGCAAGACTGTCGAAGTGATCGACCTGCGCTCTCTCAGCCCATACGACTGGGAAGCCATCGCGACCAGCGTCCGCAAGACGAACCGCGTCATTGTTGCTCACGAAGATACGCTCAGCTTCGGGTTTGGCGCTGAGATCGCCGCTCGCATCGCGGACGAACTCTTCACCTCGCTCGACGCCCCGGTGAAGCGCATTGCCGCGCTGGATACGTGGGTCGGGTACCATCCTGATCTGGAAGATCGCATCCTGCCCCAGACGCACGATTTGACCAACGCCATCAATCATTTGCTGGCCTGGTAAATTATTTTTCATCTTCTGAAACGATCGGCGAATCCGTTCCACTTAGTGCACAGATGAGGCGAGAGCTGAGTCGACACCGGAGGCACAGCTTCACGCGTGCGACATTGAGCCTCAGATTTTGTTCCGGTCAGCCAACCGTCGGAGGCAGGCGATCGGATATTCGCTGCTCACTACGGAGGGCAGCCTGCTAAGGAGCCGTCGGGTGCTCGGAGGTACCCACGGTATGTCAAAAGAAAAGGGAGCGGCTCGGGGGCCACTCCCTTTTTCGCATTTAGCTGCGCTGTTTAGTAAAGAACGCGCGTGCGGATGGTTCCGGGAATTTCGTCCAGCCGCCGCCGCAGGTTCAGCGACTCTTCCTTTTCCGGCGTCTCCACGTCGATTACGACATAGCCAATCGAGGCGTTCGTCTGCAGGTACTGCGCCGCCACGTTGATGCGTTCTTCGGAGAACACGGCATTGATCCGCGACAACATGCCCGGCTGGTTCCGGTGGATGTGCAGGACGCGGTGGTGTCCCTGGTGCTCGGGCAGTGCGACTTCGGGGAAATTCACAGCTGTCAGCGTCGAACCGTTGTTGCTGTAGCGAATCAGCTTGTCCGCCACCTCGCGCCCGATGTTCTTCTGCGCTTCCTGCGTGCTGCCCGCGATATGCGGCGTCAGGATCACGTTATCCCTGCCGCGTAGTTGGGACACGAACTCTTCGCCGGTCTTCGGTTCCGTCGGGAATACGTCCAGAGCGGCTCCGCTCAGGTGACCGCTGTCCAGCGCCGCCGCGAGGGCAGGGATGTCGACGACAGTGCCGCGCGCCGCGTTAATCAGCGCCGAGCCCTTCTTCATTTGCGCCAGTTCGGCCTCGCCGATCAGATCCTTTGTCTGCGGCGTCTCTGGCACGTGCAGGGTCACGATATCCGACAGCGACAGCAGTTCAGCCAGCGAGCCGGCCTGCCGTGCATTTCCCAGTGTCAGCTTCGAAACCACGTCGTGGAAGAGCACCTGCATCCCGATTGATTCCGCGAGGAGTCCGATCTGAGTGCCAATGTGGCCGTAGCCGATAATGCCCAGCGTCTTACCGCGGACTTCGTGTGATCCCGTCGCCGTCTTCGGCCAGCCGCCGCGGTGCGCTTCCGCATTCCGCCAGGGCACTCCGCGCAGCAGAAACACGATCTCTGCCAGAACCAGTTCCGCCACACTCCGGGTGTTGGAGAACGGTGCGTTGAAGACCGGAATCCCCCGGTCGCGGGCCGCGCTCAGATCCACCTGATTTGTGCCGATGCAGAAGCAACCGACTGCTGTCAGCTTCGTGGCCTTTTCAAAGACCTTCGCCGTCAGATTCGTGGCGGACCGGATACCGATGAAGTGCGCATCCTCGACTGCGGCGAGGAGCTTCGCCTCCGGGAGTGACTTCTTGTGATACTCCACTTCGCTGTAGCCGTCGTTGTGAAATGCATCGACAGCCGAGGGATCCACGCCTTCCAGCAGAAGGATCTTGATCTTACTTTTTGAGAGGGATTTGGTATTGCTCAAACTGCCTCCAGTATCGCATTCGCCCAAAATACAAAACGGCGGAGACCCGAAGGTCCCCGCCGTTTTTGGTGCTTTCTTCTAAGCGGAACGACTGCTTATTTCGGGCAGCCCTTCGGGAGCGAGGCGGCCGGAACGGCAGACAGGCCCGTTACGCCAGCCGGCATGTCTGCGCCGCCAGGAACGATCCAGATTTCCACACGACGGAACTGAACCTTCTTGTCGGTGCCCTTGATGGCCGAACCGCCACGTTCCTTGACATCGGTCGACGTGCCGCAGAGAGCGGGACGCGTTTCCGAAGCCTGGTCCGTACCGGCAGCCTTCCACATGATGCGGCTCAGGTCGAGCTGCGGGCAGATGCCCGTGCCCGCGCTCAGCACAGCGGCGGAATTCAGGACGCGGGATTCATCCATCTTCAAACCGAGCTTACCCTTTTCAGAGTCGTCACGGTGACCGATGAGGATGACCTTCGCCTGCGGATCGTTCCGCAGCATCGGGGTCAGCTGTTCGAGCAGAACACGCTTCGCGCAGTTGTTAACGCGGGCGCTCATCTGCGGGAAGACGATGTCGTCGAGGCGGCGCGCTTCCGACTTCAGGGTCACCGTGACGTCGGCCGAGGCGGCTGCCGTCTGGTTCTTCTGGTCGGTCGCGGTCGCGGTCAGGCGAACCGTGCGGGACTGCGCTTTCAGGCGGTTGGTCAGATCGAAGGCCAGAGCCTTGGAATCGAACGTGGTGCCCGTAACGCCTTCACCCGTGTAGCGGACCGTTGCCGGGCCACCGCATTCGGAACCCGTCGCCTGAGCGGCCAGCGCGGCAGTGTTGCCGTACGGCATCGTGGCGGGGGAAACGGCGAAGCGGATCGTCGGCGGTGTAAGCGGCTTCACCGTCACAGTGACGGGGTTGGAAGTCGCTTCGCTTTCAGGAACGCTGACCTTCACGGTCACGCTCTTGTTACCGGCATCGGTGGTCGGAACCGTGAACGAGGACGCGGTCGCGCCGGCAACCGGCGAACCGTTCACCATCCACTGATAAGCCGGGGTCTGGTTGGCGAGCCAGCCATTGGCGGCGACCGTCAGACGGACATTGCCACCGGGGCAGACACCAGCACCCGCGCCATCAACGCTCTGAA
>CANIHR010000287.1 GCA_947467185.1 Bryobacterales bacterium
CGACGGAGATACCGAGGGAAGCGGCAGCCTTACGCATCAGAACCTCGCCACAACGCGGCGCGGGTGGCGGTTGGTGGAACTTGCTCCCGGGGAGTGAATCCTGGTCGTCATCGCCGCCGCAGACGCCGATCAACTGGTCAACCTTGTCGAAGTACGGCGCGACGTCTTTGTAGCGTATGGGCCACGGGATTTCCCAACCGTCTTTTTCGGGGCCGGCGAAATCGACATCGGAGTAACGGAGGGCGACACGCCCCCAGATGTTGGTCTTGCCGCCGCGGCCCCAGACGCGGACGAGGTCGAACGGCTGGCCTTTCGGGACGGCGTAGGGCTGCTCGGTGCGGTCGAGTTCGAACTGGGGCGGGCGTTCGCCCCGGGCGGTGCGTTCGCGGACCTCCCAGGGTTTGGCGTGGGTCCAGAATTTGGCGCGGTTGAATTTTTCGCCGGCGTCGAGCATCAGGACGTTGATGCCCTTGCGGGTCAGATTCCAGGCGGTCATGCCGCCGGCAGCGCCACTGCCGATGATGACCACATCATGCGTTTCGGAACTTTTGCGTACCTGCATAGGGCCGGGATTCTACCTCGCCTGGAAATTCGTGTCCTCTTTGCGGAGGATTCTTCGCTTAACGTGACATGAAAACCTTACTTGCTCTTAGCCTACTCTTCACTGCATCGGCTGCACAGGCCGGTCTGATCAAGGGGGACTTCTTAGCCCAGGGGAATGGGATGCTGATCACGGATACGGCCACCCATTTCGAGTGGCTCTCACCTGTCTACACCCGGAGCCTGGCGTACAACAGCGGCCCCATCCAGAGCCTGGAAACGACCTACGGATTCCGGTATGCGACTTACGCCGAGGCGTACAGCATGATCACCAGCAACTTCGGGTTTGTAACCACTGTAGCGGTCGGGGATGCGGCCGGTTTTAACGCCGCACAGAACTTTATGAACATATTCGGGACTGCAGAATTCGTGAGTTGCGGCAGTCCGTGCCCACGGACCCAGGGTCTCACAGCGGACCAGGGAGCATTTCCAAATACCCACTATGGGATTGGAATGATCACGTTTGGGACAACAGGCTGGATGATTGACCACAATTCCTGGTCAGACAATAGCGCCGACCAGCAGATGGGCAGTTGGCTGGTTCGCGGTGGGTCAAGTGCTCCAGCAACTCCCGAACCGGCGAGCGTCGGTTTGGCGCTCGCCGGTCTGGGTGCAGTTCTACTTTTTCGGCGCCGCTAAGGGGCCGACTTCGACCTTGCCCTGCGTGTCCTTGAGGGGACCGAGTTCGGCGGCGACACCGCGTCCGATGGCTGCCGTTTCGCTGCCGCCCTGGAAGCAGGTGAAGTCGGGGCGGTCGCGCCAGGCGAGGGGACCGCAGAGACGCTTGCCGGCCTTCATTGTGGCGTCGTGGACGACGTTGATCAGGCGCTCATAGTCGGGGTCGCCCTGCTTGTAACCGGAGAAGTTGGCGAGGTCACCGGAGGCGGCGAAGACGGCCGTGATGCCGGGAACGCTGGCAATCTCGGCGGCATTCTTAATGCCTTCGATGGTCTCGATCATGACGATCAGGACGATGTTGTCATTGGCGGTCTGGCGATAGCCACCGGGGACGCTGCCCCACATGGCGGGATCGAAGGCCTGACCACCACCCTGGCTGCGCTTGCCGAGGGGCGGGAAGTAGGTCCAGTCGCGGGCTGCAATGGCTTCTTCCATGGTGTCGACGGTGGGGACGACGATGACGAGGGCGCCTGCATCGGTGGCGTGCTGGATTTCGCGTTCATCGGCATAAGCGACGCGGACGCCGGGGACGGCCTTCGCATAGGGACAGGTGCGCCACATGCGGGCGGCGGCGTCCCAGTCGCGGGTGCCGTGCTGCATTTCGGTCCAGATGAAGTCGTAGCCGGCGTTGGCCATGGCGCAGTAGGTGGAGGGGTCGGTGGAGGCGAATACGGTGCCGCCGGTTACTTTGCCGCCATCGAGGAGTTTCTGTTTCACGGGATTCCAGAGCTTAGCGCCGGAAGGGGGCGTGGTGTTCGGCCCGAACTTCCAGGCACCAGGGGTGATGGGCCCCTGGTTCTTGGCTCCCGGGGGGGCGATGGTGGCAGCTTTTGAGTCGGTGCCGGCGGGAGCGGCGAGCGGGAATTTCAGGGTTCCGGCAGCAGCGTTATTGGCATAGGGGTCGGCGCTGGCAGGCGGGGTCTGACCCCAGGCAGCAGCGGCGGACAAGCCCAAAAGCGTCGTGGCTAAAAGTGTACGGTTCATTAGGATTCCTTTGAAGAACAGCTACGTATCTTATATCGTGCGAAGGCATCGTGCACGGGAAGGAAGCAAAAAAGGCCGATCGCTATCGAAAAAAGGAGGCCCGTTTGCGGTTCGGGAGTGGCGGACGCTCCGTCGTAGGCTGCTCCGGAGAGGGACTGGATGGTGGCGTTTTGTGAAACCTGGAAATCGCTGTCGAGGACGAGGAAGCCGGTGATATCGAAGGTGGCGTTGAAGGAACCGGAGCAGGAGTCGGTGCCGCTGCCGAAGACGAAAGTGGTGCAGAGAGACGTTCCATAGAGAGTGCCCTCTGCGGTCACCTGTCCCTGCACGATGGCGTAGTCGAGGTAGGCGGTAACGGAACCGGAGAAAGTTCCTGACTGGTGACTAAATGTCTCGTTGGGGACTCCGGCGGTGTAGTAGACAACGTCGAAGGTATTGCTGGAGGATGACGTGGCGCCGGGGGCGAGGGAACCGGAATAGCTGAAATCGTAGAACATCCGGAGGTAGCCCGTGGATGGACCGTTCAGGATCGTAATCGGGTCGGTGTAGCTGGCGAGAGCGTAGGCAGAGACGCTGTCACCGAAGGTTGTCACCCCGACGGTGAGGGAGTCGGCGACGGAACCGCTGACGGAGAGGTGTCCGAAGTTTGAAGTGGAGGCGGACTGGGTGGTTCCGCAGGGGCCTGCGGAACCGGAAAGGGGGCCGGAGGCGGCGGAGTTGGAGCCACCCTGGTTGGTGCCGCAGTGAATTGTGTTGTCGACGTTCAGGACCTGGGCGCTATGCGCCTGCCCGCAAAAGGCCGTGGCCAGAAGAAGGAGGGCACCGCAATTTCGCTTGAGCATTGGTCGATTATTTCACAAGAGACTGGCGGCGATTGCGCCAGCGATTTGGGCGCCATGGAAGCGTCCATTTTCGATAAAGATTTCGTTGGTGTGCATACCGGCGACGATGACACCGGCGAGATAAACGCCTGGACGCTCGCTTTCGAGGGTGTCCGGGTTGGTCTTCGGCTTTTGGGTATCAGCCTGAAAGGTGATGCCGTGCGCGTTGAGGAAGGTCAGGTCGGGGCGATAACCGGTCATCGCAAAGACGAACTGGTTGGGAATTTCTTTCGGGCCTTCGGGGGTATTTAAGACGACGGACCCGGGTTTGATTTCGGCGACAGTCGAATTGAAATACGCCTGGACTTCGCCGGCTTTGATGCGGTTTTCAATGTCGGGCTTGATCCAGTATTTGACGTGGCGGTGGATGTCGGGGCCGCGCACGACCATAGTGACGCGCGCTCCGGTGCGGTAAAGTTCGAGCGCCGCGATGGCGGCCGAGTTCTTCGCGCCGACGACCAGAACGTCGTGATCGAAATACGGGTGGGCTTCGGTGTAGTAGTGAGCGACTTTGGGCCGGTCTTCGCCGGGGCAGTTGAGGAGATTCGGGACGTCGTAATAGCCACTGGCGATGACAATTTTTTTTGCCTGGTACGTGGCTTTGGGTGTGGAGACGGTGAAGTGGCCGTCGGTGCCTTCGAAGCGGTCAACGCCCTCGTACTGGTGGATGTTGAGTTTGTAGTGGGCCGCGACGCGGCGGTAGTACTTGAGGGCCTCGCCGCGCGTGGGCTTGTCGTTGAGCGACGTCATGGGGATGTCACCGATCTCCAGGAGTTCCGGAGTGGTGAAAAACGTCATGTGCGTCGGGTAGTTGTAGATGGAGTTGACAACGCAGCCCTTGTCGAGCAGGAGCACACTGACGCCACGCTTTTGGAGTTCGATCCCACAGGCGAGACCTGTGGGACCGGCACCAATGACGATGGCGTCAAATGTGGTCATAGCGTTTTTCAAACCAGCTTGCTTTCGACCTCAGCAGTGATGCCGGCGAGGGCGTGCGGGAGCGCGGAGGCATCCTTACCGCCACCTTCGGCCATGTCGGGGCGACCACCGCCCTTGCCACCAACGGCGGCGGCGAGGGTGCCGACGAGCTTGCCGGCCTGGATCTTGCCGGTGAGGTCCTTTGTAACGGCGGCGACGATGGCGACGTTGCCGTCTTCGGCGGAGGTGAGGATGACGACGGCCGACTTCCACTTATTGCGGAGGTTGTCGGCGAGGGTCTTCATCTGGTTGCGGTCGAGGCCATCGACCTGAGCGGCCAGATACCGAACGCCATTCTTCTCCTGCGACCGGGCTTCGAGGTCGGCGGCGGCGGAATTGGCGATGCGAGTCTTGAGGACTTCGATCTGACGTTCCTGCGCTCGCTTTTCGGCTAGGAGACGGTCGATCTGGTCAACAAGTTCGGGCTCGGCGACGCGCAGGAGGCGACCGATGCGCTGCACAGCGTCAGAAGTGTGCTGGTACTGACTGACGGCGCCTTCGCCGGTGATGGCTTCGATGCGGCGGACGCCAGCGGAGATGGAGGTTTCGCTAACGATCTTGAAGAGGCCGATGTCGCCGGTGCGGGTGACATGGGTGCCGCCGCAGAGTTCTTTCGAGAAGTCGGGGATGGAGACTACGCGGACTTCGTCGCCGTATTTTTCACCGAAGAGGGCCATGGCTCCGGTGGCGATGGCCTGGTCAATGCCCATGACGTTGGTGGAGACCTGGGTATTGCGCAGGATCTCGCGGTTGACGAGGCGCTCGATTTCCATGATTTCGGCGGGGTCAAGCGCGGCGTAGTGGCTGAAGTCGAAGCGGAGGCGCGGGGGTTCCACAACGGAACCCGCCTGCTTGACATGGGGACCGAGGACGGTACGGAGCGCGGCCTGGAGGAGGTGAGTGGCGGTGTGGTTGCGCTGGGTGGAGAGGCGCTCGGGTTCGGCGACTTCGGCGCGGAAGTGGTCGCCGAGGTGGATGGGTTCGAGAGTGCGGATCTTGTGGACGGTGAGACCGGGGACGGCGGGGTAGGTATCGAGAACGATGGCGACGGCGATGCCATCGGCGTTCAGGAGAGAACCACGGTCGCCGACCTGGCCGCCGGTTTCAGCGTAGAAGGGGGTCTGGTTGAGGATGACTTCGCCTTCGGAGTGGGGTCCGATGGAATCCACGAGGGCCTGGTTGATGAGGAGGCCGGTGACGGTGGAGGTGGCGGTGAGGTCGGTGTAGCCGAGGAACTTCGTTTTGCCTTTGGTGAGGAGTTCCTGGTAGGCCGGAGCGATAGTGCCTTTTTCGGCACCTTTCCAGCTGGCGCGGGCGCGTTCGCGCTGCTGGCGCATTTCGGTTTCGAAGGCGTCGCGGTCGAGTTCGAAGCCACGTTCGCGGGCCATTTCTTCCTGCTCGTCGAGGGCGAGACCGTAGGTGTCGTAAAGACGGAAAGAGATGGTGCCGGGAACGGGGGAACCGGCCGGGAGATTCGCCAGTTCGTCGTTGAAGACCTTCTCGGCGACGAGGAAGGTTGTGGCGTAGCGGTGTTCTTCGTCCTTGACGATGCGGGCGACGCGCTGGACGGACTCCATAAGTTCCGGGTACGCGGGGCGCATGAGTTCCGCGACGAAACCAGTTAATTCGTATAGATATGGATCGTTTCTGCCGATAAGACGAGCGTGGCGCATGGCACGGCGCATGATCTTACGGAGAACGTAGCCTCTTCCTTCATTGGATGGCAGGACGCCATCGTGGATGAGGAAGGCGGCGGCGCGAGCGTGGTCGGCGTTGATGCGGAGGACGGTATCGGTGCGGTCGCTGGTCCCATAGGGGGCGTTAAAGAGTTCACCAGCCTTCTCGACGATTGGAAGAATCAGGTCGGTCTCGTAGTTGGTGGTCTTGCCCTGCATGATGGCCGCGATGCGTTCAAGGCCCATACCGGTGTCAATCGACGGGCGAGGCAGTGGCGTCAGCACGCCCGCCGCATCGCGGTTGAACTGCATAAACACCAGGTTCCAGATTTCGACGAAACGGCCGCCGCCATCGAGGGGGAACTGCTCGTGTTCGCGGCCGGGTTCGGCGGTACCTGGCCCGAGGTCGTAGTGGATCTCTGAGCAGGGACCGCAGGGGCCGGTGTCGCCCATCTGCCAGAAGTTGTCTTTCTCGTCGAGCCGGAAGATGCGGTCCTTCGGGACACCGGCGACCTTCTGCCAGAGTTCTTCGGCTTCGTCGTCCTCGCGGAAGACGGTGACGTAGAGGCGATCTTTGTCGAGGCCGTACTCCTTAGTGATGAGGTCCCAGGCGAACTCGATGGCTTCCGCTTTGAAGTAGTCACCGAAGGAGAAGTTGCCGAGCATTTCAAAGAAGGTGTGGTGGCGGCGGGTGTAGCCGACGTTTTCGAGATCGTTGTGCTTGCCGCCGGCGCGGACGCACTTCTGGGAAGTGGTGGCGCGGGTGTAGTCGCGTTTTTCGAGGCCGGTGAAGACGTCCTTGAACTGGTTCATGCCTGCGTTGTTGAACAGCAGGGTGGGGTCGTTGGCGGGCAGCAGGGAGCTGGAGCGGACGACGCGGTGGCCGCGGGCGGCGAAGAAGTCGAGGAAGCGCTGGCGGATTTCGTTACCGGTCACAAGAAACCTTCTTTAAGTAGTTGGAGATGCCGGCGGACAGGCGGAACAAGTGAGCCTGGACGCTGTTTTGACTGATAGTTCGATTATAGTTGGCGCGTGTTGGGGGAGAGGCGGGAAGGGGCGGGGTTGTGGGTTCGAAAAGCGGGTAAAAAGGGAGGGTAAAGGGGGGAAA
>CANIHR010000288.1 GCA_947467185.1 Bryobacterales bacterium
CCTCCTCGGCACCATCGCCGCCGCCAACGGCGCAACACCGGCCCAGATAGCTCTAGCCTGGCTCCTCGCGCAGAAGCCGTGGATCGTACCCATCCCCGGCACCACCAAACTCCATCGCCTGGAAGAAAACCTCGGAGGCGCTGCCGTCGAACTTACCCCCGCCGAACTGAGTCAGATCGACGCCGCAGCCGCGAACGTTACCGGAGCACGCTACCCCGAACACATCGAAAAGATGACCGGACTCTAAAATAGTCCCTATGTCCCCAATTCTTGTCGTTGGTGCCACAGGCCACGTCGGCAGCCAAATTGTCGCCCAGCTGAGCGATAAGGGAGTCCCTGTTCGCGCCATGACGCGCAAGCCTGGTGCCGCCCGGCTGCCCGCGCAGGTCGAGTTAGTACACGGCGACCTGACCTTGCCCGAGACTTTGGAACCCGCCTTGAACGGGGTCGATACGCTGTTCCTCGTTTGGACGGCTCCTCCAGCTGCCTTCCCGCAATTCCTGGAACGGGTCGCCAGAACCGCGCGGCGCATCGTCTATCTCTCGGCACCCCTCAAAACGCCACACCCCTTCTTTCAGCAGCCGAATGCATCCAGAGTCGTTGCCGAGCAGATCGAGAGGTCCATCGAAGCGTCGGGGACGGAGTGGACTTTTCTTCGGCCTGGCATCTTCGCATGCAATGCGATGCAATGGTGGGGACAGCAGTTCCGCGCCGGCGACCTCGTCCGCTGGCCCTTCCTGGATGTGCCGACGGCGCCCATCGACCCTCGTGACATCGCTGCCATCGGGGTACGCACCCTCTGCGAAAACGGTCATGCTGGAGCCGAGTACGTCCTGACTGGGTCGGAACCGTTAACCCACAGAGACCAGATCTCGATTATCGGCAGTGTTCTGGGTCGGTCGCTGCGCATCGAGGAGATGACACCGGACCAAGCCCGGCAGGAACTCGCAAACATCATGCCGTGGGGCATGACCCCACCGTCGGTAATCGCTGGCGTGATCGAGAAGTTGCTAAGTGCGTGGGGAGCCGCTGACGGCTTGCCCGCCTTCGTCTCGACGACGTTTAACGAAATCACTGGCAGCAAACCGCGCACCTTCCACCAGTGGGCCAGCGACCACGCTGAGACGTTTCTGGCGTGACCTACGCCTGAATCCGGCGTTCCTTCGGCAGCAACATCACCGCTGTCGCGCCCACCACCGCCACACCCAGTACCACCGACATCGCCGTCCCATACGACCCAAAGTGCTCCCGCAGCAGAGCCACGCCCAGCGGAATCCAAGTCTGCCCAATCGTATCCATCGGCAGAATTACGGCCATCGCGCGGGACAACGAATTCACCCCGAACTGCTTCGCCGCCATCAGCGGAATCAGCATATAGTCCGCACCCATCGCGAACCCGAACACCACCGCGAACAAATGCGGCTTCGTCCCTGGGGTCACCGACAACAGCATCGGAATGCTTGCCGCCACCACGAAATACGTCACCGTCATCACATACTTCATCGGGAACACATCGGCCAGTTTGCCCACCAGCAGCCGGCCTAAGGTGCTCGAAATCAAAATCCAGAACGTCGCATCGCCCCAGGCATCATTCAGTAGCGCCTGATTCGTAAAGCCCTGATCCCGGAACACCAGCTTCATGTGCTGATTAATAGCGCCAATCGACCCGATCGAGCAGAAACTCCCCACCAACAGCAGCCAGAACGGCGCCTGCCGCATCAGCGCACGAATGCTCTGCGGCTCCACCTTCTGGTCTTCGGTCGGCTCGTCATCTCCATCCGGAAACTGCCCGATGTCTCCCGGCTTATTCTTATGGACGAACAGCGCCACCGGCCAGGCCACGAACATCACCGCCGCAATCGCCATCAGCGCCGTCCGGAACCCGTAATGCGCGGTCAGCGGCTTAATCAGCGACGGTCCACCGGCGCCCACCAGACCCACGCCCACGTACACAATCCCCATCGCCATCCCGCGATTCTTTCGATACCACTGCGAAATGATGATTTGGTGCGGAATCGGCCCCGACAATATGTAGCCGAACGTATACAGGAACCACAGCGCGAAGTACACCCATATCGACCCCGACATCTGACTCAAGCCAAAGAAAGCCAGCGCCGTCATGCCTGTGCCGATCAAAATCAGCATTTTCGGACTAAACCGCGGGACTACCAGCGGCCCGACCCACAACGTGCAAAGCGCCGCAATCGGGAACCCCATCGTGATCCACCGCAGAGGCCAGTGAAACGTGCTCTGGTAGTAGTCATAGAAAAACGGCATGTTGTAATACGGCAGGCCGACCGATATCCCAAAGGTCAAAAACGCGGCTGCGATGACCCATTTCCCGTAGAAGGCGTTACGCATGTTCCAACCAATCTACCATTCGCGCCCAAACCGTTGTACCGATTGAGCCGCGCCCCTGCGTATACAATCGAGAGAGGGTGTCCACAGGGGTTTGCGTGCGTTCGCACCAGCCGCCGGCTATCCGATCTTCCAGATTCATGAGGACCGATTTGAGACTTCGTTCAATCCATATGTGTGTGCGCGCCGTCATCCTGACCGCCGCGATGCTGCCCGCTGCTCTTCACGCCGCCGATGTCCCCGTTGTCCTGACGGACGACCAGCAGGCCGCCGCTCAGGCACCCGCGCCCGCCGCTGCACCCCAGGCCGACCCGTCGAAACCCCAGCGCCCCCCCGTCCTCGCCAAAGGCCAGAAGCCCGCCGTCCCTGACTATCCCGACGCCCGCACTCTCACCTTCGGTGCCTACTGGTTCGGCACGGTGCCCGGCAGCGGCCCCGACGTGCAGGCTGGTTCCATTAACCGGACGTTTGGTACCATCCGCGGCCTCGGCAAGGAACACATGGGCCCCGGCGTGTTTGCCTCCATCCCCGTCTCCCGTACCACCGAAATCCGCTTCGAAGGGTTCCAGACCAAAGGCTCCGGTAACCAAACCCTGAAAGGTGGCGACCCCTACGTCTTTGCCACCCAGTTCAACTCGGGTGACTATCTCTCCAACAGCTATAAGATCCGCAGCGGCAAGTTGTGGATCGATGATCTCTTCTGGCCCCACAAGTTCCCGGTCGCGAAGTTTCGCCTGAAAGCTATCTATGGGGTTCGCCTGCTGAGCGTCAAGGCTATCTACGACGCGCCACTCAAGACGCCGACTGGGTCTACCGTCACCGGTGTCACCGCGCTCGGTAACAAGCAGGTCGTCCTCCCCATGCTCGGCCTCGCTCCGGAATACGCGATCTCAAAGCACGTCCTGTTCCGTGTGGAAGGCTCCGGCTTCGGCCTGTACCACAAGTCGTTCCTGTGGGACGGGGAAGCGACCCTCTCCTACCGCCGCAAGAGCTGGGAAGCCTTCGGTGGCTTCAAAGCCCTTGGCTTCAAGACATCTCCGAAGCAGGACTTCTTCTACTCCGGTCAGGTTTACGGCGGCGTCTTCGGCATCAAGTACCACTGGCAGTAACTACCGCCGTTCGCGGATCACGCGGGTTTCGGCCAGGCGGTCGTGCAGGGCGCGCTTTTCGTCATCCCATGCCGCCATCAGGAAGCCGATCCCCATCACAATCCCGCTCAGGAACATCGAAAAATAGCGCCCGACGGCCTGTCCCAGCGAAATGGGGCCGCCCTCGGGCGTTACGATTTTCAGGCCGAAGAGCATCTTGCCCGGCGTGGCGCCGTAGTTCGTCCAGAAGAATGCAAAGTAGCCCAGCGCAATCGCCAGACTCGAAAACTGCATCTCGCCAATATCCGCCAGCGTCCACCACGACCACGGATGCTCGAGCAACCGAAATCCCATCGGGATCAGGACAATCGCCCGGATAGCCTGAATCAGCGCTCCGTCCACGACGTAAGCCCAGAACCGAATCCAGAACCCGGCATAGTCCAGCGCTCGTCCGCCACTCCGCAAGGTTCGGTACGGCTGCCAGTTCGCCATCCCACTGTGCCAAACCAGCGAATCGCCCCGAATCACGCCCCACTGCCCCAACCGGTCGAACTCCACGTCGTCCACCGGCCCCACCTTCTGTCCGTTCTTCGCGTAATACCAGTCCATAATTCGGATCTCCCGATCTGAATCTCCATACGCCACTGCGCTCTCAAATGTTCGCTTCTTCGGTGGCTGTCAACTCAATTGATAACCTTGAGTCTTGGCACGGATTCTCGACGTAGGTTGCGGCATTAAGAAATTCCCCGGCTCCATTGGCGTTGACTTTAATTCCGCCAGTGATGCCGACGTCCTTTGCGACCTCGATCGGTTCCCCTACCCCTTCGCCGACCGCACCTTCGACGGCCTTCGCGCCATCCACGTCATCGAACACGTTACTGACATCGTCCGGACTATGGAGGAATTTCACCGCCTCGTCCGCCCCGGTGGCACCATCCGCATAGAAACCCCGCATTACACCGACTACAGTTCCTTCTGCGACCCCACCCACAAACACCACCTCAACAGCTTTTCCTTCCGCTACTTCGGCGCAAAGGACGGTGGCTTCGGCTACTACACCGAAGCGAAATTTATTGAGAAAAAAGTCCACGTAAAGCTACTTAGTCTGTGGAGATGGCTCGGCTTCCAATTTCTCGTCAACCGCTTCACCCGCTTCCGCAAGTTCTGGGAATTCTACCTTTGCTACGTCATCCGCGGCAAAGTTATGGAGTTCGAATTTGAACCTGTTGGCCCCCCTGTTCAGGTTCGCAGACCATCTGCGCTTCCGGCGCCACGCTAACCTCGGGCGCCGCGGCGAAGACATCTCCCACCGCTACCTCCGCAGCCACGGCTTCACGGTCGCCGCCCGCAACTGGCGTCCCCCGCAGGGTGGCGGCGAAATCGACCTCATCGTCTGGGGCGAAGAACACCTCATATTCGTTGAAGTGAAGACCCGCGCCGCTGACTCGACCAGTGCCCCCGAACGCGATGTTGACCCCGACAAAATCCGGGCTCTGCGCCGCGCCGCCCGCGACTATCTGCGCCGCTCCGGCACTGACCCCGCTAAAGCCCGCTTCGACGTTATCGCCATTACCGGCAGTGCCATAGCGCACCTCCGCGACGCCTTTTCGCTCTAACTCCGCCCCCACTCGCTATAGTGGACAGTTCATGCCGGAACTACGTAAAGATCCCGTTTCCGACCGCTGGGTCATTATCTCCACCGACCGCGCCCGCCGCCCCTCGGACTTCATCCGCAAACCCGTTCCCACCGAACCCTCGGGCCGTTTCTGTCCCTTCTGCGCCGGTAACGAGTCCCACACACCTCGCGAAGTCCTCTCCTACCGCAACGGCACTGCCGCCAATACTCCCGGCTGGCAACTCCGCGTCGTCCCCAACAAGTTCCCGGCCCTCGGCATCGAAGGCGACCTCAATCGCGAAGGCGAAGGCCTCTTCGATCGCATGGACGGCATTGGTGCCCACGAAGTTGTCATCGAGTCCCCGGACCATGTCCTCAGCATGGGCGACCTCCCCGAAGCCGCCATTGAGCGTACTCTCTGCGCTTTCCGCGACCGCGTCCGCGACCTCCGCAATGATCGCAGGCTCCGCTACGTCCTGCTCTTCAAGAACCACGGCGAAAGCGCCGGCATGACCGTCGAGCACACCCACTCGCAGCTCATTGCCCTCCCTGTAGTCCCAAAGCGTGTGCAGGAAGAACTCGACGTCTGCAAGAAGTACTACGATTTCAAGGACCGTTGCGTCTTCTGCGATATCGTCCGTCAGGAAATCAAGGCCGGAACCCGTGTCGTCGCCCAAACCGACGAATTCGTCGCCTTGTCTCCGTATGCTGCCCGTTTTCCGTTTGAAACCTGGATCATGCCCCGTCGCCATGGGTCGCACTACGAGGACGCCAGCGGCCCGCAACTGGGCAATCTCGCTTGGATCCTCCGTTCCACCCTCCGCAAACTCGATAAGGTTCTGGAGCGCCCGGCCTACAACCTGCTTATCCACACGATGCCGCCCCAGGAACTCTCGTCGCCGTTTTACCACTGGCACATCGAAATCATCCCCAGCCTCACCCGCGTCGCCGGCTTCGAAATGGGCACCGGCTTCTACATCAACCCCACGCCGCCCGAGGAATCGGCTCAGTTCCTGCGCGACGCAGGCTTAACGTAGCCAGCTGTCCAGATTCTGCCGGACAAACTCATCATCGTTGAGCCAGGGATAAGCCGCATGAACGCGGTTGATTTCTTCCATTTGTCCCGGCGACAAGTCTTCCGCCGGATTCAGGCACCACCGACCTGCCAGCAGCCCCTGTCGCAGCAGAATCTCGTGCAGCCCGGCGATGCATCCGGCAAACCCGTTTTTCGCGTCGAACAGCGCCGCGTTCGCGTCCGTCGTCTCATTCGCCAGCTGTAAGAGTTCCGGGGAAACGTCTTGAGCTCGCTTCACCCGAGCCATCAACTCTACCGCTCGCCGGGTCCAAACCGACCAGTGCCCCAGTAACCCACCCGCAAATCCGTTCAGCAGGTCCAGCACGATGTTGTCATCGTTCCCCGTATACAGCGCAATCTCTGCCGCACGCCCGGACTCCCGCACCGCCCGCGTCACATCCAGCGTCCGATACCGGTTAAACGGCGCCACTTTGATTGCCACCACATTCGGAATCTGGGCGAACTCCCGCCAGAACTCATATGGCAGCACGCGTCCGCCAACATCCGGTTGCAGATAAAACCCCATTACCGGAATCACCGACGCCACCGCTCGCGCATGCTCCACCAGCTCTGTCGTCGAAGCCGTGCGCAACGCCGCCAGACTTAGCAGCCCGCACTCATACCCCAATGACGCCGCCAGTTCCGCCTCGCGTACCGCCTGGCCAGTCTGTCCGCAAATCCCTGCGATCCGGACTGCCGCACTCCCCTGCATCTCCTCCGCCGCC
>CANIHR010000289.1 GCA_947467185.1 Bryobacterales bacterium
GCCAAGCCCGGGGTGAAGAATATGTTTGGCCTGGTGCAGGGCGAGGCCAATGCCATCCAGCCCGCCAAACGTCCCGTCTCTTCCATGGTGCCGACCATCATTCTCCGCGACGGCAAGCTCTTCATGACCGCCGGGGCCCCGGGTGGCTCGCGAATTCCCACCGCCGTCCTTCAGGTCATCCTCAACGTCCTCGACTTCGGCATGAATGTGCAGGACGCCGTTGATGCCCCCCGCATCCACCACCAGTGGCAGCCTGACAAGTTGTCGCTGGAACGCATCATCTCGCCCGACACCGTCGCGCTGCTGAAAGCCTGGGGTTACGATGTCGACTATGCGCCGGGCGTGGTCCTCGCCCAGGTGGCCGCTATCGTCAGCGACGGAGGCTGGCTTCAGGGAGCCTCCGACGGCAGAAGCGCCGCGGGCAAAGCTTCCGGCTACTAAAGAAAAAAACCTGAGCCGTGTGACCTGGCATCTATGCGGGGAAGAGGACGCCTCCGTGAAACACGTCGCAGATACCGCAGCCCATGTTTTGGAACTCGAACGAGTAGCCCTGGAGGCGTGGGGACAGGGAGATTCCGAGCCATACCTGGCAATCACGGCGGACGATATCTCTTACTTCGATCCTTTCCTGAACGAGCGACTGGATGGGAAAGACTCCCTCCGTAAGTGGTACACAGCCTTCCGCGAGCTTCGCCTGGTCTTCGACGAGATCTATGAGCCTCGGGTTCAGGTGATCGGCGACGCCGCCATCCTGACGATGCAGTTCATAAGCCACAGTTCCTCCGGAACGGTCCGCTGGAACTGCACTGAAGTTTATGAGCAACGTGGCGAGCAGTGGCTGATTGTCCACACGCACTGGTCCCCCACGAAACCGCCTGTCCGGGCTGCCGGACGGCACAACAAAAACTAACAACCCTGCTGACATAATCTGATTCTGGTCGCTATTCCGTGACACAAAATCAGGCCTTACCCAATATCGGCGTCGATGAAACAGAGGATGCCCGCTGGATCCGCCGCGCCTCGATCGCGGGCGCGATTGCCTGGCTGTTGTCGCGACTCGCCGGATGCCTGACCCGCGTCATCTTTTTCGATGGGGCGGTCGGGGATGGTCCCTTCCAGCTTTTCAATGCTCTCCGCCGCCTTGCCGCCGGCCAGGTCGCCGGCCGCGACTTCCCGGTCTTCCACGGTCTCGGCCTTCCGTGGCTCCACTACCCGCTCTTCCGCCTCTTCGGTCAGGGGCTGTTTGGCTCCGAACTTTCGCGGCAACTGACCTCCACACTGCTCTGCACCGCCGCCCTGGCAATTATGCTTCGTGCTGCGTCCGGCTCGTGGCAACGGACAGCATTTCGTCTTGCGCCGGTATTCATCGTCGTGCAGCTCAGCGCCGTTCTGTTTGGCACGTTTTCCGATCCCGGGACCAGCATGACTGACCTGCGTGGAGTGGCACCACTGCTCGGCGCGACCCTATACGCAACAACACAATCGCGGCGTCTCCGCCTGCTTCTGATAACCGTCTGCCTGGGCGTTGTCCCCGTAATCGCGGTCGATCAGGCTCTCCCCTTCTTCCTGGCAGTGCTGGTCGTCGTTCTGACCCTGCTTTTTCGGTACTTTCGAACCAGACAGCCGGGTGCACTCCAGCCCGTTTCCGAACTCATTACCGCACTGGCTTGCGGGCTGGCGATGGCCCTCTGCCTGATGCTTCTGATCTCGGGGCCACAGGGAACACTGGCGGCGCTGAAGTTCAATTTCGTCGAAACCCCGCGCGATCAGTTCTGGTTCTTCGGGGCCCCCAGCAACCTGTATTACCCGGACGACGGCAGTTACTTCCGATCCCTGGCCGATCTCGTCACCAACTCCTATTCCCGGCCGATCCTGGTCTGGTTGGTCGGCGCGGGACTCGCCCTGCGTTACCTCGTGAAACGTCCGGACTTGTCGGTTCGCCGCACCGGGTGCGCCATCCTGCTGTCTTATGGCTTCCTTAGCGCCGCGCCCTCGCTCGGTTACCTGGGCTACACGTACCTGAAGGATGGCACCAGCGCGATGCTGCTCGCGCTACTCCTGGTGCGCGGGGAGACCGTTGCCCGGTGGTTGCTCCGCCTCCGCAAACTGATGCTGCCGGTGCTGGCTGCATTTGTTCTGTTCCAAAGCGTGCTGGCCGCACAAAAGATCGTCCGTCTCGCCCAGGCACCGGACCTCCGTACCGTCCACTTTTCGGAAAGATGGCAGGCCATCCTCACTACCGGAGAGGACCTGGTGCACCGTTACCGTCATCGCGGCGGGAGCGCGCTATGGACCACTTACTCCAACCAACTCAACAGCACCGTCGGCGAGTTTCTTCCTGCCGAGGACTACATCATTCACGCCCTTGGACCGGAACGAAGAGCTCGCTACCTGGCTGCCTTTCAGAAAGCCGACCCAGCGGTGGTTATGACGGTCGCATCCCCCTACGAATACTGGCTGCAAAACGAGACCTGGGGCCTCTACGAGCAACTCCTCCGGCGATATTCGCTGGCTGGCGTCGCGGGCAGCAGTGTTGATGGCGTCGTCTACTGGGTCCACAACCCGCTCGGCGCCCCCCCCAACCAAACCACTCCGGGGAACGCCCAACTCGTCAACAAAGGGCACTTCGTCATCCAGCCCCCCGGCGGCAAGACCAGGGTCGGTACGGTCTCCCTCCGCTACCAACTTCGCTACGCCTCTGACTTCGAACGCCTACGCTCCAAAATGTCGCGGTATCTGCTCACAGGCGACTCCCCCGCCCGGCCACTCGCAGTGTCGCTTGCGCCCTACGCGACAACATGGAGTTTCCCCGTCATCGCCACGAACTTGCCTGTCCACTTCACCGCCTCTACCTCGGGTATCTTCTCCGGTGGCCGGGTGGAGATTGAAGACGTCTCGGTCGAATGGTGGCCGGAAACCACTCCTGTGAACGTATTTGGCGGATCCCAATAGCCGTGAGAGTGGCTAACACAAGAGCAGTAACGATCACAACCCGGTATGGTCCTGGTACTCCCCGGCGTCGGACTTCGTACAATTGAGTCTTGGAACATCGAACAAGCCTCGCCACCCGACTGGTCCTCTCGCTTCTCGGAGTCAGTGCGCTAGTCCAGGCGCAGACCGGCGGTGTCCTCCTCGCTAACGAGCCGTTTGACTACTCACAGGCCTGGCTGCACGGTGCCGCTGGTGGCTCTGGCTGGGCCCGGGCCTGGGAGGTACAGAATGGCAACACCGCAATTCCCGGCTACAACTTATTGAAAACACAACCTCTGTCTGGCACAAACGCGGCGCAGTCGGTCGGCTATGCGGTGGGCGGTATGAACTGGCAGAACTCGGGCCGCGCCTTTGATACCGCCGGGGCCTTCGCTTCGAACTCCACGAACGGACTCATCGGCCAGCCCGGTACATCCCTCTATATGAGCGTGCTGCTCCGGCAGGACCTGAACTCCACCGACGAACTTTCGCTCACGCTGCACCCTGGTTCCAACCCCGCCTGGCAGGTGAATTCCCCCGGCGTGGCGGTCGGCTACTTCGGAGGTAACCGGTACTGGTCGCTCAAGCTGAACGGAGCTGTTGTACCCACCAAAGCCGCAATCGTCACCGGAAAGGCGGCGCTCCTTGTTGTCCGCCTCGATTTTGCAGCTTCCGGCGGCACCAGTAAAGCATCCCTCTGGGTCAATCCATCCGCAAGCACGCTGCCAGCCAGCGCTGACGCCGTTGCCTCCTCCACCAACTCCATCGCATTCGCCAGTGCCGCTTACTATGGCGGAACCGTAGCGGGTCGGAGTTCGATCGATGAAATCCGCGTGGCGACTGCCTACACAGCCCTCGCCATTGCCAAACAAACCGCGCCAGCCTCCCCCGCAAGCCTCACTGCAACGCCGGGCGACCGCCAGGTGGCGCTAACGTGGACGGCCAGTTCCGGAGCAACTTCGTACAAGATCTATCGCAGCACGACCGGAACCGCTTCCTTACAGGCCACGGTGACCGTACCCGGTTATACCCAAACCGGCCTCACGAACGGCACAGCTTACACGTACTACGTGACCGCGCTAAACGCTGCCGGCACCAGCCTGCCCTCCGGCTCCGTTACGGTGGTCCCCCGGGGCGCGGCACCCACGCCGCACCCCACACTGGGCACCAACCTGTCCGAACTGAAGGATTACACCCGCTCGTGGCCTTTCGTAGACGCCTTTAAGATGGCTCGCCCGTGGATTTCCCAGCAACAGGGTGCCGCCTGGGGTACCGGCCCCGCCCTGCAGCTGGACGCCAACGGTTGGATCAAGTCGCTTGCGGCCGGTCAGTATGCCGAGACCATAGTTTTCGACAACGGTCTGGACGATACCGCCCACTACCCCGCCGGCAACTACACTCTCCTTTATGACGGCGAAGGCACAATCGCTTTCGATCTCGGCACCGCCACTATCGTCAGCCAGACTCCGGGCCGCATGGTCGTCAACGTTCCCGGCAGCCCCTACGGCATCTTCCTGATGGTGACGGCGACGAACCCGGCGAACCCGATCCGCAATATCCGCTTTATTCTGCCAGGCTTCGAGAGCACTTATACGACCCAGCCGTTTAATCCCCTGTTCCTGAGCCGCCTTGATGGCTACAAGGCCCTGCGCTTCATGGAATGGCAACTGACCAACGGCTCCACCCTGCAGAACTGGGCGGATCGGCCGAAGGTGGCCGACTACACCTATGTTCTGCGCGGCGTGCCACTGGAAGTTCTCATCCAGCTGGCCAACCAGACCAACCTCCCGGCGTGGTTCAATCTGCCCGCTCAGGCGACGGACGATTTTGCACGGCAGACTGCGACTCTCATCAAGCAACAGCTGAAAACGGGTCTAAAGTTCTACGTTGAATATTCGAATGAGACCTGGAATGGGACCTTTTCCCAGCGTCAATACGTCGGCGCGATGGGCCAGCAGCTGGGCCTGAGCAGCGACCCCACCCTCGCCGCCGCCTACTACACCTCTTACCGCTCGGCGCAGATTTTCCAAATCTTCCGCTCGGTGCTGGGCACTTCTTCCCCCATGGTTCGTGTGATCGCGGCACAGGCGGCAAATTCCTGGCTGTCTGACCAGATGCTGAACTTCCAGAATTCGTTCGCCCAGGCCGACGCCCTCGCAATTGCGCCCTACTTCAACTGCAGTGACACCGCTGCGGGCGGCTTCGGAATGCTGGGCGACCCTGCCACCGCCGCGATCGTCGATGGCATGACGGTGGACACGATTCTCGATATTCAGCTGCAGCACATCAACGGGTGCGCTTATGACCAGATGACTTCCAATGGAGCCGTCGCCCGTAAATACGGCCTGCTGATGGTCGGTTACGAAGGCGGCCAGTCCCTGGTTGGCTTCAGCGGAGCCGAAAATGACGCCACCATGACCGCCCTGTTTAAGGCCGCAAATCGCCACCCGCGCATGAATGATCTCTATAGCCGCTACCTGACAAACTGGGTCAATGCTGGTGGCGATTTACTGCTTCATTTCAATGATGTCGGCCCCTGGACGCGCTACGGCAGTTGGGGTGCACTCGAATTTCTGGATCAGGACCCGGCCACTTCACCCAAGTACCAGGCCTTGCATACTTTCGCCGTACAGCATCCCTGATTTATGCTTGCAGGATGCGCCGTGTGCAGCTACGAACCACTAACAGGTTGAGGTGCTAAGGTGAAAATCCTCGTCGTTGACGACGATCCGTCTATCCGCCGGCTGCACGTTCGCTGGGCGACTCTGTTTGGCTTCGAGGTAGTAGACGTCGCCGATGGCGAGGCCGCGTGGGAACGCCTCCAGCAGGAGGAGATCCACATGGTGGTCACCGACTGGATGATGCCGAATCTGAGTGGCGTCGAACTGTGCCGAAAAATACGATCGGCGGGCTTCGACCATTACGTTTACGTCATCCTCTGCACCGCCAAGACTGAAAAATCGGAATTAATTGAAGGCATGGACGCTGGCGCGGACGACTTCCTGTCCAAGCCGATCGCCGGAGAAGAATTTCGCGTTCGCCTTCGTGCCGCCCGCCGGATTCTGGAACTGCAGGGCGGCCTCGAAGAGCGCAACCGGCAACTCGCACAAGCTAATGACGAGCTAAAGGCCGCCTATCGCCTCATCGAAGACGATCTGAAAGCAGCCGCATGGATGCAGGAGAACCTGCTGCCCCCGAAGCAACTGAGTGCGGACGGGGTGAGCTGCCACTGGTATTTCCGACCTTCCACCTACGTCGCCGGCGACATCTTTAACCTCTTCAGCCTGGGTAACGGCAAGGTTGGATTTTACATCCTGGACGTCTCCGGCCACGGCGTTCCGGCCGCTATGCTGTCCGTCACCCTCAGTACGGTGCTTAGCCCGGATGCCACCCACGGGAGTCCACTCAAAACGTTGAACCCGCAGTCCGGGCAGTTTGAAGCGGAAGCACCCGAGGCTGCCGTCCGCGAACTGAACCGCCGCTTCCAGAGCAAAGACGACCGCTACTTCACCATGATTTACGGGGTTATCTGCACCGGAACGAGGACGCTTCGGATGGCGCAGGCCGGTCACCCCAATCCCATTCTGATGAATTCTGGTGGCGAATTGACCGTTCTGGGCAGTGGCGGCATGCCGGTCGGCATGTGGCCCGACATCGACTTCGATATCATCGAGATCCCGTTCCATCCCGGGGACAGACTGCTCCTTTATTCGGATGGAGTGACTGAGTGCGCTAACGCAGAAGGTGAGCAGTATGGCGAGGAAAGGCTCATGGATGGCCTCCGTCGCGACGCTCTCGCCCCTATGGACGATGTGCTTTTCGGTCTCAAAAATGCACTGGAAGCATGGCGGGGTGAGGTGGAATACCGCGACGATGTTTCCGTGATGGC
>CANIHR010000290.1 GCA_947467185.1 Bryobacterales bacterium
ATCCCAAAGAGAAGAATCGCGGCTGGTCCCTCGAAGTCGGAGCCCGTGTCGCCGCTCTCCGTCTCATCGGTGACGGTGGGCGCAGCATCGACGTCCGTGCCGCCCACCTCGAACAACTGAAGCAGGGCAGCTGGAACACCATCGTCGCCACATACGACGGTTCCCGCCGCCAGGCCGGTCTCGGCATGTACCTCAACGGCCGCGCCATCCCCACCCAGGGTCGCGGCAACGTCGTGCAGGATCTCAACGGTGACATCGGCGTCGAAACGCCCCTCATCCTCGGCAAGAACCTCCCCGACGGCGCCATCACCGACCTCCGTATCTTCAACCGCGAAGTCAGCGAAAGCGAAGCCCGCACCATCGCCGAATGGCCCGCCATCTCCCTCGCCCTCGAAGCCGAACCCTCTGCCACCCCCACGCCCGCCGCGCGCGAAGCCCTGCTCAAGTGGTACCTGGCCCACGAATACGCTCCCGTTCGCGATCTCGTCACCGAGCAGAACAAGCTCAACACCGAAGCGAAGCTCATCGCCCGCCGCGGAGCCGTCTCGCTCGTCATGGAAGAGCGCACCGATGCCAAGCCCCATGCCTGGGTCCTCTATCGCGGCGCCTATGACCAGCGCCGCGACGAAGTCGAAGCTGGTACGCCGTCCGTCCTGCCCCCGATGACCTCGTCCATGCCCCGCAACCGCCTCGGCCTCGCGCAGTGGCTCTTCACCGAAGAACACCCCCTCACCGCCCGCGTGGCCGTCAACCGCATGTGGCAGGAAATCTTCGGCATCGGCCTCACTAAAACCGCAGAGGACTTCGGCAGCCAGGGCGAACCGCCCACCCACAAAGAACTCCTCGACTGGCTCGCCGTCGACTTCCGCCAGAACGGCTGGGACATGAAGCGCTTCTATAAGCAAATCCTCATGTCCGCCACGTATCGCCAGCAGGCCGCCACCACCCCGCTGAAGCTGGAAAAGGACCCCGAAAATCGCCTCATGAGCCGCGGCATCCGCTTCCGTCTTGATGGTGAAATCGTCCGCGATTACGCGCTCGCCGCCACCGGCCTCCTCTCGCCGCAGATCGGAGGCCCCAGCGTCCGCCCCTACCAGCCCGAAGGCGTCTGGGAAGCCGTCGCGATGGACGGCTCCAACACCCGCTACTACAAGCGCGACGTGGGCGATGGCCTCTACCGCCGCACCATGTACACCTTCTGGAAACGCAGCGCCCCGCCCGCCAGCATGGAGATCTTCAACGCTCCCACGCGCGAAAGCTGCACCGTCCGCCGTGAACGCACGGACACCCCGCTGCAGGCCCTCGTCACCATGAACGACATCCAGTTCGTGGAAGCCGCCCGCGAGATCGCCGGCCGCGCCATGCAGACCTCCACCGAACTCGAAGCCCAGCTCGACTTCATCTCCACCCGCGTTCTCGCCCGGCCTCTGGCCCTCAAAGAACGCACCATCGCGAAGAAGTCGTTCACCAACTTCCGCACCTACTATGCCTCGCACGAAGCCGACGCCACAAAATTCCTGGCGCAGGGCGAACGCAAGGCTGATCCCTCCCTGCCGCAGGCCGAATACGCCGCGCTCACCATGTTGACGAATCAGATGCTGAATCTGGATGAGGTTCTGAACAAATGAAGTGGAATCCCCTTGCCCCCGACGCCGAAGGCCACTACTCGCCCCTCGCCCGCGCCGCCGACCGCGAATCCCTGAAGCGCTTCGCCACCGGCCAGCACCCTCTCGATAACCTCGCCCGACAAATGGCCGGTGAAGAGACTCGCCGCCGCTTCTTCTCCCGTGGCGCGCAGGGTATTGGAGCCCTCGCCCTCGCCTCGCTCACCGGTCGCGACGCCCTCGCCGCTGGTGTCGCTCCCGATAAATCCATCGGCGCTCTCCCCGGTCTCCCGCACTTCCCGGCGAAAGCAAAGCGCGTCATCTACCTCCACCTCGTCGGTGCGCCGCCGCAGATGGAGACCTACGACTACAAGCCGAAGATGAAGGACATGTTCGACAAGGACCTGCCCGAATCCATCCGCCAGGGCCAGCGCCTCACCACCATGACCAGCGGCCAGAGCCGCTTCCCCATCGCGCCGTCGATCTTCAAGTTCGACCAGTACGGCAAGTCCGGTGCCTGGGTCTCCGAACTCCTGCCCTACACCGCGAAGATGGTGGACGACATCGCCATCATCCGGTCCATGAATACGGACGCCATCAACCACGAACCGGCCATCACTTTCTTCCAGACCGGCTTCATGATCGCCGGACGCCCCTGCATCGGCTCCTGGCTCAGCTATGGCCTCGGCAGCATGAATGAAAACCTGCCCTCGTTCGTGGTCCTCCAGGCGAAGCACTATCACCCCAAGGCCAACGTCCAGGCCATCTCCGCGCGCCTCTGGAGCGCCGGCTTCCTCTCCGGCAAGTACTCCGGCGTCGGCCTCCGCAGCGCAGGCGACCCCGTTCTCTTCATCAACAACCCCGATGGTGTCCCCACCGAAGTCCGTCGCTCCATGCTGGATGGTCTTTCGGAGATGAACCAGATGACGTACGACAAGCTGGGCGACCCCGAAACCAAAACCCGCATCGCCCAGTACGAAATGGCGTTCCGTATGCAGGCCTCCGTCCCCGAACTAACCGACCTCAGCAAGGAACCCGAAAGCACCTGGCAGATGTACGGCGCAGACGCCAAAGAGAAGCCCGGCTCGTTCGCCAATACCTGTGTCATGGCCCGCCGCCTCGCCGAACGTGGCGTGCGTTTCGTGCAGGTCTACCACCGCGGCTGGGACGTCCACGGCAACCTCCCCGAAGTCCTGCCCGCCCAGTGCAAAGAAATCGACCAGCCCGCCTGGGCCCTCGTGCAGGACCTCAAACAGCGCGGCATGCTCGAAGACACCCTCGTCATCGTCGCCGGAGAATTCGGTCGCACCGTCTACTCCCAGGGCAAACTCACTCCCACCGACTACGGCCGCGACCACCATCCCCGCTGCTTCAGCCTCTGGATGGCCGGCGGCGGCATCAAGGGCGGCGTCGTCCACGGCGAAACCGACGAATTCAGCTACAACATCGTCCGCGACCCCGTCCATGTCCGCGACTTCCAGGCCACCATCCTCCACCAGTTCGGCATCGACCACGAGAAGCTCAGCTACCGCTATCAGGGCCTCAACGTCCGCCTCACCGGCGTCGAAAAGGCGGAAGTCGTGAAGGGGATTCTGGCGTAAGCCCTACTCCCCGATTCGTACGTACGACCAGCCCGCTTCCTGCTTCCGAATAATCTCCGCGACCCCGGAATCCACTTGGGTCGCGAACGGCAGCAGGTCTTCGGTTTTCACATTCCGCACCCGCATCGAGTTCTGGCACGCCGCGAACACCACACCTGTGTCCGAGGCCTTCTTCATGCGCTCCGCAAACGCGGCATTCGTCTTCAGCAGCAGTGCCAGACCTTTGCCGTAGGCCACAACTTCAATCTGTATCTTGTCCACCCCAAATACCTTCTGGATGTTCTGGATATTCCCCAGCAACTGACTCCACGAGTCCCCCGCATCCACGTTCATCTGGAGAATTACACGGTGCTGCGTCGCCGGGGCCTGAGCCGGGGCAGGGGAGACCAGCGCGAACAGCAGGGCTGTGAGGGTAAGCAGGATCGTCTTCATAGGCTTCCGTCCATGATAACTGAGTGCGGGAACCCATGCCTCTGCGTCAATTCACCCGCGATTTCGTCACTTCGCGCAACTTGCTGTTCGGCGTCTGGCTGTAAAATGTTTGTTTTGAATGAGATGGCCCAGTGCGGCCTGGCGTGCACCAGTTTGCGCCAGAAGTCTTTACTGAATATTTATAAGCTGGAGACGTTGCCGGAACCCGGCAACGCACAGTGGTTGACGGGCACTTTGGCATGCCCTGGTAGTCTGTCACAGGCGTTCGCACGGGCACCTGCAAAAGGCAGTAATTCGGAGGTTGCAGGGCCTATTTGGGGGCACTGATCCGGGATGTTTTTCGTCCCGGCGGTGCCCCGTCTTTATGCTGGGTCCCTGTCTGGATAAACCACATACGCCCGCACCGGAAATGTGGCGCCACCAACCCACGCGATGGGGGCGGCATGGAGATAACCACCCTCCTCTTGAACGTTCTCAAGATTCGTCATGTGCTCGCAGACCGGAATCCCCGCGCCGAGCAGAATTGTATGCGCAGGCCGCGCCAGATCTTCCAGGCTGTCGATATTCAGTGAATCGATGCCCACGAACCGCGCCCCTGCTGCCACCAAAAATTCACAAGCCGCCGCGGTCAGAAACGGGTGCCCCGTCATGTACGCGTCCGTCCGCCAGTGCCGCGACCAGTCGGTCTGTACCAGCACCGCTCGTCCCCGCACGTCCGCTCCCGCAAACAACTCCGGCCCGATCCCGCGCTCCACAACAACCCGCGCATCCACCTTCGTCACCGGAATATGCGCCACCGATTCCAGCTCCAGAGCCGCCAAATCCGCCCCCGCCCGACACCGGTGTCGCGGCGAATCGACGTAAGTTCCGGTGTTGCCGCAAAGGTGCAGCGAAGCGATATAAAACTCAGCGAGTTCGCCATACTTCGGCCGCGAACTCTCGTAGTCCATCTCCACCTGAACCACCGGCACAGGGAGCCCGGGATAGGTCGTCATCCCGGCCTCAATCAGGTGACTGACTTCCACAAAGCGTGGCACTACCGAGCCTGCTTCTTTAAGCTCTCAACTTTTTCCAGCAGGTGTGAATACGCAGACCGCTGCGCCCGAACAATAATCGACCGCAGAAACTCCGACTGATCCGCAATATACTCCCGGTCCGCCTCGCTCTTCTCTTCAAGGGCAGCCTGATAGCGCGGGATATTGATCCGGCCCTCCAGACGAGGCACGAACTCATCGTGGAAATACTCGTCCGCCAGTTCCCGAAGACTCATCTGCGCGGCCCGGTCCATCTCTTCGAACCCAGGGATCTCTTCAGCGATCTCCGCGATGGTCTCTTTCAAATACTCCGCGTGTGTCATCAATCTATAGGATGACGCACCGGGAGCGAGGCGCGCTTATTTCCGGCGCAGGAACGCCGCCAGCCCCAGGCTCGCGCCCAACAGGAGGAACGTGCCCGGTTCCGGAGCATCAGCCACACTGTAAAGGTTGCCGATCACCAGATCATCCATAGGGGCGGCTCCGTGTCCCGCCACATTCGCCGTCCGCGTGAAGTCCAACCGGTGGATACTGCCCGTGAAACTGACGGTTATGGTCGCGCGACCCGTGGTACCGTTTGCGGCACCGATCGAAAAGGTGGAACCGACCTGCTGCCCCTGCACATCGAGGGCGGAAATTGATATTCCATCGAAAAAATCGGAGGCATGGCCGTTCTGCAGCAGGCCATTCGACTGGAATGAGATCGAGTCGGTATAAAACACAGTACCCGACCCCAGCGGATCGACAATCGTAATGTTTGCTGTCGATCCGGGCGACCCCGTGTTGGCAACATCCAGCCATTTTGTGCCGGAAACCGTCAGCACTCTGCCGCTGAAGTAGCTATTAACCGTGAGAAATCCGTTGAACGAAACGCCGGACGCCTGAAACTGATTCGTGACCAGCGTTCCGCCGCTGAGGCTTTCGAAGTTGAGCGTTGCCGCCGACAGAGACAGACAGGTGGCCAGCGTAGCCAGAAAAAGTCGCGCTGAAGACAATTTGGACCCTCCGAGGAACTGGTCTTCAGTCCCTCAAAATTTTGATTCCCATCAGTTTCCCATCCAGGATCAGGAGTGGTCAATCAGGATTCCGTCAATTTGTGTATTTATTTTTAGGTTTTATGGCCCCAAAATCCGAGACTTGGTTTGGCACTCGGGCTCAACGCGGGGACTGCTCAGGCAGGGAAGGGAACTACTGGTGCCCGGGGCGGGACTTGAACCCGCACTCCCGTTGCCGGAATACGGATTTTAAGTCCGTTGCGTCTGCCGATTTCGCCACCCGGGCACGTTGGCTTGTCCGGTGGCCGCCAAAAACTTCCACACCACCAAACACCCAAACGCTCATTCTACCGCCTGTGGTGTCCAAATGCTCACAGGCGCTGATTTTTCCCTTTACACCGACAAATGATCGCCTTAGTATCTGCAGTAGGAGTACACCGTATCAGTAACTCTGGATGTGCTCCACCAGGAGGATCTATGCGCTTTTCTTCCATTGGCGCAGTTGCCATTCTGAGTTTTTCTGCGGCGGTCTCGCAAGCGGGCAACCTCCCGCAGGTCGGCCAGGTCTTCATCGATGATCGTGGCCCCGGAGTCATGACGGTTTCCGACAACTGTGGGGGGAACTGCTTCTCAAACCTCTCCGTCATTGACTCCAATCACATCACCTTCGACTGGAACGTCAGTTTGGGGTCTAACGCCACCCAGACCGTCTTTTGGGATGGCTTCAACGAGGCGGAACTGACTCATCTTGTCGTTCTCAGCCTCACTCTTGGCTCACCGGTCGTAAACGTCTCGGCCTGGTCCAGCGGAGGCAGCTACGATATCCTCGGCATGGCCCTCGGCTACCTCAACAACCTGGGCACCGGTCAGTACCTTGGCGAAGCCGCCAACAATGGCCAATTCAACCTCGTCGCGCCATATCACGACTACAGTCCCGGCCACAACAACGCGATTATTGATGAACTCTATCTGGCTGCGGACACTCCGGAACCCGGCACTCTCTGCCTCATTGGAGCCAGCCTTGTCGCCCTCGGTCTCCTGCGCCGCCGCCGCGCAGCCTGATTAAACAACAACTCCAACAGCCCGGACACCGGTTTTTGCACCGTGTCCGGGCTTTTTCTTTCTCCCGGCTTCCCCCCACCCGGCATAAT
>CANIHR010000291.1 GCA_947467185.1 Bryobacterales bacterium
GTGCCGTTCCATTCGTCGCCCGGCGGGTTTTCTCTCATCAGGGCTACTCTTTTCAGGTAGGTTTTGGAGAGGTTGTCGCCGGGGTTCGCGGCCAGTGCGGCTTTGAAGCACTCGTCGGCTTTATCCCAGTCCTGACGACGGTAGTTGGAGAGTCCGTCGCGGAAGCATTCCATGCATTCGCGGAGGTTCGGGAAGGTATCCGGGGTGTGGTAGTCGAGAACTTCAAAGACGGCTACCGGTTCGGTTTTGCCTTTCACCACAACCTTGTCCACTTCGCGGACACGGTAGGTGCCTTTCAATCGGGTGAAGGTGTTCTCGCTGATCAGGATGCGGGCGCTGTATTCCTTGCAGGCGCTTTCCAGGCGTGACGCAAGGTTCACTCCGTCGCCGATGACGGTGTAATCCATACGCTTCGGGGAACCGATGTTACCGGACACGATGGTGTCGGTGTTGAGCCCGATTCCGATATCCACAGGTTTCTTGCCGGCCGCGGCGCGCTCGGCGTTCCAGCGGCGGAGTTCGGTGATCATCGAAATGCAGGCGCGGACCGCACGGTCTTCATCGTCTTCGTGCGGCAGGGGCAGGCCGAAAACCGCCATAATGGCGTCGCCGATGAACTTGTCGAGCATGCCGCCCTGCTTCGTGATGCAGTCCACCATGATGGTGAAGTACTCATTGAGCAGCATGACGGTGCCCTGGGCGCCAAGGTCTTCGGTGATGGTGGTGAAGCCGCGGATGTCACAGAAAAGCACTGTCCCGATGACGGATTTGCCGCCGAGGGCATCGCCACCGCCTTCCATGAGCTGTTCGGCGATGGCGGGGTCCATGTAGCGGGACATGGTGGACTTCATCCGCTTTTCGCTCGAGACGTCTTCAATCATGATGAGCGTGCCGAGCTTCTTGGCGGGCGTGTCCTTATCGGGCTCGCTCATGAGGGGCAGAACAGTGAGATTGACTGAGAGCTTTTCGTCGCCCGCCACCATGTCGGCATCGACGAGAATATCGGAGTTCAGGGTTTCGTTGACGTGCGCGATGCGCTCCATCACGAACTGATTTGGGCCGGTGAAGAACTCAGCGGCGGGCTTCTGGATCAGGTCTTTGCTGTGCACCTTGAAGATGCGTTCACCGGCGTGGTTGCAGGTGACGATCTTGCCATCTTCGTTAAGGGTGATAACGCCGTTCGACATCGACTGCAACACGCCTTCGTTGTAGTTCTTGATGTTCTGGATATCGTCGAACAGCTTGGCGTTTTCGAGGCTGATGGCGAGCTGCGCGGTGAAGACTTTGAGGCGCTTCTCGTCCTGGTCAGTGAACGGTCCGCCCTTCTTGTTGAGGACCTGAGTGACTCCGATGCGCTTTCCCGCCTTGTTGACGATGGGGACGCAGAGGATGGAGCGGGTGAAGTAGCCAGTGCGTTTGTCAAAGGCCGGGTTAAAGCGGAGATCGGCGTAGGCGTACGGGATGTTGATGACCTGACCGGAGGTGAAGACGGCGCCTGCAATACCGGCGGTATTGGGGAGGCGGATTTCACCCACAGACGCGCCCATAGCGACGCGGGAGAAGAGTTCGTTCTTCTTTTCGTCGTTCAGGAAGAGCGAGGCACGGTCGGCCTGGAGCATGCGCGCGGCTTCGGTAACGACGCGAGCGAGCATGGTGGAGAGGTCGAGATCTGACGTGAGTTCGCCGACCATGTCGAGGAACTTGAGTTCTTCCTGGCGGGCCGCCAGGATTCGCTCCATGACCTGGGCGCTGCGCAGCGTCATGGACGTTTGCGCGGTCATGGACTCCAGCAGGATCAGATCGTCGCTGGTGAAGTTCCCGTCGCGCTTGTTGAGAATCTGCAGGACGCCGATGACTTCACCGGTGGGGGTGACGATGGGGGCGCAGAGAAGGTTGCGGGTGGTGAAGCCGGTGTCGATGTCGACCTGGCGGTTGAAGCGGGGGTCGCTGTAGGCGTCATCGATGATGAGGCCCTGACCGGACTTGAAGACGGCTCCGGCAATACCGGTGTCGTTCAGGAGCCGGATTTCCCGGACGCCGACGCCCTGGGCGATGCGGGAGTAGAGTTCGTTGGTCTTTTCGTCGTTGAGGAAGAGGGAGCCGCGTTCGGCGTCGGTCTGCGAGACGCTGACTTCGACGATGTAGCGCAGGATTTCGTCGAGGGTTTCGGCGGCAGCGACCTTAGTGGCGATCTGGAGAAGAAGGCTGGTTTGCTTGCTGCGCTTTTTGGGGCGCGGTTTGGCGTGGGGAGGCACAAGCTTGGGTTTGTTGGCTTCAGCCGTTGGCATGCTTTGTCTCCAATTGCTTAATCTCCTGCTGTTTTGCTTCCACCAGGTCGCGAAGTTCCTGGATGGTTAGGTGAAGCTGACGGAGTTCGGCTGCTGCGCCGGCGCGAACGCTTTGGACCAGATCTTCATTATCCGCCTTTTGCTTCTCCATTTTGTCGCGGAGGGCCTGGACAGTGGTCCTCATGCTGTTGAGTTCTTCATGTGCGGCCTGGACGGCGGCCTGAGTTCTGGCCTGCTCACCGAAGCGGGCCTCTTCCATTTTGTCGCGAAGGGCCTGGACGGTAGCCTTCATGCTGCCGAGTTCCTCGTGGGAAGCCTGAATCGCCGCCTGGATTTTGGCCTGTTCGTCGAACCGGGCCTTTTCCAGCAGGTCCCGCAGGGCCTGTACCGTCCCCTTCATGTTGGCGAGCTCTTCGTGGGCCGAGACGACGGCGGCCTGAATCTTCGCCTGCTCATCGAAACGGGCTTTTTCCAACTGGTCGCGCATGGCGGAGACAGCATTGCGAAGCTGCAGAACTTCGTCCGCCGACCCGGCGATGGCGTGCTGAATACGCTCCTGCTCGCCGATTTTCGACTTCTCCAGAGCTTCGCGCATCGCCTGCACGGTGTCGCGCAGAATCTGGAGTTCGCTGTTGGCAGCGACCAGCGCCTGCTGCAGCTCTTCCTGGGGAGTTTTCTGGGGAGTTTCCACGTGCGACTACGTTATTGTAAAACGTTCACTTTCTTCGAGTTGTGAAAGTTTTACGGAATTTCTCCAGTTTCGGTACTACGACATATAAGCAGTACGGCTGGTACGGATTCTTGTTTAGATAATCCTGATGGTAATCTTCGCCCGGCCAGAAGGTGACGGCGGGTTCGAGAGCGGTCACGATGGGGTCCGGGAAAGCCGCGAGCGCAGTGATTTCGGCGATGAGCGACTGCGCTATAGCCTGTTGTTCCGGGGAATGGGTAAAGATGACGGAGCGGTACTGGGTCCCGGAGTCATTCCCCTGGCGGTTGAGGGTGGTGGGGTCGTGGATGACGAAGAAGATCTCGAGGATTTCACGGAAGGTGATGATGGCGGGGTCAAAGGTGACCTGCACGACTTCGACGTGACCAGTAGAGCCGGAGCAGACCTCGCGGTAGCTGGGATTCGCGCCGGGCCCGCCCATATAGCCTGAGACGGCGGAGATAACGCCCTTCGTCTCGCGGTAGACGGCTTCGAGGCACCAGAAGCAGCCTCCGCCCAGAGTGGTGATTTCGAGATCAGGCATGTTCTACCAGCTTAGAATGACTATGTGATCCTCACCACTACAGTTGGTTCTTACCCTACGCCGGAATGGCTTGCAGCGCTGCCCAGTGAGCAGGCGCGCGAAGACGCGACGCGGGTTGTTTTTGACATTCAGCGCCAGGCCGGCATTGACCTGCCGACGGACGGCGAGTTGTACCGGTTCGATGTAAATCACCCGGATACGAACGGGATGATCGAGTACTTCATCCGGCCGATGGGCGGAATTCGGAATGAACTGGGACGGTCGGACTTTGAAGAGTACGCGCGCCTGGAGCAGATGAAGTTCCGTCGGAAACCAGCGGCTGCGGTGGAAGGTCCCGTGAGCGAAGGTTCGCTGAACCTGCTGAACGACTGCGAAGCCGCGGCGAAGGTGGCGGGCGGCGATTTCAAGTTCACGGTAACGAGTCCGTACATGTTGTCGCGGAGCCTGCTGGACCGGCATTACCGCAACTTTGACGACCTGACGATGGCGATTGCACATGTACTGGCGGATCAGGTTCGCGGGCTGCCTTGTTCCTGCCTGCAGGTGGACGAAGCGAATCTGCCGGGGAATCCGGATGACGCCGATCTCGCGGCACGTTCGATGAACGTGGTGCTGGATGCGGTGACGTCGAAGAACCGGGCGGTCCACTTGTGCTTCGGCAACTACGGTGGGCAGACGATCCAGAAGGGCGAGTGGAGCCGGCTGATCGGGTTTCTGAATTCGCTGCACGTGGATCACCTGGTGCTGGAACTGGCGCGGCGTCCTGCGAGCGATCTGGAAGCGCTCAAAGATATTGACCCGAGGATCAAGCTGGGCATCGGCGTGATTGACGTGAAGGACAACCACGTGGAGACTCCGGAAGAGATTGCGCGGCGCATTGAAGCGGTGGATAAGGCCGCGGGCGTGGGTCGTGTGGGCTGGATTCACCCGGACTGCGGTTTCTGGATGCTGAAGCGCTCGGTGGCCGACCGCAAGATCGCGGCACTGGTTCCGGGACGCGATTTGTACCAGAACGCAGGGCGGTAACAGGCGTTGGCAGGCGTCTACATTTCGTGGCCGTTCTGCGCACAGAAGTGCACCTACTGTAACTTCGCCTCCGGGGTCCAGCCAAAGGAACTGGAGGCGAAGTATACAGAGGCTTTGCTGGCTGAGATTGGCCGGCATGAGTTTCAGTGGCGTCCCGAGACCGTGTATTTGGGTGGCGGGACTCCGAGTTCGATGTCGGGTGAGGAGTTGGGGCGCATCCTGGCGGCGCTGCCAGGTAAGCCGTGGCTGGAAGCGACGATTGAAACTGCTCCAGGGTCGGTGACTCGCGAGAAGATTCGCGGCTGGCGGGCGGCGGGGATCAACCGGGTGAGCCTGGGTGTCCAGTCGCTGGTGAAGCAGGAACTGGCCCGGACGGGGCGGCGGCATGATGCGGCCGTGGTGGAGGCCGAGATTGCGCTGCTTCGCGAAGAAGGCATCGACAACATCAATGTGGATTTGATTTCCGGGCTGCCGACGCAGACGGAGGCTTCGTGGAGGGTGTCGGTAGAGGGTGTACTGGCGCTGGAGGTTCCGCACGTGTCGGTCTACATGCTGGAAGTGGACGAGGACAGCCGGCTGGGTTCGGAAATTCTGCTGGGTGGGAAGCGGTACGGGGCTTCGGATACGCCTTCGGACGACGCGATTGCTTCGTTTTACGAGATGGCGGTGGAGAAGCTGGCCGCGGCCGGGATTGCCCGGTACGAGATTTCAAACTTTGCTCGTCCCGGGTGGGAGAGCCTGCACAATCTGAAGTACTGGAAGCGGGAGCCGTATGTCGGGTTCGGCTCAGACGCGCATTCGTTTGATGGCGGCGAACGGTGGCAGAACGTGGAAGCCGCGAAGGACTACGTCGGGCTGGCGTCCCCGGTGGCCGAACGGTCGGTGCCGAACGCTTTGGAAGAGCGGTTCTTCGTAGGGCTGCGGCTGGCTTCGGGCGTGGTGCTGGAAGCGGGCGACCGGGAGCGGTATGGTGCGGTGATTGACCGTTTCCTGGCGGACGGGATGCTGGAGCCGACTTCGGGCGGCGTGCGGCTGACATCGCGTGGAATTATGGTTTCTAACGAGATTTTTCAGGAGTTTTTGACCACATGATCGATTTGCGCAGCGATACCGTAACGAAGCCGAATGAGCAAATGCGCCGGGCGATGGCGGAGGCCGAGGTCGGGGATGACGTCTATGGCGAAGACCCGACGGTGAACCGGCTGGAGGCTCGGGCGGCGGAGATTCTGGGGAAAGAAGCGGCGCTGTTTGTTCCCACCGGGACGATGGGAAATACGATCGGGATCAAGCTGCTGACCGAGCATGGCCAGGAAGTGGTCTGCGATTCCCGGGCGCACATACTGGACTGGGAATTGTCGATGCTGGCCTGGTTTACCGGCTGCCTGATTCGGGCCGTACCGACCGACAACGGCATTCTGACCTGGGACGCGATCAAGAGTGTTGTGAAGCCGGTAGGGCCGCACTGGGCGCCGACGGGCGCGATTGAGATCGAGAACACCCACAACATGGGTGGCGGACGGGTGTATCCGCAGGCCGTGATCGATGAAATTTGCGATGAGGCCCACGCGGTGGGCGTGCCGGTCCACATGGACGGGGCCCGGCTGTTTAACGCGGCGGAAGCGGCGGGGCGGCCGGTGCGCGAGATTGTGGCGAAGGTGGATACGGTGACGTTCTGCCTGTCGAAGGCGCTGGGGGCTCCGGTGGGGTCGATGGTGGCGGGCCCGCGTGCCTTGATGGATAAGGGCCGGTTGTTGCGGAAGCGGCTGGGCGGCGGGATGCGGCAAGCGGGTGTGCTGGCCGCGGCTGGGCTGATTGCTCTGGAGGAAGGTCCAAAGGGGCTGGCAGCGGACCATGGGAACGCGAAGTATATTGCGGGCCGTCTGGCGACGATGGAGCGCATCAGTGTGTTCCCGGTGGAGACGAATATCGTGATTTACGATGTTTCGGCGACGGGACGGAGTTCGAAGGAGATCAGTGCGGCGCTGAAGGCTCGGGGCGTGCTGATGAATGGGTTTACGGACAAGCTGATGCGCGCGGTAACACACCGCGATGTGAGCCGGGCGGAGTGTGAGACGGCGATGGATGTGCTGGAGGAAGTGGTTCGGGGGTAGGGGATTGGTGAGTTGTTAGTGGCTCAACCAAGACCTGAAACTGGAGTACGCTGAAGATACGGCAATGATCATCGAGATTCACGACAC
>CANIHR010000292.1 GCA_947467185.1 Bryobacterales bacterium
AGCCGACTCCGCTGGGGCGGGAGTTGTTGGGGAGTCCGGTGGAGGCTTGTCCGTATCCGGGGGCGAAGGCCTCGTTCCTGATTGAGGATGGCCTGGATGACGCGGTGGGGCTGGCGAAGTTGGTTTCCGTCACGGCAAGTCAGCTGGAAGTACCGAAGCCGAAGGCCGCGAAAAAGAAGGCCTGATCAGGGGCGGATGAGCTGGAATGTACGGTTCCAGCGGGTCTTGGTGAAGAAGTTGAGGGCCAGATCCACCGTGTGGTGCATGCTGAAGTCCATCAGATCCTCCGTTGGGGCGTCGTAGGACCAGTAGATTAAGACCGGCTTGCCGATGATGTTCTCGCGGGGGACGTAGCCCCAGTAGCGGCTGTCTTCGGAGTTGTCGCGGTTGTCTCCGAGCACGAAATACTGGCCTTCGGGGACGAGGATTTCGCCGTTGACGGGGAAGTTGTCGCGGTAGTTATCGGGCGGGACATCGAGGTGCTGAATGTAGGGTTCGGTGAGTTTGACCCCGTTGCGGACGACTGCTCCGGCTTCGAGGTGAATCCGGTCGCCGGGGATGCCAATCACGCGCTTCACATAGTTCTGGCGGATGTCTTTGGGGTATCGGAAGACGATGATGTCGCCGCGCTTCACCGCTTCATACGGGAGGATTCCGGAGTCGCCCGGCGCGTAGGCCAGTTTGTCGACAATGACGTGGTCGCCGGTCATGAGCGTGCTCTCCATAGACGCGCTGGGGATGACGCAGGGCAGGGCAACGGTGGTGGTGGCGAAGATCAGGATGAGGATCTGGGCGGACCATTCGGCGGTCTGGCGGGCGAATTCGCGGGCGAACTTCATGAACCGGGATACGACTCGCGGGGCGGGAATGTTCCGGTGTCTTAAACTGAAGCCAATGAATGAGGTGCGGGTCGCGGCGGGGAATGCCGAATTTGATAAGAAAATCCGCAGCATGGCGGAGAGCGTGCAGGCGCGCACCCGTTACCACTCGATTGAGCTTCCCGACGGCAGTGTTCTACCTGGGTTACAGCCCGTGGAAACGATGCAGCGGCGTCTGGCCTTGTTCGGCTTGCCCGAAGACCTGACCGGCAAACGCGTTCTCGACATCGGCGCGTGGGACGGCTGGTTCAGCTTCGAATGTGAACGCCGCGGGGCGTCCGTTATGGCCATCGACTGTGTCGAACTGGCCACCTTCCTCGAAGCAAAAGAACTGCTGGGGTCGAAGGTGGATTACCGGACCCTGGACGTGGCGGAACTGAGCGTCGAGAAAGTCGGGAAGTTCGATATTGTCCTGTTCTTTGGGGTGCTGTATCACCTGCGGCATCCGCTGTTGGGGCTGGAAAAGGTTCTCGAAGTCTGCACCGACCTGGCCCTGATCGAGTCGTTCGTCATTGAGTCGGAAACCCGCGCGATTCCGACGGTGATGGAGTTTTACGAGCGGGCGGAACTGGGCGGACAAATCGATAACTGGTGCGGACCCTCGCCGGAGTGCTTAGTGTCGATGTGCCGGTCGGCCGGGTTCCCGGAAGTGCGGCTGCTGGATGTCACGAGCCAGCGGGCGTCGGTTCGGTGTGAGCGGAGGTGGCGAGAGCCGGCGGAGGCGAGCGGGGCAGCCCCGTTACTGGTGTCGGCAGTAAACAGCCGGACATATCTGCCCGTTTTCCATCAATTTAAGGACGAATATCTTTGCTGCTTCTTTAAGTCGGAGGCGGCGGATCTGACGGTGGACGATGTCCGCCTTTCAGTGGACGGGTTTGGCGTTCCGGCGATCCTGGTGGCTGGAAACGGCCCCGGTGCGTGGCAGGCGAACTGTCTGCGGCCGGTGGGCCTGGTGGGGGGGCGGCACTCCGTGACCCTCCGGGTCGGGGCGGGCGCACCGAGTAATGTAGCCGTCTTTACGGTGCTGGATGCCGCGGGCAGGGAACCGGCGGACGAGCGGGAACCGGTGTCTCACCCGGCACCCGAACTCTGCAGCGCGGAATTTCAGCCGTCGGCCGACCTGCGTTTGAAAGCGGGTCGGGCGGGAACGTTGATCGTATATTTCCGGACGGACGCGAAGGAACTGGGGACTGCGGACGTGACGGTCGACATCGGTGGCAGTATCGTACAATCGCAGACGATTAGTGCGCTCGGAGACGGTGTCTGGCAGAGCAATGTGCTGTTATCGGACACGCTCTCCGGCGATGCACAGGTACGGGTACGGCTGGGAATTGGGATATGGAGCGAAGCGCAGACTGTTCGGAGGTAATTCGCGTGGACGCCGACCTGGAACTGCGGCCAATGGACCCGGACCAGGCGGACGAACTTTATGCGCTGGTGGATGCCAACCGGGAGCGTCTGCGGGAGTGGCTGCCGTGGCTGGGTGCCGATTACTCGCTGGATGTGATGCGCCAGTATACCTGGGACCGTGCCGCTGACAACCGGAAACGAAACTCATTTACCGCCACCATTTGGCTGCGAGGCCGGATTTGTGGGGCGATCAGCCTGCATCAGATCAACCAGCGGAACCGCAGCAGCAGTATCGGGTACTGGCTGTCGAAGGAAGCCGAAGGCCAGGGAGTGATGGTGCGTGTATGCGGCAAGCTACTTGATTTAGCCTTTGGGGAGTACGGGTTGCACCGAATTGAGATCCGCTGCGCGACAGGAAATCTGCGCAGTAAGGCGATTCCGCGGCGTCTGGGCTTCACCGAGGAAGGTCTGTTGCGGCAGGCGGAGTGGCTGCATGGGCGCTGGGTGGACCTGCGGGTTTTTGCCATGTTGTCCGGCGAATGGCGCGCCGCTGGTCCGGTTTGACCTGGGTGGTCCTGTAACCGGTCTTTACACACGTTTACGGATTATCGGCTATCATTGCCATATCAGATGGGCACCCCTGTAAAGGGTGGCTCTCAGGGAGAAACGGGTTGGGAGCCGGAAGCCGGACGCCACAGCTGTTGGGAATCCTTCTGTTTGCCTCGACAGGCGCAATCTCTGCGTCCGGACAGGTGTCGGTTGAAGGCTTTGACGGCGCGTCGGCAGCGGTGCAGGCAAGTGGTGCCTGGTCGATTCGGATTCCTTCTCAGGGCTGGACGTTTGGCGGCAACGTATTTGATGGCAAGCCCGGTTCCGCCGTGGAGTACGTGGTTCCGGAGGCCGGTCAGGACAAGCTGGGTGCCTACCGTGAACTGAAATTTCGCTATCCCGCGCCCGGTACGGCGCACCTCTCCTCGATTCGCCTCTATTCCGATCGTCCCGCCGTCGTATTCTCCTCAACCTGGGAATCCCAATCGCCCAACGCTTCGTCCTTTCCGGTTATCAGTCAGTACCCCTCCTCCTTACTGCACATGACCTTCAGCGGGATGTTTGCGCAGGAGGAGTTCGTGCATCAGGCCGCTGACAGTCCGATGGTGTCCTTTGACACCACCGGAAATACCTGGGTGCTTTCGGCGGCGACGAATTTTATGACGGCGGACACGTCCCGGGGGCCGGGTGATGCCATCGTGGCGGGGATTTCTCCAAAGATTTCGACGCTGCCCGCGGGGTTCACGCACGAGACGATCCTGAGCTGGGGCAAGGGCATTAACTCCACGCTGGTGGGATGGGGCAAGGCGTTGACCGACAAATCGGGTAAGCGTCGTCCGGCGAACGATGCCGACACATTGCTGAGCCATCTGAGCTACTGGACCGACAACGGTGCGTTTTACTACTACAATCCGGGGGACTTGCCCTACGCCGACACGCTGAAGGCAGTTCGTGCAGAGTTGCTGGGTAAGGGTATCCGTCTGGGGTCCATGCAGCTGGACAGCTGGTGGTACCCGAAGGGACCCGATAACAGCTGGTTTAGCCGGTCAGGAATCTGGACGTATACGGCGGCGCCAAATTTGTTCCGTTCGGAGCTGGCGGCGTTCCGCACCGAAGTAGGCGTGCCACTGGTGACGCATGCCCGGTGGATCGATGCGGCGAGTCCCTATCGGTCGCAATATGCAATGTCAGGGAATGTTTCCATCGACCCGAAGTACTGGGAAAAGACGGCGCTTTATCTGAAGGCCGCCGGCGTAGGAACGTATGAGCAGGATTGGCTTGGTCTGGAAGCGCATACCGATTTCAACCTCGCGGATCCGGATCTGTTTCTCGACAATATGGCGTTGGCCATGGCGAAGCGGGGCCTGACGATTCAGTACTGTATGGCGAACCCATCGCACTTTCTGGCGAGTTCGAAGTACAGCAATGTGACGTCGATTCGGACGAGCCAGGACCGGTTCCTCCGGGAGCGCTGGTCTCATTTTCTGTACTCTTCGAGGCTGGCTTCTGCAGTCGGGGCCTGGCCGTTTTCCGATGTCTTTATGAGTTCGGAGCGGGACAATCTACTGCTGGCGACCCTCTCCGCCGGGCCGTTGGGGATTGGCGACCAGTTGGGCAAAGTGGATGCCGACAACCTTCGTATGTCGGTGCGCGCGGACGGCGTGATTGTGAAGCCGGATGTGGCGGCGACGCCGATTGACGATGTCATTCTTGCGGATTCAAAAGGCGTGGATGTCCCGATGCAGGCTGCGGCCTGGACCGACTTCAGAGGGCTGCGTGCCAACTACGTGTTCGCATTTAAGCGTGGCGCGAATTCGACGCTGGTGCTGGAGCCGGCAAAGTACGGCATTGGCGGGACGGCTTTGGTTTACGACGTCCTGAAGGGTGAGGGCCGCCTCGTGGGGCCAGGCGCCAAATGGTCCACCGAGCTTGGCAATGATGTCGGGTATTTCCTCGTGATGGCGGTGGGCAAGTCTGGCCTGGCAATGGTGGGCGATAAGGATATGTTTGTGCCCATGGGGCGGAAGCGTATTGCCGAGGCCTCGGACGATGGTGTGGTGGATGTGACGGTGTCGTTCGGCATTGGGGAAACAATGCGGACGCTGACGGGGTATTCGCCGAGACAGGTCAATGTGTCGGCGGTAAGTGGACGACTGAGTTCTCCGATGTGGAATGCGGCGACCCAAATGTTCACCGTCAATGTGCGACCCGAACCGGGGGCGCACATTGCGCGCCTTCGCATTTCTCAGTTGGGGCAGATGACACCGCCGCCGAACGGCGGTTCGTGCGCTCCGCGCTGCGCGGCTCCGCCCTCGCATGGTCCCACGCAGTAGCGGAGGACCTCGGGTTGACCCAATGAAACTCGCCTGATAGCGTGTTCATTGATGAAACGTCGTGGATTCATTCGCGCTCTGGCCGCTACGCCGGCCGTTCCTGCTCTCATCGCACAACAACCGGCGGCTCCTGCACCACCGCAGGCTCCTCCGGCTGCTGGTCGTGGTGGTGGGGGACGGGGCTTTGGCCCCACTGATCCTCCCCATATCCCCCTGGTGGAGTCGAACGATGTTGCCGCTGGTGGACGGAAATTCTTCACGGCGGCGCAGTTCGGCACGCTGAAGAAACTGGGTGCCGTGCTGGTACCCCCGGTGAAGGGCAACATCGGAGCGTCGGATTGTGATGCGCCGGAGTTCCTCGACTTTCTGATTTCGGTGTCGCCGGCGGACCGGCAGACGCTGTATCGGAGCGGGTTGAATTCGCTGGAAGCGGCGGCGAGGAAGCAGTTCACAAAGGCCTTCACGGATCTCGACGGCAAGCAGGCGGATGCCATTTTGAAGCCTCTTTTGACGCAGGTGCCGTGGGTGTACGACCTGCCGAAGGATCCCTTGAAGCGGTTTGTCTATCAGGTCCATTCGGATCTGCGTACGGCGACGCGGAACTCGCCGGAAGCGGCGGCAGCGCAGGCGAATTCGGGGCGGCGTGGTGTGGGCGGGGCTCTCTACTGGAACCCGATTGACCCGGTCTAAGCGACAGGACGAACAAGGACAACTCACATGGCGCAAAAAGAATACGATGTTTTGATTGTCGGCTCGGGCCATTCCGGTGGCATGGCGGCCAATATCCTCACGAAGCAGGGCCTTTCCTGCCTGATGCTGAACGCCGGACCGGAAGCCAACTACACTCGCGACCGGGTGAACAAGGCGGCGCACGAACTGCCGTACCGCGGCTTCGGGAAGCCCGGGCGTCTGGAACACGTTTACCAGGCGAACGAATACAACGCAAATCAGTGGGTGGATGAGAAGGAAAATCCGTACACTTACGACCCAACGAAGCCGTACAACTGGGTTCGTGTGCGCCTCCTGGGCGGACGGAGTTTGTTCTGGGCTCGGCAGTCGTTCCGGCTGAGCGATTTCGAGTTTAAGGCTGCGGAGATTGATGGCGGTGGAGATAGCTGGCCCATTAGTCTGGCCGATCTGGACCCGTATTACTCGCGCGTGGAAGGGATTTTCCGCGTGCAGGGCCGCAAAGAAGGCTGGCCACAGTTTCCGGATGGCAACTTCATCGAATCGACTTATCCGGCCGACAGCAAGACAATTCAGACCGTGACGGACCTGTGTAAGAAGCAGGGTATTGGCGTTTCGAAGATGCGCTCGTCGCAGGGGCAGGGCGGTCTGGCGAGTTCCATCAACCTGCTGCTGCCGGATGCCGTGGCGACGGGCAAGCTGGATGTGGTGGCCAACGCGATTGTCCGGGAGATCACGGTGGATAAAGCCACTGGTAAGGCCAGCGGGGCACATTTCATCGACCGGCATTCGAAGCGCGAAATGCATGCGAAGGCGAAGGTGGTGG
Source organism: Bryobacterales bacterium (assembly GCA_947467185.1). GTDB lineage: Bacteria > Acidobacteriota > Terriglobia > Bryobacterales > Bryobacteraceae > BOG-234. The sequence goes on from CANIHR010000292.1 coordinate 6,624, forward strand.
TGCTGGCGGCGGGGTGTCTCGAGTCGACGCGGCTGCTGCTGAATTCGGGGATCGCGAACTCTTCTGGCACTCTCGGGCACTATCTGCATGACCAGATTTACGGGGTTTCCGTGGTGGCGTCGGTC
>CANIHR010000293.1 GCA_947467185.1 Bryobacterales bacterium
AGATAACAAAAATGGAACCCTGCGCGATACCGTAGTTCGGCAATCCCGGTGGAATATTGCTCGCCGGGTTCACGACGCCGGTAAAGGTGGGAGCCGCAACCAGTAGGCTGGGGGCGAGGACCAGGAGGGCACAGAGCAACGATCTGATGGCGGTGTTCATGGAGTCAATACTGGGCTATGTGTCGGGAGTGCACTCCATTTCACCGATCTGGCAGATTTTTCGGGGATATTAAGATGGGGGCATGAGCGCTGCATTCCTCGAAGAATCTCTGGCAGTCCTGGCGAGCACCCCGGCAACCCTGAATTCCCTGCTCCGAGATCTTCCCGATGCGTGGACGACCGCGACCGAGGGTGACGGTACATGGAGCCCCTATGACGTGATTGGACACCTGGTCCACGGGGAGAAGGTGGACTGGATGCCGCGGCTGGGGATCATTCTGGAGCACGGGCCGAGCCTGGCGTTCCCGCCGTTTGACCGTGAGGCGCAGTTTCATTCAGGCGCCAGGAAATCGATGGGAGAACTGCTGGATGAGTTCCTGGCTCTGCGTCAGGAGGGGCTGGCGCGGTTGCGGGCCCTGAACCTGCAGGCGGCAGATTTGGAGCGGGTGGGAACGCACCCGGCGTTTGGCCGGGTCACACTCCGGCAGTTGCTGGCGACGTGGACAGCTCACGACCTGGCACATCTGCTGCAGATCAGTCGCACGATGGCGAAGCGTTATAAGGCCGAAGTTGGACCCTGGGCCCAATATCTGTCGGTTATGAAGGACTAACGTCCGCCGGCTACGTCGAGAAACGTCCCGGTGGTGAACGACGCGGCGTCGGAAAGTAGCCACAGGATGGCCTCCGCGACCTCTTCGGCGGTGCCGCCGCGCTTCATGGGGACGAACTCCTTCACGCGGTCCACACGGCCGGGTTCGCCACCACTGGCGTGCATTTCGGTGTAGATGAAACCAGGGCGAACGGCATTCACGCGAATACCTTCTTCAGCGACTTCCCGGGCCAGTCCAAGAGTGAACGTATCGAGAGCGGCTTTCGACGCGGCATAGTCCACATATTCGCCGGCGGAACCCAGCCGTGAGGCCACGGACGAGACGTTGACGATGCTGCCGCCCGCCCCTCCACGTTTCGTCGACATACGGAGGACCGCCTCTCGTGCGCAGGCGAAAGCACCGAAAACATTGGTGGCGAAGACTCGCTGGAGACGGTCTGTCGCCATTGCTTCCACACGCATCTGCGTTTCCAGAACACCGGCATTGTTGACCAGACCAGCCATCGGCCCCAGTTCCTGATCGCAGGCTTCGAACAGACGAGTCACGTCGGCATCGACCGAGATATCGGCCTGAATGGCAGTCGCCCTGCCCCCCGCCCCTTCAATCTCACGAACGAGGTTCGACGCCTCTCCCTGCCGCGAACGGTAATTGATGCAAACCGCATAGCCGCGACGAGCTGCGAGCCGGGCCGTTGCAGCCCCGATCCCGCGACCGCCGCCGGTAATCAGCAGGGACTTCACAGGATGCCGTTAGACAGTGCAGATGTCAAAAGCGCGTTCCAGGCTCTTGATGGGAGGCGTTTGCACAGGGATGAACTCATGCGCGATGAAGCCCTGGTAACCGAGATCGGCGATGGCTTTTGCCACCGCGTGCCAGTTCACCTCCTGGGTTTCATCGATTTCATTGCGCCCCGGGTTCCCGCCGGTGTGGTAATGGCCGGTGAACGGATAGGCCTCTTTGATATTGCGGATCAGGTCGCCTTCCATGATCTGCATGTGATAAATGTCGTACAGGAGTTTGATGTAGGGCGAGTTGACCTGCTTCATCAGTTCAACGCCCCAGGCGGAGTGGTCCGCCATGTAGTCCTTGTGGTTGACCTTGCTGTTCAGCAACTCCAGATTGACGACCACTTTTTTCTCTTCCGCGTAAGCCTTGATCCTGTTGAGGCCCGTGAGGCAATTCTTCAGGCCTTCGCCATCGGGCATACCTTTTCGATTGCCAGAGAAAATGATGACGTTCGGCGCACCCGCGGCTGCCGCAAGGGTGATATCGCGCTTCAGACTTTCAAGCACGGCATCGTGATTTTCGAGGCGATTCAACCCGATCGGGATGGTGTTGGGCGCGGTGCCGGAGGTCATGGAAGGGACCAGACCGTACTTCTTCACGGTCGCGTACTGGTCGGGAGTAACGAGGTCGATGCCCTTGATGCCGATGCGGACGGCTTCTTTGCAGAGCGCGTCCAGATCAAACCACTTCTGGTACGTCCAGAAGGAAACAGCCTGCTTGAGACGGCCTCCTTTGGCCTGCATGGCGAGAGCCTGCGGAAGCATCGGAGCCCCCACGGCGGCGGCGCCCAAAGCGGCGGCGGACTGAATCAGTTTGCGACGTGTCATCCGCATGAATGGTATCAAATTGCCCAATGAAGCGCCTGTTTGTTCCGGGGCTGTAAAAGAGTTGTAAAAGCAGCTCCGCGCTATTCCCCGCCCCGAAATAACGCGCTACTTTCAGGTTGATGGCCACAGCCACCCTACCCTCATTTTTTATCCAGCAGGAAGCGGATTACATCCTCGCCTTTGACAATATTGAGATTAATCTGGACCGCAATACGGTGACCCGTGGCGGAGAGCAGGTTCGACTCACGCAATCGGAGCAGGAATTACTGATGCACTTCCTGACCAATCCGGAGCGTGACCTGAGCCGTGATTCCATCCTGGACGCCGTGTGGAGCTACCTGCCTTCGCCCAACACGCGGACGGTGGATGCGCACGTCCTGCGGTTGCGCCAGAAACTGGAAGACGACCCCAACAATCCGCGGCATTTCCTGACGCTGCACCGTGTCGGGTACCGCTTTAATTCCAAACCAGTCCGGATCTGAGCGGAACCGGAATTTTACAAGTTGTTTGCAATCCTGCGACGACTTGTAACAGCTGAAAAACATACCATCGGCTCATGCCTGGAGAATCACGGATAATGTTGGCGGATCTGACCGACGAAGAACTAATGGGCCTGATCGGATCGGGTTCGGATCGGTTCACCGGCAACCAGGCATTTGACGAAGTCTTCGCCCGGTACCATCACCGTGTGGTGGGATGGTGCTACCGCGTCACCCGCGACCACGAATTGGCCCACGATCTGGCGCAGGAAGTTTTTCTGAAAGCATTTCGGCACTCCGGATCCTTCCGCGGTGACTCCCGGGTATCGACCTGGATTTACTCTATAACCCGGAATCATTGCCTCAGCGCAGTTAAGCGCCGCGCCGAGGAAACGGTCTCCCTCGACACTGCGACCCAGCGGCAACTTTCGGACAATTCCATCGGAAGCCACAGTGACCTTACGGAGCGAACCGAGCTTTTTCAGCGCATGATGAGTCTGATGCACCGCACTCTGGAGCCGCTGGAAGTTCGGGTCATGACACTCCACTACGCGCACGAAATTCCCCTGGCCACTATTACCCGCCAACTGGCACTGACGAACCCGAGCGGAGCCAAGGCGTATATCGTCAACGCGCGCCGCAAGCTAAATGGCGTGGCACGGCGGCGCGGCTGGGAAATAGCGTTGGCACACCCTGTTCCGTTTTGGCCCGAGCAGGCTGCCGCGTAATCTCTCGATTATTTCTCAAAACAGCACTACAGGAAAGGCCTCAGTCGGTCGATATCAAAGTGAGAGTCTCATTCGACATCATGCGATTTCGCACCCGAGTCTTTTTGCTTTGGCTCATCCCCGTCGCGGGACTGTTGAGCATCAGCTTCTGGATGATCCAGAGGATGGTGCAGGTCACGGTGCACGATGGACTGCGCCAGTCGATGCGCCAGAATCAAACCGCACTGAACGAGGCACAGGCCCTGGCAGCCGCCCACGAGCAACGATTCCTGAAAGTTGCCGGAGAGAACAGTGCCCTGAAAGCCAGCGTACAGTTGTTGCTTGTAGAGGGTTCCACCGCGGCGACACGCGCCACACTCGAAGATCAGCTACAGGAGTTCTGCGGGCGGATGGAGATTGATCTGTTGGCCGTGGTGGCTCCGGACCACAGACTACTGGGCGGAGTGATTCGAACCGGACCGGTATTGCGATCGCTGGCGGGGCCTCACGAAAATGACCGGGAGATCCACGCAGAAGGTGGTTTCCTCGAAGTTGGCAGCGAAGTTTACAAGACGAACGGCGTGCCAGTAGAACTTTCGGGCGAAACGGTCGCGACACTGATTGTGGGCAGTGTCTTTGAATTCTCCCAAAAGTCGATGTCGTCGGTGTTGCTGCACGGAGGCAGGATACTGCGATCAAGCGTGCCGGGAGTCCGCCCTGCCGAACTGGAGGCCGCCCTGCGGCAGTGTCCCGGCCAAAGTGAATGCGATGTCCAGGTTGCCGGGAGGACATTCGTGTCCGTGCCGGTGAGCGCGGTGGAAGCAGAGAATCCGGCAGGCTACCGAGTTATCAGTCTGCAGGATTCGGATTCCGCAATCGGCCCTGTGCGCGCCGGGTTGCGCTGGGTTTTCATATCGGTATTTGCGATCGCCGCCCTGATTGCCGTTTTCTGCGGCGTAATCAGCGCCAGGTCCATCGTTCGGCCCATTTCGGCGCTGGTAACACACCTGCGGGAGGCCGAACAATCGGGGCTGATGTCTGCGCTGAAGGTGGGTGGGACGGGAATTCGGGAGATTGACGACCTGACCCGGAGCTTCAATCAGGCGGCCCTGGCGACTTCCGAAGCCCGGGAGAAACTGGACAGCGCCTACCTGCAGTTCGTGGGCACACTGGCCAAAGCTCTGGACGCACGCGACCGCTACACGGCAGGCCACAGTCAGCGGGTGAGTCTGCTCGCCTGTAAACTGGGCGCAGCCATGGAGCTACCGGTTGCCGACCTGGAGCGTCTCCGCATGGGTGCGCTGTTGCATGATATCGGTAAAATTGGTATCTCGGACACCGTGTTGCTGAAGCCGGGACGGTTGACGGATTCGGAAATGGCGATGATCCGGCAGCATCCCGAAATCGGTCGGCGAATTCTGGAGAAGGTGCAGGGCTTTTCGGCCTGGCTGGACGCTGTGGAACTGCACCACGAGAACTGGGACGGATCGGGGTACCCCCATGGCTTGCGTGGCGAATGTGTCCCGATCGACGCCCGCATCATCCATGTTGCCGACGCGTATGACGCGATGACCAGCGACCGGCCCTACCGAAAAGGCATGGGCCGGGAACGAGCCATGCTGAATCTGCAGGCCCGGGCCGGAGCGGACTTTGATCCGGTGATTGTGGCGTGTCTGGTCCGGTTGTCAGAAGCCGAAACGCCGTTCGATGAACCTGTTGCGGGAGATACCGCCCAGTTGATTTTCGGTTGAGTTACCGGAACAGCAACTGCGTGTAGTCATTCAGGTAGTGGCGCCAATTTATCCAGGTGTGGCCCCCTTCGGTCTCGTGAAATTCGTGGCGGATGCCCTTTTCTTTCAGGATCCTCGCGAGGTTCTTCGTCCCGGCTCCGGCAAGCGTGTCGTTAGTTCCAACACCAACCCAGAGCAACTTCACCTGCTTATTTGTCTTGTCAGGATCCGCGAAGAAGGTGGCGTTACGAGTCAGGAAGTCATCCTGCTGCGCGACGTTGACACCACCGCTCCAGACTCCAATCCAGGCGAATTTATCCAGGTGAGTGGGCGCGGTAGCGAGGGTCTGCCCCGCCCCCATCGAGAGGCCGGCAATAGCTCGATTCTCGCGGGTCGTGAGCACACGGTACGACTTCTCCACGTTCGGAATGACGTATTGGAGCAGTTCGTCCACGAACTTCTGCTGGGCTTCGCGATTGGCGCGGGCCACTTCAGGAGTCTGCGGCGCGCCGGGGACAAATGCAGGCCGGGGCATCGAGCCGTTCGGCATCACCACGATCATCGGTTTCGCCTTTTTCGCGGCAATCAGGTTGTCCAGAATGAAACCGGCGCGACCGATGGTGCTCCAGCCGGAGTCTTCGTCGCCGCCACCATGCAGAAGATACAGCACCGGGTACTTCTCCTTACCGACTTCATAACCCGGCGGCGTGTAGACATGCATACTGCGGAGCTTGTCGAGGACGCCGGATTTGTACCAGTCCACCTGCACGCGACCATGGGGCACCGCCGCTGTCACCTCGAAAGCGGCTTCCGGACCATCGACGAGGAACATGCTGTCGATGGAGGCCTCGCCCTGCTTGATCATCGGGTTGCGGGGATCAATGATGCGGGAACCATCAACCGTGAAGGCGTAGCTATAGAAGTCTGGAACCAAAGGGCCAACGGTGATGGACCAGACACCGCTCGCGTCGCGAGTGAGCTTGCCGGCGGTTCCCCGCCCCTGCGCCACCCAGTCACCCGAGACCGAGACCTCGCCAGCTTTGGGTGCAAACAGGCGGAAGGTGACACGGCGGTCGGACAGGACTTCGGGCGATTTCAGATTTACGGGAGCAACAGGAGCGGGTTCCACGAACAGACGCGGCACCAGATCAGCCAGCGAATGCCGCCAAACCTTCCATTCATGCGCACCAGGCGTCGGATACCAGACGAAGTTGATGTTGTGCTGCTTCAGCTTGTCCATCAGGTCCCTGTGGCCGGGAATGCGGGGATCTTCGGTCCCGCAGCTGAGGTAGAGGAGTTTCAGCTGCCGATTCACGGAGGCCGAATCCTCCAGGAAGCCGGGCAGGTGCTTTTCGAGCTTAAAATCGGCGTCGCTGACAAGTCCCGAACTGAATTCTCCGACCCAGGCGAAGAGATCGAGATGCTTCAGACCGATTGTGAA
>CANIHR010000294.1 GCA_947467185.1 Bryobacterales bacterium
CGACGAGACGCTGGAAACGGTCTTCTTCGTCGGGGATTCCGTTGAGTTCGTCGCGATGCAGGCGGTAGACGTCTCGGATGTTGCGGAGCCAGGGGTTGAGGATGCCGAGGTCCTGTGCCATGAGGGCGGCGCGGACTCCTCCGCAGTTGTAGTGGCCGCAGACGACGATGTCTTTCACGTTGAGGTGCGCGACGGCGTATTCGATGACGGCGGCGGCGTTGAGGTCGGTGTTAGCGACAACGTTGGCGATGTTGCGATGGACGAAGACTTCGCCGGGCGAGAGGCCCATGATTTCGTTGGCGGGGACGCGACTGTCGGAGCAGCCGATGTAGAGATAGTCGGGGCGCTGGACGGAGGCGAGGATCTCGAAGTAGTCGGGGTTGTCGCGGGTGAGGGATTCGGCCCAGCGGCGGTTGTTTTCGAAAAGTTCGTCGTAGGTGGCCATGTTTTTATAGTGCTGCGCGTTCGAGTTCGCGACCACCCCACCAGAGGGAGATCCCCCAGGCGAGGAGGCAGGGTGCGAGTAATAAGGGGCTGTAAAGATGAACGGCCGAGGCGGCTCCGACCATAGCGAGGATCTGGGTGAGGGCTCCGCCGAAGGAAGTACCGGACTGGAGTCGCCAGCGGAGTTGGGCACGGCGTTCGCGGATAGCCGGGTACCGGGCGGCAGCGAGCGCGGCGAGCGCGGCGGCGAAACCGGCCAGAGGCGACAGGGCCAGCGTGAAGGCGACGGAGACGAGGATGAAAGCGACGTCCTTCGCCAGAAGGATTTGCCAGCCGGGTATCGGCAGGAGGCGGTAGCGCGTGAGGCCGGCGCGGCCATCGAGACCGAAGAGCGTCTGAGCGCAGGTGGAGATGCAGAGCATGGCGAGGAGCGTGCCGGGAAGGTAGGCATCCGCGGGGAGAAGCCCGGCGATACGGTAGGCTGCGGCGGCTCCGCCAACGATGAGGGCACAGTAGAAATCGAGGGTACGGACGAGGCTGCGGAGATCCTTGCGGATGAGTTCGGCGAGGGGGCCGGGGAATGGGAGCGGGAGGGCCCAGGAGCGTCCTCTGCCGCTAAGACCGAGCTTCGGCGAGAGAAAGCCGACGAGGAAGAGGGCGGCGACGAGAGCTCCGAGGCCGAGCGAGACTCCGCGCCAAAGGGCAAACCCGGCGACGATCCAAGTCATGGGGTTCAGCCACGGGCTGAGCATGCGGAGGAGGCGGCGTTCGCGGGGTTCGAGGGGCCAGAGCTGGAAGCGGGAAGCGGGAATGCGGCGGAGGGGATCGGTGCTTAGAGGGAAGAAGAGCACGACGCCGGCGACGATGGCGACGAACATCATGACGGCGGGGTCGAGCATGACGAGGAAGGCGATGGCCGCGTAGTAGAGGTTATTGGCCGGAAATTTGAGGAGAGATTCCTGTTCGCGGCGGAGCGCCTTCCAGAGAGCCCGAAGGACGGGTTCAAGACGACTCACGAATGCGCCAGCCATGTGAGATCGCCGTGGGTCGGCGGCTCAGCGATGTCGAAGTAGGTTTCTTCGAGGGGGGCGGTGAGGTCGGCGGCCAGGGCCTGCCAGACGATTTTGCCTTCGCGAATAATGAGGAACTGAGTGGCGATTTCCTGCGCGACGGGGAGGATGTGGGAGGTGAGGAAGACGGTGACTCCGCGCCGTGCGGCGGCGACGAGGATGTCGCGCATGGCTTTGGAGGTGACGGGGTCGATGGCTTCGAAGGGCTCGTCGAGGAAGAGAGCCTGCGGGTTGGGCAGGAGGGCCATGGCGAGGGAGGTCTTCTTGCGGGTGCCGTGGGAGCAACGCCCGGCAAAGGTGCGGCGGGCGGGGCCGAGGCGGAGGGCGGAAATGAGATCCTCGATACGGTCGTTCGCGGTGGCTGCGGGGAGGCCGTAGATGTCGGCGGTGAGACGGAGGTGCTCTTCGATAGAGAGGTCTTCAAAGAGGCCGAGGTCTTCGGGGAGGACCCCGATGTTCTTTTTGACATCGATGGCGTCAACGGTGACTTTGTGTCCACAGACGGTGACGTCGCCCGAGGTGGGAGCGAGGAGGCCTGTGAGCATCTTAACGGTGGTGGACTTCCCTGCCCCGTTGGGGCCGAGGCAGGCGCAGATGGCGCCGCGTTCGACCGAGAGCGAAATACCGTTGACGGCGGTAAAGTCGCCAAAGCGCTTCGTGAGATTGCGGCAGGAGATCACTTTGTTATTTTCGCAACATTGGGCGACCAGGCGAGGAATTCGTGCCAGTGTTCTTCCGTTCGGCGAGCGGCATCGCGCGCGGCCTGGAGGAGGGGGATGGCCCAGTCGCGATCGGTGCCGAAACGCATCAGGTCGTCAGGGAGGGCCGCACCGCGGCGTCCGGCAGCGCGGAGGTTCCCCCAGGCAACAACTTCACCGAGGGTGCGGACGGCGGCGGTGAAACCTTCGACGTCGTCGGCCCATTTGGAGATCTCAAGGCGGTCTTCGGTGGGCATGAGTTCGCGGAGGACCCAACTTCGGCCGTCGATTTCAACGGGAGCGAGGAGTGCGGGCGGGATGGCCTGGACGTGGCGCTGGATGTGGGTGACGCGTTCGGCTTCGCTTCCCCAACCGGGTTGGGGGAGGGCGTGGCTGCGGAGGACGGCGGAGCCAGTTTCGACTTTGAGATCGAGCAGAAAGTTGCCGTGGGGAGAGCCGTAGCCTTCGACCAGGAGGGCAAAGCGAGGGAGGCCGAGGCTGCCGTTGCCGGCGATGCGACGGGCGGCATCGACGAGTTGGAAGCGCTCGGGGTGCTTGTGGGTCCTGGCGAAGCGCTTCAGGAAGGCGGTGAGCATTTCGCGTTCGCCGGGCTGGAGAGCGAGGGCACGGGTTCCGTCGAGGTGAAGTTTGCGGCGGCCTTTAGCAAGGGTGGTGCGTGCGGCGAGGAACTTCTTCTGGGTGCGGCGTTTGAGGCGGGCAAGGAGGGTTCGGATTTGGCCCTGGGAGGTGGCTCGTTCGAGCCAAAGAGCTTTACCTCCGCTGAGGGCCGTTGCGTAGCCATCGAGAAAAGCGGTTTCAAGTTTGCGGATGACTTTGCCGTTCATGCCGAGGGTGCGGCCGCCGACGAGGATGCTGGCGAGGAAACGGACGAGGTCCCAGGTGGCGGGGGCGAGACAGGCTTCGTCGAAATCGTTGAGGTCGAAGTAGGTGAGGCGGTTGTCGCCACGATAGGTGCCGAAGTTCTGGAGGTGGAGGTCGCCGCAGCACCAGACGAGGGGGGCGTCGGGGAAAAGACCGGGGTCGAGGTCCTCATAGAAGAGATGGCAGGTGCCGCGGAGGAAGCTGAAGGCGTCGCGGCGCATGGCCTCGTATTTGAGATGCAGGCGCACAGGATCCCGGCCGGCGTTGAAGGCTTCAATGCGCGCGACGACGGAGGGGGGAGTGGGCTTCATTCAACCGGAAGTTTAGCGCACAGCCGCGACGGTCTTCTTATGGTGAGACAAATCGAGGCGGCGGCCGAGGATGAGCTTGGCCAGCAGGTGGTCAGTGCCGCCGGTGAGGCCGACGCCAAATTAAATTCCCAGTTCTTTAACTCACACTTCATGGTTAGCGATAAAATCCGGTGGGATTTGGGGACCCCACAGGTAGATGGAGTCCGCGGGGGGATGGTCGGCGGCGGGCCAGTCGCAATCGGCGGGGATGTAATCGATGTCGGAGGAATATTCGGAGTAGCTGCCCCACGGGTCGCGAACGTAGTGGAAGTAGTTGGAGCCGAGGACGTGGCGGCCAAGGCCCCAGCCTTTCGAGTAGCCTTTGTCGGCCATCTGCATCGCGCCGAGGCCGACTTCGCCGAGGGAACCGACATCCCAGCTGCAGTGATGGAGGCCGGGGGCGGCAGATTTGGCGAAGGCGAGCATGTGGTGGTCGCTGCCGTGGATGCCGTGTAGGAAGGCGATGCCGTCGCCGGAGCGATCCGAGAGGCGCAGACCGAGGATCTGAGTGTAGAAAGCGATGGCGCGGGGGACGTCGCGGGTGAACTGGAGGATATGGGCGAGGCGGCGGGGACGAACCAGGGCGGCGGCAGCGCGACCTTCGGCACCGCGGACTCCGGCGGGAGCGACGGGGTGGGAGAACGGCGATTTCGCGGCGGGAGAGGTCTTTTCGCCGATGAAGATTTCGACGATCTGGTCGTCGTGATCGCGAAACCATAGGCCTTCTGCGGTGGCGTGTTTCGGGGGATCCAGAAGGGGGATGTGGAGGATTTGAAGGCGGTCTCGGATGGCGAGGAAGTCTTCTTCCCAGGCGGCGAAGGATTTGTGCGAGAAGCGTTTGCGGGAGCCTTCGGTGAGGATGCCCCAGCGGTGGGAATGGTCGGTCGCGTAAAGGCCGAGGCCGGTGGGTTCCTCCGGGGTGTGAAGACCGAACGCAGAATAGAAGTGCCTGGCGATGGCGAGATCGGGGACGGCGAGAGTGAAGTGATCGAGGGAATGGACGCCGAATTCGCCGGCGCGGCGGGAGGCGTGGACGAAGCCGAGGTTTGCCGTCATCACGGGTATTCTATCGCTGCAGGGACGCATATTTCGCGATAAAATCAACTTTCATGCAACTGCTGGTGGACCAGTTCGAGAGATTTTTGGGCGCGTTGCTACCGCCCGCAGGCGGTCGCTCACGGATCTCCGGCTATTTGGATCCCTTGGGCATCAGGGCGTAACTTGCGGCCAAATGAGTTAGCCCGAATCGACGCTCGGTTGAGGGCTACGGATTGGGCGCTACGGATCAACATTGGCTCCGCCATGATCAGCGCATGGATCGCCTTTTTCCCACATCCGCGCACACTGGCGGTCGCGATTGCGCTGGCTCTGCCGTGGATCATCGTGGGTCTGTGTCATGCAGGCGGGGAGTTTGTCGGATGCAGACTGGAAGAGAACGGTGAGGATTCATCCGTCGTACCGGCGTTGATGTTCGCAATTTTTGCACTGGCGCTTCGCACTTTGGATGTTGAGTTCGTCATGTCCGGAAGGATTCTATGGTTAGCCGCACCGCTCGCCGGCGCGTTGCTCTTTGGCCTCACGAGGAGTAGCTTCACTTCCATTCCTGGGGGGATTATCATTCCTGTTCTATACGCCGTACTCTGCTTTGCGTATGGTGGGGCTGCAGCGTGCCAACTGGATATGCTGCTGGATCGTGAAGCACCGCGGGAGTACCGTCCTCTGGTTATCAGCAAACATTATGACGGCGGAAGTCGTGGGTCGTATTGGGTGAAGGTGAGTGAATGGGGCCCCTTCCCGGGAGAGAATGACATCAATAGTTTTGCGCTCTACGACAGGGCTGTAATCGGCAAACCGATTTGCGTTACAGCGCATCCGGGTGCAATCGGCGTCATCTGGTACGAGGCCACTTTCTGCCCCTGAGAGTTACCACAATTTACGCAGAGTGAGATGGAGCTGGAATATGCTGGGAGACGCAGCATGACAAACCGAACTCTGATATTTCTGTTGATCTCCGCGAGCGCCTTTGCCGCTGATCGCGTGACTTTGCCGATGGGCGTTGTGGAAGGGGCCGGGGCGAATGCCGCGGGCGTCCGTGAGTTTAAGGGCGTGCCGTTTGCCGCGCCTCCTGTAGGGGACCTGCGGTGGAGTCCTCCCGCTCCGGTTGTGAAGCGCGACGGGGTGATTGATGCGACGAAGTTCGCGGCCCGTTGCATGCAGTTGCCGCTGTACGGCGACATGGCTTTCCGCAATGCGGGGATGAGTGAAGACTGCCTCTATCTAAATATCTGGACTCCGGCGAAGACGGGCAAAGAAAAGCTGCCGGTGCTGGTTTATTACTACGGCGGCGGGTTCCAGGCGGGCGACGGGTCGGAGCCGCGTTACGACGGCGAGAGCATGGCGACCAAGGGGATTGTTACGGTGACGGTGAGCTACCGGCTGGGGATTTTTGGGTTCCTGGCTCATCCGGAACTGACGAAGGCTTCACCGAATCACGCGTCGGGCAACTATTCGCTGATGGACCAGAGCGCGGCGCTGCGGTGGGTCTCGGAAAATATCGCGGCGTTTGGCGGCGATCCGAAGAAGATCACGATTGCCGGGGAGTCGGCCGGGTCGTATGCGGTGAGTGCGCAGATGGCATCGCCGATGTCGCGGAATCTGTTTGCGGGCGCGATCAGCGAGAGCGGATCGCTTCTGGGCCTGCAGCCGCCGACAACCCTGGCGGAAGGCGAGGCGATGGGCGAAAAGTTCATGTCGGAGATGGGCGCGAAGACGCTGGCCGACCTGAAAAAGCTGACGGCGCAGCAGATTTTTGACGCGGTGGGCAAGCAGCGCGGCGGGCGGTTCCCGGTGGTGGTGGACGGGTACTTCTTCACGGAAGCTCCGGCGGCGACTTTCGCGGCGGGCAAACAGGCACATGTGCCGTATCTGGCGGGCTGGAATTCACAGGAGCAGGGCGCGGGGTCGGTGCTGGGCAGAGAGCCCGCAACGGTGGCAGCGTTCAAGGCAGCGGTGGAGCGGCTGTATGCCAAGCCGACGAATGGCGTAGGGGCAGCGGACGTTCTTAAGGAATACGCTCCGGCGAATGATGACGAGGTGGAGCCGGTGGCTCGGGCGCTGGCGGGAGACCGGTTCATTGCGTTCAGCACATGGAAGGCTCTCGATTCGCACGGCAAGACGAGCGGAAAGCCGATTTATCGGTATTACTATTCGCGTCCGCGGCCGA
>CANIHR010000295.1 GCA_947467185.1 Bryobacterales bacterium
GAAGCTGCCGGATCAGGAGAACTTCGACAACGCCTTCAAGAAGCAGTGGGAAATGTTCCTCCTGCACGTGGTGAAGGACGCGCCGTTCCGCTGGGATCTGAAGGAAGGCGCGAAGGGCGTCCAGCTTGCCGAAAAGGGCATTGAAAGCTGGTCCAAACGCGCATGGGTCAATATCGACGAGATTTAAGCGGCGTCTTCCGGCAGCCGTTTGTAATATCCACGATAGATGTCAAGAGGGTCCTCCCACTGGACCCTCTTGTCGTTTTCGGCGACAAACCCATCCACCAGCGTACGGAGCTCGTTGAGCGTCTTTTTGTACGCCGCGTTCCGCGCCAGATTGTGGACTTCGTCGGGGTCGGCGACGACATCGTACAGCTCTTCGATGGGCTTCTCGACAGCAGCAAACAGAGCCTGTTCGCGATTGAGTTTACCTTCCTTCGCCCACGCCTTGACGAGGTTCCAGGTCGGGTATTCCTTTTCCTTGTACTCGTTGGTTTGCATGTACGGGGTGCCAGGACAGTAGTTGCGGATGTACTTGAACTGCTTCGTGCGGACGGCTCGCATGCGGTCAATGGACGTATCCATGCGGTCGCGCGCCGTGAAGATATGGTCGTGGACTTTGGCGTCTGGCGCGAAGATGTTCTGGCCCTGCATGGCCCCCGGCGGCGGCGTAATCCCGGCCACGCCCAGCAGGGTAGGCGCGATGTCGATCCCGCTGACGAAGCGGTTGTCCACCTTGCCCGCGTCTTTCCCATCGGGGAAGCGCACCAGAAGCGGGATATGTGTCCCGCCATCATAGAGGAACTGCTTACCTCGAAACAGTGGTCCGTGGTCGCTGGAAATGACGACAATAGTGTTCTTCGCCAGTCCCTCAGCTTCCAGACGAGCCATCACCTGGCCCACATAGCTATCGACCAGTTGGTACGCGTCGAGGTAGTTCGCGTATTCGTCGCGGGCGATCGGGCTGTCGGGATAGTAGGCTGCGAGCTTCAGTTTGTCGGGATCCACCAACTCGGATTTCGGCCGCTGCCGGGCGATGGTCCAGCCTTGTCCCTTGTGGGTTTCGATGATAGTCAGGTGCGCGAAGAAGGGCTGGCCATCTTTGCGCTGCTTCCAGTCGGTGCCATCGAAGAACTTTTCTTTGTTGGCACCGTGGGCATGGAAGTTCAGGTCGACTTTGCCTGCTCCGGCCGCACCGTTGACGGCGGCTTTCTTCGCCGGTTGCAGATTACACGTGAAGTACCCGACGTCGCGGAACCAGTCGCAAACGTGCTTTGCGGATCCGGCAAGAGTGGTCTTGTGCCAGTCCCACGTCCGGTGGTTATGGGCGCCGATGTTGGTCTGGTAGCGACCGGTAAAGAGTGCGGAACGGCTGGCGGAGCAGACGGGTGCGGTGCAGTGAGCGTCGGTGAAGCGGACGCCCTGTTTGGCGAACGTGTCAAGGTTCGGCGTCTTCACCAGCGGCTCGCCATAACAGCCCATGTGCGGCCCGGTGTCTTCGAGAATAATGTAGAGGACGTTGGGGCGGTCGCCCGGTGCGGCGGTGGCGACCGCAGTGCTTAGGGCGGCTGATTCAAGAAAAGCTCGGCGAGAGAGGCTCACCGAGTCATCTTACAGGAACTCTTCTCTGCCGGCTTTTTCGAGGTCCTTCACGAGCGTTCCAACATCCTGCGCCTTGTCGCGATGCACGACGAGCAGGGCATCGGGCGTATCCACAACGATGATGTTGTCGACACCGATCAATGCGACCAGTTTCCTGCCGGCATCGACGTAATTGCCGGTTGAGTTGATGCTGACCACTTCGGAGCGACCGGCGTTGCGGTTGGCATCCTTGGGCAGCAGGTCGTAGACCGCTTCCCAACTGCCGACATCGTTCCAGCCGAAGTCGTCACAGGGGACACCGGTGACGTTCGTGGCATGTTCCAGAACGGCGAAGTCGATGGAAATATCCTGGCAGAGCGGGAAGATGCGGTCGAGTTCGCTGATGAAATTCGGCGCACCGAACTTCGGCAATTCGGCCAGAGGTTCAGCCACCGAAGGCCGGTACTGGAAGAGCGCCTCGGAGACGACGGTGGCTTTCCAGAAGAACATGCCGGCGTTCCAGTAGTAATTCCCCGCTGCCAAATACTCCTCGGCCTTTGCCTTCTTCGGCTTCTCGTGGAACTTCACCACGCGGGTAACGGCGGTCGGGGTGCGGGGCTCATCCGCCGGGAATTCGATGTAGCCGTAGCCGGTTTCGGCCCAGCGGGCTTCCACGCCCAGGACCGCAATGTTGCCTTCTTCGGCGGATTTGAATGCGACCTTCACCAGATCCAGGTAGTGCTCGGGGTTCCCGATCACATGGTCGGAAGGGAAGACGCCGAAGATCGCGTCGGGGTCGAGCGAACTCAGGATGTGGGCGGCGAGGCCAATGGCAGGCGCGGTGTTGCGCTGCGCTGGTTCGGCGATGATCTGCTCAGCGGGAATTTCGGGCAACTGGCGGATGATCTCGTCGCGGACGAAGCCGTTCGTGAGAATCCAGATCCGTTCCGGTGCGATCAGGGGCCGGAGTCGGTCAACGGTCTGCTGGATCAGCGTCCGTTCGTCCAGGCCGATGGCCAGCACCTGCTTCGCGTGACGCTTGCGGCTCTGCGGCCAAAAACGGGTGCCGCGGCCCCCGGCCAGGATCAGACCGTAATAGTTCGAATTACCCAAGGAAGACTCCCTTACTGCACAGGATAGGAATGAATCAGGTTCAGAGTGCGGCGCCAGCGGGTCTTCGTGGGGAAGTGAATGACGATGTCGATCAGGTGCGGAATGGTTGCGCCCGGGTTCGACAGGTCTTCGGTGGTGGCGTCGTAGGACCAGTAAATGATCAGCGGTTTGCCGATGATGTTCTCGCGCGGCACGAAGCCCCAGTAACGGCTGTCGAGCGACTGGTCGCGGTTGTCGCCCATCGCGAAATAGAAGCCATCGGGCACCACTACTTCGCCATTCTGTACGTCGCGCTCCAGCATGCGCTGGGCGCCGGCGGAGACAGCAGTGTTGGGGTCGGACGGGAAATTGTCGCGGTAGGAATCGATCCACTCCGCCTTGTGAACCACGTAGGGTTCATTCAGGAGGTGGCCGTTGAGGTAAACCTGTTTGTTCTGGAGCCGGATGCGGTCGCCGGGGACACCCATGGCGCGCTTCACGAAAGTCTGGCGGATATCGACGGGGTAGCGGAAGACAATGATGTCGCCGCGCTTCACATCGCTGTAGGGCAGGATGTTTTTGGTGATGGCCCCGCCGGGCGCGAAGGCCAGCTTATCCACCAGCAGGTGGTCGCCGACGAGCAGCGTATCTTCCATGGAGCCGGTCGGGATGACGAACGCCTGCACCAGCGTGGTGGTGCCGAAGAGCAGCAAAAGGATGGTGACGGTCCACTCGGCAATGAAGCCGCGGGGCGGATCCTGCTCTTTTTCAGGCGCCGAGTCCATCATCTGGTCGGTGGCGTTTTCGTTCGGGGTATCCACAGTCTTCCATTGTAACGACTGCTATCCTGACTTGAGTTCCCTGCATGGAAAAACAGACCCCAGCGCCCCGCTCGCGCAAGCCGGTTTACATGGTGCTTGGGTGTACTGTGTTCGCCGCCGCAGCCCAGATCATGATGAAGTACGGTGCCACACACCCGATGCCGGCGCTGGATCTGAGCAATACGGCGACGGTGGTGCCGTTCATTCTGGCGCTGCTGACGAACTATCCTCTGGTGCTGGGCTATGCGCTGAGCGCCGGGAATGCGCTGTTGCTGATTCTGGCGTTGCGGGACGGGCAGCTTTCCACACTCTACCCGATTATTTCGCTGACGTTCGTCTGGGTGAACCTGCTCAGCATCTACCTGTTTAACGACCACATGAACCTGTGGAAGGCTGTGGGGATTTTGCTGGTGATCACTGGAGTGGCGGTGCTGGGGAAAGCGAGTGAAGTCGCATGATCCTGGCGACACAAAGAGTCGATACGCCGCTCAGTTCCGTGTTGCTGGTGATTCTGGCTTCGGTGATCGGCTCGTTTGGCGCGGTTTATCTGAAACTTGGCGCGGCACCCATGCAGAAGGGCCTGAAGTACATCCTGAATGGCCGGTTGTTGTTTGGGATTGCCCTGTATATCGGGTCGAGTATCCCATTCGTGATGGGAGTGCGGCACGGCGAGTTGTCGGTGCTTTACCCGATGGTTTCCATCGGGTACGTCTGCACCATGATCTGGTCGCGGATCTTCTTTAGCGAACCGATCACGATGCCGAAATTGGGGGCACTCCTGATTATTGTGGCGGGGATCATATGCATCAACGTTGGGGGCCGGTAGACTTTAACCGGTTCGCCGCGATTGCCGATGTTCATGGCAATAGCTGGGCACTGGAAGCGGTACTGGCCGACATTCAGAGCCGCGGCATTCGCACGGTGGTCAATCTGGGCGACCATCTGTTCGGACCTCTGGACCCGGATGGCACCGCGCGGCTGCTGATGCACCACCGTCCGATTTCCATTCTGGGGAATCAGGACCGGGAACTGCTGGAACCGGGGTGCGCTCAGACCATTACACCGGAGCAGCGGGAGTGGCTGACGTCCATGCTCTTTCATAAAGGCCTGCCCGATATTCTTCTGTTTCACGGCACGCCGAGATCAGATGTGGAATACCTGACCGAGACAGTTCGGCCGGAGGGTGTTCGGCTGGCGACGGACAGGGAGATTCGCAGCCGACTGGAGCTGAATATTCTTCCGGGGCTCTTGCTGTGCGGTCACACACATATTCCGCGGGTTGTGACCTGCGGTGACCACCTGATTGTGAACCCGGGCTCCGTCGGTTTGCAGGCCTTTGCTGATGATTCGCCATTTCCGCATGTGATGGAGACGGGGAGTCCGCATGCGCGTTACGCCGTTCTCGAGCGTTCGGAGGCGGGCTGGAATGTGGAGCAGATTCAGCTGACGTATGACTGGCATTCGGCGTCGCTGCAGGCTGGCGCCAATGGTCGCATCGACTGGGCTTACCGGCTGACTACCGGCCGCGCCCGTTAGCTGGCGGCGCGTCGTCCGGCGCAACCTCACGAAGATCGGCGATGATACGGCGTTCGGCCGGGGAGAAGGGATCGCGGGCAGGGTCGGGGACTGGCCTGGGCCGACGGACTTCCCGGCGGATGGCGATGCGGCGATCTTCGGGAAGTTCATTGAAGGTTCGGAGGGAAGCGCGAACTTCTGCCTGGCGTTCGGGCGGCAATGCAGCCAGTTTGGCGGCGCGTTCCCGTATGTTCTTCTGTTGCTGTGGGGGCAGGGCCTGGAAGTCGCGGATACGTTCTTCGAGGTTGGCCCGACGTTTGGGCGGCAAGGCGGCGAGGGCTTTTTCGCGCGCTTCCGGCGACATGGCAGCGAGTTTCTGGACTAGTTCGGGACCCTGCTGTGCGGCAAGGGCCAGCGCGAGAGCCAGGAGCAGGGAAATGAGGCGCATCATACGGCCGGGTCTCCATCCGGGGTCTTCTCGAACTGGCCGAGGAGCTGGATGTCCTCGA
The DNA here is from genome assembly GCA_947467185.1 of Bryobacterales bacterium. Classification (GTDB taxonomy): domain Bacteria; phylum Acidobacteriota; class Terriglobia; order Bryobacterales; family Bryobacteraceae; genus BOG-234. The sequence goes on from CANIHR010000295.1 coordinate 5,519, forward strand.
GGGTTCTCTCCATCCGGTCAGCGTCGAGGGTAGTCATCCCGGGAGTTGCGGGGCGGTGGTCGAAGGTGAAGCCGGCAATGACCAGCGCGGCAATGACCGCGAGCGGGATGGCGGGCTTCAGCCAGGTGCGGGCGAGATCCCAAAAAGACGGCGGCGGGGCGGCTTCGAGCTTTTGCCAGAGGCGGCGGTTGAAGTCGAGGGATACGGGTGGGGCTTCGAACTCATCGAGCAGTCTGAGCAGGGTTTCCTGATCGAGCGGGTTGTTTTCAGAATTCGTCATTGTGTCACCTCGTACCTAAGTGCGCCAGTCGGGCGCGCAAACTTTCATAAGCCCGGAACAACAGGCTCTTTACCGCCGATTCGGAACATTCCAGCGCGCCGGCGATTTGCGCGTAATCCATGCCCTGGTACTTATGCATCAGCACAGCCGCCCGCTGCTTCTCCGGCAGACTCCGGATGGCATCGCGGATTTCAGCGACCCGGACATTTTGCACCAGTCGCGCTTCGGTGGAAGGTTGCCTGTCTTCCACCTGCTGGTCTGGCTCCAGCGAGGCCTGACGGCGATTGTGTTTCTCATCGCGTAGCCAGTTGAGAGCGGTGTGGGTGGCGATGCGGAACATCCAGGTGGTGAACCGCGCCGTCACTTCATAATTCGTTCGGGACCTGTAGATTTTCAGGAAAACATCCTGCGCGAGATCTTCAGCGGCCCCGGAATCCTGCACCATGCGGTACAGGAAGTGGACCAGCGAGTTGCGATGCCGGTCGAGCAGAGCCTGGAAGCAGCTTTCGTCGCCCTCGCGGACGCGCAGCATCAGTTCCGCGTCGAAATCGATGGCCGGAGCCGCTCCCATGACTCGTTAACCCGCCGCTGCAGGAAAAGTTGCGGTCATAAGCCTTCGGAGCGCAGCGCGCGGCCCATCAGGTCGCGGATGGCTTCGGCGGGGGCCTTGCCTTCGTTGAGGACTGCGTGCATTTGCTGCGCAATGGGGAGTTCCACGCCAAGGCGGGCGGCCAACTGGATGGCGACGGAGGTGGTTTTGACGCCTTCAGCGACCATGGGCGTGGCCCCGAGGATGTCGCCCAGTTGCAGGCCTTTCGCCAGTTTCACACCGACCTGACGGTTGCGGCTGAGGTCGCCC
>CANIHR010000296.1 GCA_947467185.1 Bryobacterales bacterium
GGGATAACCACGTACCAGTGCCATCGCACCAATCAGCCCCGCCAGGCCCAGAATCGAGCCAACCGAAAGGTCAATGCCACCAGTAATAATCACGATGGTCATGCCCAGCGCCATCGTGTTGAACACGGCGGTCTGTCGGGCAACGCTGGCCAGATTGTTCGCCGTCAGAAAGTAAGGCGAGGCAATCGAGAGGCCGATAAACAGCACAATCAGGCTGAGAAACGGCAGTAGTTTCTGGAGAAGGCGCGAGTCGATTTTCATGCGGCGACTTCCATTACGGCGAGCTTCATGATCTGTTCCTGGGTCGGGCTTTGCCCGTTCACGCGGGGTAATTCCCCGGAAATTCGGCCCTGCCGCATCACGAGGATGCGGTCGGCAACATGCTGCAGTTCGGTGAGTTCGGAACTCACCATCAGGATGGCGGCGCCCTGTCGGGCCAACTCGCTCATCAGTTCAAAAACTTCGGTCTTGGCACCAATGTCGATGCCCCGCGTCGGCTCGTCAAACAGGAAGATCTGCGCCTGCCGGAACAGCCACTTCGCAATCACGACCTTCTGCTGATTCCCGCCGCTCAGCGTCCCCGCGCCCTGCGCGACCGATGCTGCCTTCAGGCTCATCTTCTTGCCCAGTTCGGTGCACAGCGTATTCTGCGCTTTCAGATCCAGAAACCCAAATGTGCTGATGCGCTCCACATTCGCCAGCGTCATGTTCGCCGCAATCGGCAGCCCCAGCGCCAGCCCGGAAACCTGACGGTCTTCCGTCACCAGCGCGATCCCCACCTTGACCGCATCGCGCGGCGACCGGATGCGCGCCGCCTGACCCGCAACCTTGATCTCACCCGAAGCAATCTGGTCCACACCAAAAATCGCGCGGCACAACTCCGTCCGTCCCGCGCCGATCAGCCCCGCCATGCCCGTAATCTCGCCCCGCCGCAGCGTCAGCGAAACATTCCTGAGCCGCGTCTCCGTCACGCAGACATCACGCACTTCCAGCAGCGTCTCGCCTGGCGTCAGATGCTCGCGTTCGTAGATATGATCCACTTCGCGGCCTACCATGTGGCGAATCAGCTGATCCGTCGCAATCTCCGCGAGTTTCCCTGTATGCACGAACGCGCCATCCCGCAGCACCGTAAAACTATCGCCGATCTGCCGCAGTTCATCCATCCGGTGGGTGATGTAGATGATGCCCATCCCCCGCGCTTTCAGATCGCGAACAATGCGGAAAACCTGCTGCGTTTCCGTATCGGAAAGCGACGACGTCGGCTCGTCAAAAATCAGCAAACTGCTGCCATGCCGGATCGCCCGGCAAATCTCCACCAGTTGCCGGCCCGCCGGACTCAAACTCCCCACAATCGCGTCCGGCTTCAGCGGGAACCCATACTGCTCAATGATTTTCCGCGCTTCCTCAACCACCGCGCGCCGGTTCACCCACCCGAATGGGCGCTTCTCTTCGCGCCCCAGGAAGATGTTCTCTGCCACTGTCAAATGCGGAGCCAGCAACGACTCCTGGTTCACCATCGCAATGCCCAGATCCGCCGCTTCCGACGGACTGTTCAGGAATACTTCCTGGTCATTCCACAGCATGCTGCCGGAATCCCGCGAAACGATCCCAGCCACGATTTTCATCAGCGTCGACTTACCCGCGCCGTTCTCGCCCAGCAGCAGATGCACTTCGCCCGCCGCCACCGACAGGTTCCCGTCGCGCAACGCCGTAACGCCGCCAAATCTCTTCTGAACGTTGCTTAGTTTTAGGAGCATCGGGGTCCAAACTGCACTGAGGGGTAGTTTACCGCGTCCCGCTCTATTTCAGTCCACCCAAACCCTTCGGATCGGCAGCTACCAGCGCCTCCAGAATCTCCCCCGCCCATTCCCACTGCCCAATGATCGGGTATTCCAGCATCGCCAGTTGCGCCAGCGGCCTCGATTGCTCCAGCGCCGCCCGGATCGACGTCTTTTCGTACGCCTTCACCGCCATCACCAGACCCCGCACCGATTCCGGCAACCGCCCCGTCAGCCTCGGCTTCGCCCCGTGCCGGTTCACATCGCACGGCACTTCCACAATGTCGTCGTAAGCGATATCTTCGATCGCTCCCTGATTGCGCACATTCAGCACAATCTCCCGCGACGCATCCGACACCAGCCCCGTCATCAGATCCAGTGCGATTTTGTGGTACCCGGTCGCCGCATCAAACGGATCCGGCTGTTCCGCCGCCTGCGAAAACGCCGACCCCGCCTGCGCTTCCAGCTTCATGTAGGAAGCATTCCGCTGCTGCAGGTAATTCGTGTAAGTCGCCAGCGCCTCGGCGTCCGTGCCACTACCCAGTTGCTCAAACAGCGCCACGTTCATCCGCTCCAGCTCTTCGCCCCGGCTCGCGCCCGCCTTCAACTGGTTCTGATACGCCTTCCGCTGACTGTAGTAAAAGAACAAATACTCCGTCGGAATCAGCTTCAGCGTCTGGATCAGCGCCGGGTCGAACAGATCCGCCGGGTAAAGCCCCCGCAGCAGTTCCGGGTCGGCCAGCAGCCGTTCGGTAATATCTTCCCCGCGCAGCAGCACCCGACGAACCCACCCCAGGTGATTCATCCCGGCATAGTCGAAGAACATCTCCGACGCCGGGGCTCCCACCGCTTCTGCCACCTTATGGAACACCTCGCTCGGCGTATCGCAGATCCCGATCACCCGCAGCTTCGTGTTCTCCGTCAGCGCCTGCGTAATCAGTCCCGCCGGATTGCTGAAGTTGATGAACCAGGCGTCCGGCGCGACCTTCTCCACTACCTTTGCCTGAGCCAGCGTCACAGGTACGGTCCGCAGCGCCATCGCCGCACCAGCCGGCCCCGTCGTCTCCTGGCCGGCCAGCCCATGCTCAATCGCCAGTCGCTCATCCCTGGCCCGCGCCTTCATGCCACCCACGCGGATACTGCTCAGCACGAAATCCGCACCTGCCGCTGCGTCCTCCAGGTCGGACGATACCCGGATCGAGAATCCAGCCCCCAGCTTCCGCACAATCTCGCGGCCAATCCGCGCAATCGTCTCCGTCCGCTCCACATCAATGTCGAACAGCACAACTTCGCCGATCCCGAACAACGCCTGCGACTGCGCCAGGCCATGAATCAACAGCGGGGCACGCACGCCGCCGCCTCCAATGATCGTTACTTTTCGCATAGATTTTTCAGTAGTGCTTCCACTTTAGCGGGGGGCGGGAACCCCTCCACGCCGCCATAGGCTTCCGTCGAGAGCGCCCCGCAGATACTCGCAGCCCGCAGACACGTTTCTGGCGATTCCCCCCGCAACCAGTAATGCAGAAAACCCGCATCGAACGAATCGCCCGCGCCGATCGTATCCACCGGCGTGACGCGGCACGGTGGGACTTGGAAAGTCTCACCATCCCACAAGAGCGCCGCACCCTTCGCCCCCAGCTTCAAAGCCACCCGCCGGGCCCCCGCCGCCTCAAAACTCCGCAGACACCGGTCCGGGTCCTCATGACCCGTCATCCGCAGCGCCTCCACCTCATTCGGGAAGAAAATGTCGATCTCCGGCAGCAACCGCATCGCCCGCTCATCGCCCAGCCACGTCTCGTGCCAGCCGGTATCCAGGGAAACAGTACACCCATTCCCGCGAATCTCCGCCAGCAACGCCGCAGCCGTCTCCAGAGGAGGAGCCCACCCCAGATGCACGTGCCGAATCTGCCGGAATCCACCCGCCGCCGCGGTCTCCGCCAGCACTCGCGGAAAATCCCGGTTCGCCCCCTGATAAGTCAGAAAAGTCCGGTCCTGCGCCGTGCTCACGCCCACCGAAAACGCCGTCGGCTCCGTCTCATGAAACAGCAACTCCGACGTATCCACGCCAAACGACCCCAGTCGCTCCGCCACCCAGTCGCCCGTATCCCGGCCAACCACACTCAGGACAGCCGCCCGAGACCCCAGTCGTGCCAGGCCACAAGCGGTAATTGCCGCCCCGCCGCCCACATCGCGCCGGTAATCCTTCGCGAAAACCTCTGTCCCCGCTCCAGGCCACTCCGCAAACCCGCCCAGGATCAAATCCACGAACAAGTCGCCCGCGACCACCACGTCGAGTTTCAGAGCGTCTCCTCCGCCACCGCAAACGGCCATTCGCCCCCGCGTTTCGCCCGGAACATATACGTCGCGATCCCGAACGCCAGCAGAATAATCCCGGCCACAATGTACTGCAGTCCGCTCGCCACCAGAATGTACAGCCATCCCAGGAACGCGATCACGCTCGTCGCCGGATACAGCGCCATTTGGTACGGACGGTGAATATCCGGCCGGTTCCGCCGGATCATCGTCACCGCTACCACCTGGGCCATAAACTGCACCAGCACCTGAATCACAATCAGCGCATTCACCACAATGTCCAGCGTCAGCAGGCAAGCCAGCGCCGAGCAAACCCCAATAAACACCACCGAGAAATTCGGGAAACCCCGTGTCGGGTGTAGCCGCGCGAATACCTTAAAGAACCGACCCTCCGCCGCTGCCGCATAAGGCACCCGGGAGTATCCCAGCAGCACTGCGAACAGCGACGCCAGCGTGGTCCAAAGCACCAGCACCGTCACCACCTGAGCGATCTTCGTGCCATACAGCCGCTGGATGAAATCCGAAACCACCGCGGTTGACTGAATCGCCTCGCGCCAGGGCACAACACTGATGATCCCGAGGTTCATCGTCATATACAGCGCCGCCACCGCCACAATCGACCACAAAATCGACCGCGGAATCACCTTGTCCGGATGCTTCACTTCACCGGCAAAGAAGCAGACGTTGTTATACCCGCCGTAGTCGTACATCGCGATCAGCGTCGCCCCGCCCAGCCCAAAGAAGAAGCTCTTCGAAGGCGCAAACGCCCCGGGCGGGAAATCCATCAGCCGCGAAACATTGAAGTTCAGCAGCCCGGCCGTCGTGATCCAGATCACCGTCCCCAGCACCACCAGCCACATCCCGACCGACAATTTTGCCACCGTCCGGATATCGCGATACAGCAGGAACGTAATCACCCCGCAGATCGCCATCGCGATGCCCTTCTCCTGCCACCAGGTGATGTCGCCCAGCAGAAACTTCGTGTACTGCGCGAAACCGATCGCCCCCGACGCAATGCTCAGCGGAGCCAGAAAAATCGTCTGCCAGATGAAGAGAAAGCTCATCATGCGACCCAGCTTCTTCGGTCCGTAGGCTTCCGAAAGATATCGCAGCGGTCCACCAGTACCCGGCATCGCGGCACCCAGTTCCGCCCACACCATACCGTCGCAGAGAGCCACCAGCGCCCCCAGAACCCAACCCAGAATCGCCTGCGGGCCATTCATCTTCGCCAGCAGAATAGGAATAGTAATGAAGGGCCCGACGCCGATCATCTCCAGCATGTTGGCGGACGTGGCCCCCCAAAGGCCTACGCCGCGTACCAGATGTGGCTGCTCGGTTTCTTTGTGCAAATGCTAGCATACGATTGCTTTGGCACGTTTCGCCATTTTGCTGGCTTTTGTCTGCTGCCTGACCGCCGTCGCGCAGTCTTCGGCCCCGTCGCCCCTCGCCCGTGCGGTCACCCTCGCCCGCGAAAAACGCTACACCGAAGCCAGCCAGACCTTGCAAGGCGTCGCCGAACCGGCCACTCCTCCCCAGCGCATCGCCTTCCACCGCCTGAAAGCCGCCATCGCCTCGGGTCTCAACGACCCCGCTGCGGCCACCGCCGAAATGCGCCAGGCCCTCGCCCTCACTCCCACCGATCCCGGCCTGCTCCTCGCCACCGCCGTCGCCGAGCGCCAGTCCAACCACCTCGACGCCGCCATCGAGCACGCCACCGCCGCCGGAGCAAACGCCACAGCCCTCGCCCTCATCACCGACATCCAGCTCTCCCGCGCCACCGATCTCATCGCCAACCAGCACTACGACGATGCCATCAAAATCCTCCGAGCCACGCCCACCTCCGCTCCAGTGGGCACCCTCCTCGGCATCGCCCAGTTTGCCCGTGGCGATTCCGACGACGCAGCCGCCACCCTCTCCGCCGCCATATCCCTCGATCCCACCTCTGACGCCACTCACCGCGTCCTCGCCCAGATCGTCCTGCAGGATTCCACCGCTCCCAACGCCACCATCACCACCCAGCTCTGCGCCTGGAACGCCACCGTCTGCGCTGCCCTCCGCCTCCGTACCGCCCGCGAAGCCGGCGACCCCGCCCAACTCGCCGCCGCCACGGAAATCCTCGAAAAAGCTCCCCCCACCGACCCCATCGCTTCCTGCGAACTCGCCCGGGCCCGAGAATGGACCAGTAACCTCCCCGCCGCCCGCACCGCCATGGAAACCTGCGTTGCGGCCGACCCTTCCCCGCAACACCACTACCGTCTCGGCCTCATCTACCAGCGCCTGGGCCTCACGGATCTCGCCCGAAAAGAGATGGAGACCCGCCAGCAACTCCTCAAGGGCCAGTCCGACGCCGCCAACACCGCCGGAACCCTCACAAAAGGGATGCATTAATACAATCTGTAACGTAAACTGTTAACCAGGCTGTGTTGCTATGGGCGCGTCGACCACTGTTTTTCGACGTCGCCAATCTCCGAATTCTTCAGGTTGAGGGTCTACATGTTTAAAGTTCCCGGAAGTATCCTTCTGTTTTTGCTGGCAGCCACCTCCGCGCTCGCCCAGCTCGATAC
>CANIHR010000297.1 GCA_947467185.1 Bryobacterales bacterium
ACGAGTCTTTCTTTTAGATTTCAATTTCCGAGATCAGGATAGAGGGCGAAACGGCGGAGACAGGAACGCTGCCCGATTCCGCTCCACAGTAGCCGTTGAAAACATCCACTTTGTCGGAGGTGGCGAGGATCTTGGCGAAGCTGGCAAGCGGGGTACCGACGATGTCGGCTCCGCGGATGAGCTGGTCGGGCCGACCATCGGCGAAGACCTTGTAGACCATGATCGGAATGACCTTGAAGGACTGTGCACCGGAACGCTGGGTGGTGGTGTAGCCGCCGGTAATGTCATTAAAATACAAACCGTAGGGCTTGTTCTGCTTCTTGATTTCGTCGATCAGAAGCTGGCGAAGCTGAGCGTCGGGTACGGCTTTGGTGCTGGAGACAATGAGGTTCGACTGGCGGGACACGACTTCCAGACCGGGCTGCCGGCGGCCATGACCGTTGGAGTGGTCAAAACCCTCGATCGGTGAGCGGGACATCAGGAAGTTGCGCAGGATGCCGTTATCAACCGCGGTGACAGGACGGGCAGAGACGCCTTCGTCGTCATATTGATACCAGCCGTTCAGGTCGATACCGGCGATCTGTTTCTTCGTGGGATCAAAGGTAACGGAAAGGAAGTCCGGCAGGATCTTTTCGCCAACCTTGGCGGTGAAGGTCTGGCCTTCGGATTCGTCCTTCTGGCGGTGGCCTTCAATGCGGTGGCCGAAGATTTCGTGGAAGAAGACGCCGGAAGCGCGACCCGAGAATATGGCGGGGCCAACGAAGGGCTCGGCCATCGGCGCGGTCAGAAGGTTCTGGACGTTCTGGCCAACCTGACGAACGGCGGCCTTCACCTTGTCGGCCGGGGGGAGACCGCTGGGGTCGAAAGCTTCAAAGGAATCGAAGTCGGACACGTCCATACCGTCTTTGGCTTTGGCGGAGGCGGTAATCACGATGCGGGCAAAGCCGCGGCCATGCTCCACGCGCGTTCCTTCTGTATTCACCAGGGTCCGGTTGTCGGTCTGAGCCGAGACGGAGACGGTGGAGCCGAGCAGGTCGGGAAAAGCGCGCATCTCATTCGACCATTGGCGGACGTTATCAGCCCACTTTTTTTCGTCGAAGGTGACCTTCACCAGGTTCTGCGTGTGGGCGTACGCTTCTTCTTTGGAGAAGTCGGCGGACTGGTCGCGATCCGCGGCTTTTACCTGCTGGTTAGTTTTGATACGGACCAGGCGTTCCGCCGCGGCGCGATAGATGCGATCGGTATCGAGCCACATGCGCGGCTTGATGGCAGCGGGAGCGTCGTCCACCGAGATCGGAGTACCGGAGGTGAACTGGATTCTGTCGCCCCGGACGCGGCGGTAGTTGTCCAGTTTCGGATCACCGACGCGGAGCGTGATATCGAGGTACCGGTTATGGGTGGAGAGCTGGGAATTGACGTTGCCGAGGGTGGCTCCAACCTCGTGAGTCTGGATGTCAGAGACTTCATACGCCAGGTAGTACGGGGGCGTATCGCCCTTCTGCTTCAGGACCTGAAAATTCCGCTGCAATTCCTCGCTCATTGTTGTAAGCAAAGGACTATCAGCACCAGGCAAGAGCATCGCCGTCATGGCGAAAAGCGACCCAATATATATCGGCTTCACAAGATTCGACAATAACATGCCGAGCCGGTAACGCCTGTAACACTAGGTAACGAAGCTGACTCCGACCTCTGCGCCCTGCCTGCGGATGAAGTTCGCGCCTTCCTGAAACTCATCGTCGTTCGCGAAGTGTTCCAGCATAAGAGGGGCTTCGCGAGGGACCATCGAGAGGTTACGGAGGTAGGACTTGTAGTCGACAATTCCCCGCCCCGGGACTACCTCGATGAAAGTCAGGCTGCGGCCACCGGGGATGGTCAGATCCTTGGCGTGGCAGGACATGACCCAGGGGCCGAGCTTTTTGAAGAGTTCGTCAATGTACTTGCCGCTGTTGTAGTATTTGTCGGGCGAGTTCAGGACGTTGCAGACATCCATATGAACACCGAATTCCTTGCGGTCAACCGCCTTGATGAGTTCGAGGTAGGAGTCGGGGCCGTCCGGGAGGTTGGCGAACATCATCTCGATGGTGAACTTGCTGCGTTTGGGTTTGACCGCGTCAATGATCTTGCGGCAGTTTTCGACGGTCGCATCGAAGTACTCTTTGGTGACGTTTCGGGGGTCGGCGCTGCTTTTCGTATTGAAGGACCCGGCCGTGTCGACGCAGCAGCGAGCATCCACTTCGTCCGCAATACGCATCCGGTCAATGGCGTAGTCGAGATTCTTCTTCCGGAGGGCCGGATCGGGGTGAAGGATGTTCACCCAGGCTCCGACTTCTGCGATGACGACGTTGCTGGCGGCGTAGGCCTTGCGGGTGGCAGCGATCAGATTGGCGTCGGGGTCCTGGAACGGTGGGAACTGAGCCGCGGTGTAGTTGAGGCGGCGATGCTCCCGGGCGAGGATCTCGGGATCGTCACTCTTAACAAAGATGGGCGCGCCGATGCGGATGGGACGCCGGTTTTGGGACAGGGCGGTCGCGGCCCCGAGAACAGTGGCGGAAAAAGTTCGGCGCGTCATATCGGGGAAGATCTTATCAGGTTTTGGGAGAGATAATAGGTCCCACATGCAAGCCTCCGTTTTCGTTGCGATTCTGACGGCGGGGACCCGGGGCAAGTGGCGAAAGCGCCCAACGGACAGTGGATCTATCTGTTCCGGCCCGAGGCTCGGAAAAATGAAGGCCTCAGCGACCCGGCGTTTGTGAAGACGGGCGTGTTGCGGGCCGAAAAGCTGGTGAACATGAAGAAGCACAACTACCGTCTGGAGCCGAACGTAACGTTCACTCCCGACCAGAAGTGGGTGGTTTTCCGGTCCAACATGTTCGGCCCGACTTACACGTTTGCGGTAGAAGTGGCGAAGGCAAGCACGGCAAACTGATATTGCAAAAGGTTTGATATCATTAGCCGATTTGTCGACCCCGAACCGGAATGCGATTGATGTTGGCGCGCTGCTCGATCTGAACGAGTGGAGTCCCCGCCAGAGAGCGATTTTGGCACTGACGGCGCTTGCCGTTACCTTTGATGGCTTCGATAACCAACTGGTGGGGTTTGCGCTGCCGGCGATTATCAAAGCCTGGGGCGTGACGCGGGCAGCTTTCGGGCCGGTGCTGGCGATGGGCCTGGTCGGGATGTCGGTCGGGACGATTTTCGGAGGGCACTTCGGGGATCGGGTAGGGCGTCGGGTGGCGCTGACGCTGAGCATCATCCTTTTCGGCGTCGCCACTGGCCTGACCTATTTCGCAACAAACCTGGCGACATTTACGGTATTGCGGATTCTTGCGGGAGCCGGGATCGGCGCGGCGCTGCCGAACGCCAGCGCGCTCAGCGCGGAGTTTACCCCGGTCCGGCGACGTGCGCTGGCAGTCTCATTGACTATCGTCTGTGTTCCACTGGGCGGGATGCTGGCGGGGCTGGTGGCCGCGAGAGTTCTGCCGGTGCTGGGCTGGCAAACCTTGTTTGCGATTGGGGGCATTGCGCCGCTGCTGTTCGCCGGGATTTTATGGATGCTGTTACCGGAATCACCACGCTTCCTAAGTCGGCGGTCGGAGCGCTGGAATGAACTGCGCACCCTGCTGTTCAGGATGTACAAGACACCGGTGGGTGAGGGTGATTTTGTGGACCCCACGGAGCAGCGGCAGGAGTCAGCATCCCGAATCCAGGGACTTTTCGGCCCGGCAGTCTGGCGCAACACCGTGAGCCTATCGGCGGCGTTCTTCTTTTCCCTGGTAGCCATTTATCTGGTGTTTAACTGGTTCCCCAGTTTGCTTACGGCGGAAGGACTGGGCCTGGCCGCAGCGAGTAACGGCCTTGCGGCCTATAACTTCGGCGGGGTGCTGGGTGCGGTACTCGCGGCGGTTCTGGTAGGCCGGGTCGGTTCGAAAGGGCCGCTGCTGGCGATCTCTCTGGCAGGCGCATTGACCGCCATTGCGCTCAGTTTCGTTCCGATTTCGGCGCATGGCGACCAGTCTTTTCTGTTGGGTTTGGTGGCGGCACACGGTTTCTTCGCCAATGCTTTGCAGACATCGCTGTTCGCAGTGGCCGCTCACGCCTATCCGACCAAAGTTCGCGCCACGGGAGTCGCATTTTCACTGGCGGTGGGCCGATTTGGGGCGATCGCGAGCGCGTTCGTCGGGGCGTCGTTTGTACAGGCGGGCCGAGTGGCGTATCTGGAAGCGATCGCCGGTTCGCTGGTGCTTGCGTTTGTCGCCCTCGTGGTCCTGCAGAACCATATCCCGGGTGGGTTGAACAAGGTGCGGGGGTAGCGCGGTGTACACGGCGAGCTCGGCGTTTCTGGAGGCGTTAGCCGAGGCGGGCGTCAGCCATGTTTTCGTGAACTGGGGGAGCGACCATCCGGCTCTGATTGAAGCGATTGCCGAGGCTCGGGCAACGGAGGCGGCAGTGCCCAGGGTGATCACGTGTCCCAATGAAATGGCGGCGCTGAGCGCAGCGCATGGCTTCTATCAGGCGACTGGCGTGGCTCAGGCCGTAATTGTGCATGTCGAGTGTGGGACACAGTCACTGGGTGGGGCCGTCCATAACGCAGCGAAAGGACGGATTCCGGTGCTGATTTTCGCCGGGGCTTCACCGTTTACCCAGGAAGGCGAACTGCCCGGGAGCCGGAATGAGTTCATCCAGTGGATTCAGGATGTACACGACCAGCGGGGGCTGGTTCGCGGCTACATGCGATACGACTACGAGCTGAAGACGGGGCGAAATATCCGCCAGATTGTGCACCGGGCACTGCAGTTCGCCAACAGCGATCCGAAGGGGCCTGTCTATTTGATGGGTGCCCGCGAGGTCATGGAAGAGGAGATTCCCCGGGCTGTGGTGAACCCCGCGCAGTATCGGACCGTAGAACCGGGCGCCCTGCCTCGTAGCGGGGTGGCTGCAATTGGGGCGGCTCTGTCTGCGGCGGAGAGGCCACTGGTGGTGACTTCGTATCTGGGACGGAGCGAGGTGGCTTTTGAAGGGCTGACAGCGTTCTGCCGTAAACATGGGGTGGGCGTGTTGGAATCCGTACCGAGCTATGTGAACTTCCCGCATACCGATGAGTTGTACCAGGGCAATCAGTGGAATCAGCCGGTGCAGAATGAGGCGCTGGCATCGGCGGATCTGGTGCTGGTGATCGACAGCGATGTTCCGTGGATTCCAGCAGTGAGTCGGCCGGCAGCGATGGCTTCGATTTTTCAGATTGACGCGGACCCGTTGAAAGAGCAGATGCCGCTGTTCCATCTGGCGGCCAGGCAGGTCTTCCGGGCGGATGCAGCGACGGCGCTGGAGCAGTTCGCGGATTTTCCGGCAGAGGCAGAGAGGGTTGCCGCGCGGCGGGCGCATTGGGCGGGACTGCATGCGGCGCGGCGGGCTCGGCTGGAGGCTTTGGAGGAGCGAGGCAACGGTGAGATCACGCCGGAGTACCTTGTGTCGCGCGTTCGGGAACTGGCAGGAGAAGACGCGAGCTACCTCAACGAAGGCATCTCGAACTATCACACAGTTTTCAACCATCTCCGTCTCGCGGACGCAGGGCGGATGTTCGCGTCCGGTGGCGGGTCGCTGGGATGGAATGGCGGGGCAGCGTTTGGGGTGAAGCTGGCGCGTCCGGAGAAGACGGTGATTACGCTGACAGGAGATGGGTCGTACATGTTTAGTGCACCGTCTTCAGTGCACTGGATGGCGCGGCAGTATGAGGCTCCGTTTGTGCAGATCATCTTCAATAACCGGGGCTGGAAGTCGCCGAAGTTGTCGGCGCTGGCGGTACATCCGGCGGGTTTTGCAAGCCGGGCGGAGGGACTGGATGTGGCGTTTGATCCGCCGCCGGATTATGCCGGAATCGCGGTTGCGGCAGGCGGCGCACTGGGAGTGACGGTGAAGGACCCAGCCGAGGTGGATGCAGCAATACTCGCGGCACTTCGTGCGGTTCGGGAAGAAGGCCGGTCGGCCGTGCTGGACGTTTGGGTGGCGAAACTATGAGACATTGTGTCGCGAAGTCGGGAGAGATTCCCGAAGGTGGCCGGATCGTGGTGGATCTTGCTGGTACAACTATCGGCGTCTTCCGGGTGGAAGGCAGACTGTACGCGTATGAAAACACCTGTCCGCACCAGGGTGGGCCCGTCTGCCAGGGTCTGCTTATTCCTCGAGTCGAGGAAAAGCTGAACGCCGCAATGAGAATGGAGGGGTTCCGCTTCGATGAATCCGACCCTCGCCTGGTTTGTCCGTGGCATGGGTTCGAATTTTCACTGAAGACCGGCTGCCATCCGGGGAAAGCGGAGATTCGGCTGACGCCGTTTGCAGTTTCGGAAGAAGGAGGTCAGGTCTATGTCGGAATTTGAGTACCGCGAACCGCAGATCACGATTCATTCCGATACGCGGGAGATTCTGGCCAATGCCCGGCGCGACATCGACCGGTACAATCTGCACGACTACTTCATCGTCGATGTGGATTCGCACCATGTGGAACTGGATTCGTGGGCCGAGATTCTGGAGTATATTGACGACCCCGTAGTGCGGCAGGTTGGGCAGGCAATGGCGGCGAACTGGCCGAACGCGAAAA
>CANIHR010000298.1 GCA_947467185.1 Bryobacterales bacterium
GAAGGGAAAAGCACGGGCGTCTTTCGAGGCGAGCCTCTGGTACTATTCGCAGGATTCGGATACTGCAGTGCTCAAGATCGACGGCAACAGATTCCCCTATTTTGAGCTATCACGGCAAGACATCTCAATCGGACAGCGCATTTATGCGATTGGCAGCCCACGTGGACTGGAGCAAACCATTTCAGAGGGTATTGTCTCCGGCAATCGGGTTGACGACGGACTCCAGTGGATTCAACATTCGGCACCAATATCGCCAGGAAGCAGTGGCGGCGCCTTAATCGGATCGAAGGGCAATCTAGTTGGTATAAATTCGTTCCACATCAAGGACTCCCAGAACCTCAATTTCGCGGTACCAAGTTCGACACTCACTGAGGCGTTGGCCCTAGCGAAGTTGCGCAATAAACCCCTTAGTATTCCGTTGGCACAAAGCAGACCGGAAGTCGCCAACCAGGCAAAGCAACACGAAACGCCAGCAATTGAGAGTAAGAAGCTGGAGCAACCAGCTGAAGCGCAACCCAAGGCGGTAGTCGCGACAATAACTTTCCTCGCACGAGCACGCGAAGCCATGGGCGGGGCCGCAAAGCTCCAAGGCGTGAAGGACCTGACGCAATCCGGCACCATCCAACTCGACGCCGCTGCCGGTGGCCTGAAGATCACGCAAAACGAACAGTGGGTCGCCCCCTCGCACTTCCGTCAGGAAAACGTCCTCCCGTTCGGCAAAGTCATTACCTACTCGGACGGAACCACCGGATGGTCGTCCACGCCGCAGGGCCTGGTCCCCGCACCCGACGCCCAGTTAAAGCAGATCGGCCTCGAAACCTTTCGCATGTGGTGGTCGCTGCTCCTCAGCGATGAAAACCCCGAGCGCACCGTGAACGACCTCGGCAACGGCAAGCTGGAAATCTCGGATAAAGCCGGGCACCTCGTCACCCTGACCCTCGACCCGAAAACAGGCCTGCCCGCCTCCCAGACCTACGCGCCCCCCGGCAACGCCAACGGCATAGTCGAAGAGATCTACGCGGACTGGCAGGACGTCGGCGGCGTCCGTCTTCCCCGAAAAATCACCCTGGTGCAGGCTGGCAAGCACTTTGCTGACCGCACCGTCACGTCCACCACGCTGAATTCCGGCCTCACCGTGGAGCAAATCGCCCAAAAACCATGAGCACCCGACGAGACTTTATCTCAATGGCCGGCTGCGCCGCGCTCGCCACTCTCGCCCGAGCCGAAACCCCGCAGGAACGGGGCCGCAAGCTGGTGTCCGATACCATCCACGCCCTGGGCGGCGATGGCTTCCGCCAGATGACAACCCGAAGCGAAACGGGTCGCGCTTACTCTTTCTACCGTGAAGAGATCAACGGCCTCTCCATCGCCCGCTTCTATACGAAATACCTGTCGGCCGATGCCGACACGCCGGTCCGGCAGGTCCAGCGCCAGAGCTTCGGCAAAAAGGAAGAAAACTGGGTCCTGCTCACTGGCAAGGACTGCTGGGACGTTACCTTCCGTGGTGCACGCAAGCTTCCGGAAGAACGCATGCAGCAATACCGCGACTCTACCAATCGCGACATCTTCTACATCCTGCGCATGCGCATGGATGAATCCGGGCTGATCTTCGAAACCCGAGGCCGGGACGTGGTCGAGAACCAGTCCGTCGAGATCCTCGATGTGGTGGACGCGGAAAACCGCAAACTGACCGTCTACATCAATGCCAACACCCACCTGCCGGTGAAACAGACCTTCCAGCGATGGGACAACAACATCAACGACCGCCGCGACGAAGTCACCCGTTTTACCAAGTACCGCGAGGCGGGCAACGGCGTCATGTGGCCTTACGACGTACAAAAGGAACGCGACAAGGAACGGCTCAGCCAGCTTTATGCCGATAAGATCGTCATCGGCGAAGATCTGAAGAGCACCCTGTTCGAACTTCCGCCGGGCATCAAGATCATCGAAAAGAAGCCCCGTTAGCCGCTGCCCCCGGCCGACCCTGAAACCAATTTTCTATTTGGCACGTCTGCGATACACTGAAGGGTGCCATTTCTTCCAGAGGACACAAACTGATGAGTTCCCCCCGGCCAACAGCGACAACGCGGCCCCAACCCCGGCTTTTGCGTGACAGGAAAGCTCTTTGGGTTTCGACTTGCGGCCTGACGCTGCTGCTTGCGGTCGTGCCGTCCATCGCCCAGGATTCCAAAAAGAAGGCTGCGCCTGCTGAAAAGCGGGAAACGGTCGCCAAGCCGATGACCGAAAAGCAGCGCAAGCAAAAGGAAGCACGGCTCAAGAAAGAGCTCGAGACTCCCTGGAAAAAGTGGCAGAACGAAGACGTCTCCTACATCATCACCGATGAAGAGCGCAAAGCGTTCAAGCAGTTCCAGACCGACGAAGAACGAGAACAGTTCGTCGAAAGCTTCTGGCTCCGCCGCGACCCCACCCCGGACACCGTGGAAAACGAGTATAAGGAAGAGCACTATCGCCGTATCGCTTACGCGAACGAGCATTATGCCTCCGGTATCCCTGGCTGGAAATCCGACCGCGGTCGCATCTACATCACCTTCGGCCCCGCCGACGAAATTGAATCACACCCGTCCGGCGGCTCCTATAACCGTCCGGCAGCCGAAGGCGGTGGCACAACTTCCACTTATCCCTTCGAAGACTGGCGCTATCGCTACATCGAAGGCATCGGCAACGACATCATCATCGAATTCGTTGATCCCACAATGACCGGCGAATACCGCATGACCATGGATCCGTCGGAAAAGGACGCCCTCCTCTACGTCCCGAACGCCGGCCTGACGCTGTCCGAACAGATGGGTCTGTCAACGAAGACAGCGCGCTTCCAGCGCACTGACGGTACGCACCTCGGTACCCCGCTCGGTGGCACCCCGGCCAGCATGAACCAGTTCACCCGCCTCGAACAGTTCGCGAAACTGCAGAAGGCCCCGCCCATCAAGTTCAAGGATCTGGAAGCGGTCGTCAACACCCGCATCACCTTTAACATCCTGCCGATGCTGGTTCGGATCGATTACGTCCGCGTTACCGAAACCTCGGTACTGGCGAACATCACCGTCCAGTTCGATAACAAGGACCTCCAGTTCCAGTCCAAGGAAGGTCTGCAGAAGTCCGTCATCAATATGCTCGGCCGTATCACTACCATGACCCGCCGCCCCGTGACCAACTTCGAAAAGGCTCTGGAAATCAACATCGCGCCGGAAATGCTGACCCGCGTTACCACCCAGCGCTCCATTTACCAGCAGTCCGTACCGCTCGCCCCTGGCCGCTACCGCCTCAACGTGGTTGCGAAAGACGTCATCGGCGGCAACATGAACAACTACGAAATTGCCCTCGATGTCCCCCACTTCGACGAAGAGAAGCTCGCCTCCAGCAGCCTGATCCTGGCCGACACGATTGAGAAACTGCCCACCAAGAGCATCGGTGGCGGCATGTTCGCGATTGGCGACACCAAGGTGCGTCCCCGCCTCGGCGATAAATTCTCGCGCGACGAGAAGATGGGCATCTACCTGCAGGTCTACAACTTCCTGCCGGATGAAAAGACCCAGAAGCCGAATGGTGAGATCGGTTACGAAATCACGAAAGTCGGCGGTACAGAAAAAGTTCTGGAGTTCAGTGAGGATGTGTCTAAGATTCCGAACTCTTCAGCCAATCAGGTGACGATTGAGAAGTTGTTGCCGCTGAAGAACCTGGTTCCGGGCGCTTACACCCTCAAAGTGAAGGCAACTGACCGCAAGGGCAATCAAACCTTGCAGCAACAGACGAATTTTACGGTAAACTAAATCGAGATCCCATTTTTGGGATTCCGAGAAGGAGAGTATGGCAGGCGCCCGGCGAGTACTACCAACCCGGTACCGAATAGCGCCCGTAGCGATCTTTGCTGCGGTCGCCATACTCGGAGTGTCTCCATTGTCAGCCGGAGTTCCAGTTCGTTTTGGCGGCGAACTCAGTGGTCTGGTGATGGATCCGGCGGGCAAACCCCAGGCCGGAGCACTCGTTACCCTCTTCAATCGTCAGGATCGACTCCTCCAGCGCGTTGCCACCGACTTCAGCGGCAGTTTTTCGTTCGACGATCTGCTGCCCGATGTCTACTCCGTTCAGGTCAGCTTCTCCTCCTTTGTACCTGCCATGAAGGATCGTGTTCAGGTAAAGCCGGGTATGAGAAGCCTCCTGGAGATCAATCTCTCGAAGGTCTTCAGTTCCGTCCAGCTGGTTACCACCATCCCGGCGCCAAATGGCCTGATGAATGACAGCTGGAAGTGGACCCTCCGCACTGATTCTTCGCTCAGACCTATCCTGCGGCTTCTTCCCGAACTCAATAACCCGAACCGCCCATCGGTGGAAACACCTCGTGCGGCCATCTTCAGCAGTTCCCGCGCACTGGTTAAGATCTCCGCCTCCGACGGCATGCACACGCTGGCCGAATCCGGTGAAGCTGACCTCGGAACCCAGTTCGCCTTCGCCACCTCGGTCTACGGCGATAACCATGTGAAGGTGAGCGGCAACGTGGGCATGGGCGCCGCGGCGGGCAGTCCGGCTGCCGCCATCCGCACCACCTACTCTCGTGACGTCCTCGGCGCCAGCCCGGCCGTTTCCGTGACCATGCGCCAGATGGCCCTCGCGCCCCGCATTGGCAATGGACCTACCGAATCGTCGCTCCCGATGCTCCGTGCCATCTCCGTCAGTCTTGGCGACAAGACCCAGGTAACCGACGCGATGACGGTAGAGTATGGCTTCGGCCTGGACATGGTCTCGTTTGTTGACAAGCTGCACTACCTGAGTCCTTACGCCCGTCTGACCCACCAGATTCCCCACGGCGCCGCCGACATTACCTGGACTTCCGGCAATGCGCGTCCCGAATTGGGAGTCGGCACCTCAAACTCCGAAACC
Organism: Bryobacterales bacterium; assembly: GCA_947467185.1. Classification (GTDB taxonomy): domain Bacteria; phylum Acidobacteriota; class Terriglobia; order Bryobacterales; family Bryobacteraceae; genus BOG-234. Next base: position 4,897 of record CANIHR010000298.1, read on the forward strand.
AACGCCGACCTGCACCGTGATCTGAGTTCCCTCGCCGTCATGCCCCGCATCTCGCTCGACAATGGCCGGGCCCGCGTGCAACGCGGTGACGACTACGAAATCGGTGTCACCCAGCGCTATGGTTCCCGCGAATACCGCTTCAGTGGTTACCGCGAAAGCATCTCCAACACAACGCTGACCATTGCGAATCCCGACGCCAGTCTCTTCCAGGGTGATCTGCTGCCCGACATGTTCTCGCGCAGCGCGTTGTTCAATGCCGGACGCTTCGACACCTATGGCTACCTTGCTACGGTCACGCAGGACGTGAACGAGAACTACAAAGTCAGCGCCAGTTTCGGTTCTAACGGCGTCATGATTCCGACCCGCGCCGCCCTTCGCACTGCCGATGATCTCCGCAAGGTCATGCAGGCCGGCAACCGTCCCGCCGTCACGTTCCGCGCCTCGGGCACCATTAAACAGATCGGCACGAAGTTCGTCGCCAGCTATCAGTGGACGAATTACCAGTCCGCCCTGCCCCTCCCTCAGTTCGCCACGCAGTCTATCCGTCCCGGCCCGGGCATGAACATCACGCTCCGTCAGCCCATCCCGACGCCTCCCGGCGTCCCCTGGAGGCTCGAAGCCACCGCAGAACTCCGCAACATGCTGGCGCAGGGCTATCTCGGCCTCACCATGACGGACGGTCGCCCCCTGCTCCTCGTCAATACGCCCCGCAGCGTTCGTGGCGGCCTCGCGTTTGTGTTCTAACCCGCAGTGAAGCCCCTGTTCCTCCTCGCGCTCGCCGCCATCACCAACCCCAACATCCGCGTTCCGGACGTCGCCGGGACACCCCGCACACCACTCCATCCTGCGAAGGGTGAAGTTTCCGCCGTCTTCTTCGTCTCGCAGGACTGCCCCATCTCGAACTACTATTCACAGGAGATCCGCCGCGTCTGTGAACAGTATGGTGAGAAGGGCTTGCGCTGCGCCCTCGCTTACGTCGATCCGACTTTGACCGATGCTGCAGCGGCCAAACATGCCGAAGAGTACGCCCACGGCAACTATCCGAAAATCGTGGATCGCACCCACGCCCTGGTCGATGCCACCGGAGCCACTGTCACCCCGCAGGTCTTCCTGATCCGCGACGACAAATCGGTCGCTTACAAGGGCCGCATCGACAACTTCTACGTGGCGCTCGGCAAGAAACGCCGCATTGTCACTGAGCGCGACCTTCGCGATGCGCTCGACGCGATCTTTACCGGCAAGCCGGTCGCGAAGCCGGAAGTGAACCCGGTCGGGTGCTTCATCCCGCCCCTCTCGGCCTTCGGAAAATGAAGGGCCTCGCACTCCTCGGGTTTGCCGCCACCCTGTACGCGCAGCAAACACCCGTTATCCTGATCTCGCTCGACACCCTGCGGGCCGACCGCCTCGGGACCTACGGCCATAAGACCGCGAAGACCCCGAATCTCGATCGCTGGGCCGGCGAAGGCACTGTTTACGAGAATGCCGCCACGCCGGTCCCACTCACACTGCCCGCCCACACCGCGCTGCTCACCTCCACCCTGCCCTGGGAAAACGGTGTGGAATCCAACGCCAGTAACATCCCCAAAAGCCTGCCCACTTTGGCTTCGTTTTTTCACGCCCGTGGATATCGCACCGAGGCCTTCGTCGGCAACATCTTCCTGGAGAAGCAACTAGGCCGCGATGGCGGC